>NZ_JAEMSD010000009.1 GCF_016462955.1 Bradyrhizobium sp. | reverse complement strand
GGTTAAGAGCGGTAACACGATTTTTCGATCTCTCGCTGGCGGAAAGCCACCGCGGCAGATCGCACTGGACTAGTTCAAGGGAGAGATGAATCTGGCGCCGGCAGAGCCCGTCGAACTTATCGGTCTATGTCTTCATGTCGTCTCGATGGCACTGGTTACGGTGTTCGCGGTGGCCATGCTGACGATTTACCTTTCCGGGATGCGCCGGGCGGCCGCTCTGATCGATCGGTTGACGAGCACCCCGCCCCGGCGACGGGCTCTCCCTCACCCGGCGTCCCCGGTGCTGCCGATACCAATGCGGCGTCTCGACCTCGACGCCGTCCCTCGGCTCGCCTCGAGCAATCGAGCGCGTTGAACTCGATAAAGCAGCGCACGCTTCTCGATTAATATGCCGCCCAGCGGAAGGCCGAAGAAGCCGAACAGGCGCTCTGGATGCTCATCGCTGCCGAGCAACTGGACGCGGCCGTCATCGAAGCAAAGTGCGCGAAATCAAGAAGATCAAATCGGACGCGAGGCTCGCATTCGTACGCGCGGTCGGCGAAGCTGCCAACCTCCTCACCGCCGAACAGCGCAAGACGGTCTCCGGCGTGGTGCTGATGCCGGGCAGCGCCCCCATGAAGAGGATGTGAGGCTGGACCGGCCCGGGCGTAGAGCGACGCGTTTTCATGATCCGTGAGGGCGCGGCCGGCGCCCCGCGCTATCGGGCGGGCCGAGGTCTGCGAGAGCCCCCATCGCCTCCCCGAGCAGAGGCGCGATATCGATCTGGCTCCTCCCGCTACCGACGCTATTCGTGATCACGACCCGCGCGCCGGCGCCGACGAGCAGTTCGTCGGATCGATCCGCGAACAATCCGTGGACGGCGATGCAGACCGGCGGCGGCCAGCCCTGCGCGGCGAGCAGCCGGACGGCCTCGATCATCGTGCGCCCGCTCGAAATGATGTCGTCGACCAGCACGGCCGTGCGTCCCCTCCAGGCGTCGAGATTCCCAAGCGTGATCCGGACGTCCCGGTCCCCGTGACGGACCTTCTGCAGGACGCAATAAGGCGCTTCGGCGTCGCTTGCCACCGCCGTCACCCACTGTTCGCTCTCGCTATCCGGACCAATGATGAGCGGCTTCTCGACGTTCTCCTTGATCCACCGCGAAACCAGCGGAGCCGCATGAACGACGCGCGTAGGTATCGAGTAGATCTCGCTCAGGTCGCCGTACCGGTGCAGATGAGGGTCGACGGTCACCATCCAGTCGAAGGCCTGGGAGATGAGATGCGCCACCTGCCGGGACGTCACCGCCTCGCCGGGATTGAAGCGGCGGTCCTGTCGCATATAGGCGAGGTACGGAGCGACGAGTCCGACCTTCGAGGCGCCGAGCTCGCGCGCGGTCGCGGCGGCAAAGATGAGGGGCAGGAACTTCTCGTCCGGATGCGCCAGCGTGCAGACGATGGCAACCGATCGCTTGCCGAGCTCGGTGTTGAAACGAAGATAGGTCTCCCCGTCCGGAAATCGCCGCGTGATCAATTCGCCCGTTCCGCAATCGAGCTGGTCGGCAAGCCGCCCCGCCAATCGTTCGTTGTCGGGCATCGGAATAAGCAGAGTCTGGCTCATCGCTCCTGGACCGTGATGATGTCGGGATTCACAGCGGCATAGTCCATGGCGTAGGCAAGTTCGCCTCTCGCCTCCGCATGCACCGTGCAAAGAGGCTGTCCGATCGATACGGCAGCACCCGGCTTCACGTGCAGTTCGAGGCCTGCTGCCTTGGCTTCGGGCGCACCTGCCAATTTTGCGAGCTTCGCGATCTTGCGGTTGTCGATCGAGACCACGCGTCCTGTTCTGACCGAGGCAAGTGGCTGGCGATGGCTCGAAACCGGCGGCGTACGCATGCCGCCCTGGGCCTCGCAGATCCTTTGGAATTTAGCCCATGCGCGACCATCGTCGAGCGTTCGGGCTGCCATGGCCGCTCCCCGTCCGTGCTCTGCCAGTCCGCCCAGTTCGATCAGCGCGCCGGCGAGGGCTACGGCCCGGTCACGGAGGTCGCGCGGCGCCGATGGCCAGCACTGGAGAATGGCCAGGACATCATGGGCCTCCAGCGCCGGCCCTATCCCGCGGCCGATGGGTTCGGTGCCGTCTCCAGGAATCACCTTTGCTTTGATCCCGAACGCGTCCGCAACGGCGATCAGTCCCGCCGACAGAGCGTCCGCCGCTTCACGACTCCTGACCTTGGCGGTCCGCCCGACCGGCATGTCGAGGATGAGGTGGGTCGAACCCGCCGCGATCTTTTTGGACAGAACTGATGCGATCATTTGACCTTCGGAGTCCAGATCGAGGGCACGTTCGATGCGGATCAGGATGTCGTCGGCCGGACTGAGCCTTATCGCGCCGCCCCAAACGACGCACCCTCCCTCTCCTTCGACGACGCGATGAATGTCGGCAATGGCCAGGTCCACCGGCGCCATCGTTTCCATGGTATCGGCGGTGCCGGCGGGCGAAGTGATGGCGCGGGAGGACGTCTTGGGCATCGTCAGGCCGAGGGCCGCGATAATGGGAACGATGATCGGCGTGGTCCGGTTTCCGGGCAGACCGCCCACGGAATGCTTGTCGAGCACGACCTCCGCGTTCCAGGACAGCCGATCGCCCACCTCCACCATCGCCTTGGTCAGTCCGAGAACCTCGTCATGGTCGAGCGGACGCGCCGCGCATGCCGTGATGAACGACGAAAGATGAATGTCGGAATACTTCCCCTCGACGATGTCCGAGGTCACCGAAAGCAGCGCCCGGTCGCTCAGTTCGTTACCGTAGATCCGACCTCGGACGTGGCTCAGAGATATGAGCGGATCCGGATGGCTGATCGCGATGGTGTCTCCGTCGTTCAGCTCAAGCCGGCTCCAGGCCGATTCCGACAATGCGGCCTCGTCGTGTGCGATCAGGTCGTTGGTGACCTGATACAGGGTGGCGATGACATGGCGCTCTCCGGCTCGCAGCAACAGCCGATTGTGCGCGACGAATCCCTCCGACCGGCAGACCGCGCACTCCTTGTGCATGAAGACGACGGGTTCGAACTGCGTGTCGACGCCCAGGCGACGGACGCGGACCCGATGCCCATCTTGCGGCCGGTCAACCTGCCGAGCTCCGCTCATGCGAGATCTACCTGTTGGCCGTGATCGGGCATCGCGCAGGTCCAACCCAGTTCCTTTTCGATTCGCTTGCGCAAGGCGTCGGATGCGCTGGCCTCCCCATGCGTGATGAATGTCTGGCGTGGCGGGATTTTGAAGCCCTTCAGCCACCTCAAGATCTCGTCCGCGTCTGCGTGGGCCGAGAGCATCTCCAGGTTCGTTACCTCCGCACGAACCGGCACGTATTGTCCGTGGATCTTGATGCTGTCGGCGCCGGCCACCATGGACGCGCCCCTCGTTCCTCCGGCCTGGAAGCCCGCGAACAGAATCGTATTCCTGCCGTCTGGCGCGTAGCTTTTCAGATGGTGCAGGACCCGGCCGCCGGTGGCCATTCCGCTGGCCGAGATGATCACCTTCGGCATCGACTTTGCCATCAGGGCTTTCGATTCGTCGATGCTCTGGACGTAGTGCGCGACGGCGCAGGCATCGCGACATTCGCGCTCCGTAAGTCTATGATCGGCGGCATGCCTGCAGAAGATCCTGCTCGCGTCGACGGCCATCGGGCTGTCGAGGAATATCGGTATGTCCGGCAAGCGTCGGGAAGCCTTCAGGCGATGCAAGTGATACAGGAGACTTTGTGCCCGCCCCACGGCGAATGCCGGGATGATGACGGTCCCGCCCCTTCCGACCGTACGACCGATGACTTCGGCGAGAGCATCCTCGGGATCCGTCACGTCGTGCCGGCGATTTCCGTAGGTGGACTCCACGACGAGGTAGTCGGCGTGCGCGATCGGAACAGGATCGACCATGGTCGCGTCGCCGTATCGGCCGAGGTCGCCGGAGAAGACGAGTGTTCTACCGTTCCAGGCAAGCTGGATCGAAGCCGCGCCCAATATATGACCTGATCGTCGAAGCACGGCAGATCCGCCTCCGGGCAGATCCAGCGGCTGCCCGAATTCCACGGGCCTCAACTGTTCCAGAGAACTCAAGGCGTCTTTCAAGGTGTAGAGCGGCAGCGCGGGCTTGTGCCGGGAGAATTGATGCCGGTCCGCAAATTCCGCATCCTTCTCCTGCAGGTAGCCGGAATCCGGCAGCAGGACCTTGCATAGATCCGCTGTTGCCGAGGAACAGAACACCGGCCCCTCGAAGCCCTGCTTGATCAAGAGCGGCAGATAACCGGTGTGATCGAGATGAGCATGCGTGAGGAGAACCGCGTCGATCCGGCGCGGATCCACCGGGAAACGCACCCAATTCCGAAGCCGCAACTCCTTGAAGCCTTGAAAGAGCCCGCAATCGATCAGCAGCCGGTGATCCGCATTCTCGAGTAGATATTTGGATCCTGTAACTGTCCCGGCTCCGCCGAGGAATGACAATCGTAAAGTCACGCTTGGCCTCCCGATACGGTTAGTCGGCGTGACCTGCCCTGAGGAAAGACGCGCAGCCCGTTGTCGTACAAGCCGTACGCCGACTTTCGCTCGCTTCCTTGATGTGCATCAAAAATCAGACCTTCGATTTCCTCCACCTTGCGCTGGGCGCAACAGCTTCCTTGAGGGATGGTGCCCCCGGAACCGAACGCGATGGTCCGCCCATGCCTCTGCGGGACCGGCGGTCGCTGGCTCTCGCGCCACCCAGGCGATCATAGGATTTCGAATGATTGTGCACGCGATGACCAGGCGAGCACTGGCATCGATCGTCCGCCAGGGGACCGGCCGGAGTTTGCGCCTCTTCTGGGCGCTCTGTCGTTCCTGGCTACGATCACGCTGACGTGCCCGTCGAATGGCTCGTCGTCGTTGGCACGCTGACCAACAGGCGACGTTGGATCAGCGTAGCGGCGTGGGCCGCGACAGGAAGTTCGCTCGCGGCGATTGGATTCTATTTCGCCTTCCATCATCTAGGCTGGAGTTTGTTGGCGGAACGATATCCGGATTTGGCGAGTACGCGCGCCTGGGCCCAGGCTTCTGGCAGGATCTCGCGATATGGTCCGCTCGCACTGTTGGGCCTGATGGCGCTGCCGCTCCCCATTCCAAAGCTACCCATGTTGGCGGCCGCGGGCCTTTACCGATTGCCGATTCAGGAGGTCGTCGTCGCCATCTGGTCCGGAAAATCATCAACTACACTTTCGACGCCTACGTGGTGACCCGCTTCGCGAGAGCGGTCCGTCGCATGTTTCATGCGACCTGAGTCCGAGGCGGTCCTGAGATCATCCAAGGTGCGGCGGCCGGGGCCCCTGCTTTCCTGGGTTCACTCACCGGCGACGCGGCTTCTTGCGTCTATCTCCCCAATATGGGGGCTGAGGGGCGAAAGCCGGCGGGATTGGCCGGGTTTAGGCGCCGAGCCCACTCCGCTCGGCCAACACCTCCTATCGGAGATCGTGGAGCCGGCGACAGCGTTGGTGGATGCGGCAAGGAGCGGCAACATAAGCGAAATCGCAAACCGTATCTTCCTGCCGGTTCGTGCTCCGATCACCAGAACAGCCAGACTCCGGCCGCGAAATTTACGCTGGACGGCTGCTTCTGATTTCTTAATGCGATCGCGGCCCGTTTATCCTACCTTGCGATCCCAACTCACCCCGATGTATGGAGCAACATAGCGAAGGCGAGAACCCAATTTGAAGTTCGCAAGGCCTCTCCCCAGATCAGCTCGGACGGATTGCAACTGAAACCGCAAGTCAACGTGAGAGACGAGGGTCTTTTGTCATTAGCTCGTGCCACAGCCAACTCGCCATCGCCCCGTCTCGAAACCAATGCGCTCGGCGTGTGGAGCTCGCTTGCGAAGCAGTGCCGTGAGCGCCGTGGGGGCGGACTTGGCCTTTCCCTCGAACAAGACCTGACCGACCTCGTCGACCACACATACTCACGTTTCTTTCTGCGAGACACCCAGCCCAACATATTGCTTCATAGCCCCTCCGATTCGTAAGATTGCGGAAGGCTTGAAAATAGCGGACCTTTCGTGCCGCGGGCGCCGACCGCAATTACGTCATCGTGTGCAAAATTGGCTCTGACGCAAGTCTGGTGCAGCGCCGACTATTCTGCGCCGATCAACCTAGCTTGACGCAGATCGATTTTCCCGCGACCGTACATATCCGCTTGGCCGCGGGCGTCACCATCTCTTCCCAACAGAGCCTTAAAGCGCCGCGTTGTCCAGCATGGCGTCGGCCAGCAGCCGCTTCAAACCGGATTATAGGGCAAGGTCACCTATCCAAGACGCCCGATATGCCAACGAACGCAAGTTCACAAGCCGGCTCTTCCCCTTTCACCTGTGGAGAGCTGAAGGCGGTGTCCGCATCGCGAACGAATTGCGGTGGAGCAGCGTCGTACCGGAGACGGGCCAAGAGGCGACGCTGAACTGACGTCGCAAAGTACATTAAGGAATTGCCACGCTGAGACGAAGCGATCGCGCCGCGATCATGCAGAATGATCTCAGTCCAATTGCTGTTACTTTGGTCCGATGTGGTGGGGCTCACGCGGGCCGCCGCTGTAATGATGGCTTCCCTTCGGACCGGATTTCTTCGAGCCAGTCCTCTGCTTCTTGGGACCTATGTGATGCGGGACCTCGGACTTGGCTCCACCAAAGTAGTGGTGGCTGCCGCCCTTCCCTTCTTCGGGGCTCGACTGCGCCATCGCGGGAAGCGCAACAAAGGACAAGACGCTCGCGGCAAATAACAGTTTGAGGATATTCATGTTTCTCCCTCCTATTGACCGAATGGGAACAATCAAAACGGGCGTCTGATTGACCAGCAATCAACCCGATGCGTCGCGAATGTGGGTTGAGCCAGATCAAGGACTGGGGGCAAATACGTTTGGAGGAATGCTGAAAGAATCAGCATGCTGGCCCGAAATTCAAAGCCACTATCTTATGGCTTGCCTTCGCGATGACCAGCGCTGGCTGCGCCTATGTCCTCCGAAGCTTCAACATCCATTCGACGATTGTTCCAAAACGTCGGCTCAATGAGTTCGACAAGAGTGCACCCGTGCAGCCCTGCACCAGCGGCCGCCGACCGCGAGCAAAAGCACCTGCTGCGGCAGCATTATAATAACGTCATTGGAAGATCGTTTTATTACAGTGGGATCCGAAAAATCTCCCACAACATGCGTTCGCCAAGTTGACCTTGGTCAAACCGCGGTCCGCGGAGCGCCATACGGTGGTGACTGCCGGTTATCGAGACCGGCAGCAGAACGTTGTGGGAGAGGAATGATGAAGACAATCGGTCAAAGGAGCCTCGCGGCGGCTCTCGGCTTGGCTATTGCCCTTAACTCGTCGGCAGTGGCTTCGGCCCAGCAGCAGACCCCGGATACCCCAAAGGATGCGCCCTCTCAGCAGACTGCGCCTGCCCAGCCAGCGCCAGGCATGGGACACGGAATGATGCGGGACGGCATGGGCCATAGCAGGATGGGCCGGAAGGGGATGGAAAGCGACCACGACAGGATGGGCGGCCGGATGCACCGAGGGGGATCGGATTCGAAGCAGGATGCACCCTCGACCACCGGTGCTAGCCCGTCGACTAATTCGAGCACCGCACCGCACTCTGGCTCTAAGTAATCGTCCTTCAAGATTGCCAGCCAGCTCGATCGACCTCTCCGGGCTGTCGGCGATCTGAACCGCCCCGGGATTGCCCGAGGCCGTTTAGGTTATACTGCCATGGCCTGTTGTTCAGCATGGCGTAGTAGCGTTGCGGGGCTTCGGCCGGCGGTATGTTGTCAATGGGCTCCAGCGACCTGCGGTTGTGAACCAATAGACCGTTCGAGGGTGGCGAACTCGACGGCCTCGAAGTTTTGCCATGGACCTCGACGGTGGATCACTTCGGCCTTGTAGAGGCCGTTGATGGTTTTCGGCGAGAGCATTGTCATAGGTTCCGACGCTGCAGACAGTAGGCTCGACGCTGCTTCCGCCAGGCGCTCGGTATATTTGATCGAGACGTATTGGGCGGATTCAAACGGTCGTCGCAACACCCTGAAGTGGAAGTTGCGATGAAAGATAGACGTTCGGCGCGGTCAGAACGAGCGCCATTGCCATTGCCAGGCCGGCCGTCTGCGGCCGGACGCGATGAATAGCATCGATGTTGGAAGGCGATTGCCACAGGCCAGAGCAGCGAAGATGCTGCGTTTGAGGCCGGATTTTTCGCAACCGGTCTGAAGCAGATTATTCCGAAAGGCAGGCGGCGTGCCACCAGCGATGTTCAGATCTTCGGCCAAGCCTCTCTCCGGGCGCTGTCTTTCATCGGCTGAACGCGAGGAATTGCCCCGCTAAAGGTGCAGGGCGGCCCTCTAAAGGTGCAGGGCCTTCAGCGATGCGAAAAGCCCTGGGCAGCGCGGCACCAACGAGAACACCAACGGGTTAGCTGCGGCAGTACTTTCCGAAAGGCACAGACCTGAGCATCCACAGCGTCGACGAGATATCCGCTGTAGCAGCGGCTCTCAATGAGCGACCCAGAATGACCCTGGGCTGGAAAACGCCGGCAGAAGCGCTTGACGAATTGCTGTCATGAGTAAAAACGAATTGGTGTTGCGACTACCGAGAGCCAAAGGAACGTTCGGCCTTGGCGCCTTGAACTGGCGGTTGACGTGATCCAGCGGGCATGGCGCGGCCTTGTTGCTGATCGTGGTTTTGACGGTTTCGCCGCGGATTATCCCTCGCAAGCCCATGTGCCGCATCAGTCGCGACACTGTGCAACGAGCAACATCGAAGCCTTCACGCTTGAGCTGTCGCCAGATCTTGCGCACGCCATAGACCCGGAAGCCCTCACCGAAGACTCTCCGAACCTCGATCTTCAGCTTGGCATCCGGCCTGGCGCGCGCCGACAGCCTGGCTGAATCGCGCCGCTTGGCGGCTGGGCGTGGTAGGTCGAGGGGGCGATCGGCAACCCTTGCAGATCGGCTCGACTCCATAAACCTCGCGGTGATCGTCGATGAACGCGATCATGGCTTGTACCGGCGGTCAACTCCGCCATCGCAAAATATGCCGACATCTTGCACAGGGTCTCATTGGCCTGGCGAAGCTCGCCCTTCTCCCGCTCAAGGGCCTTGAGCCGGTCCGAGACGTCGGATGGCACGCCGGATCGCCGGCCGCTGTCGATCTCGGCCTTCTTGACCGATTCATGCAATGTCTGCGGCGTACAGCGATCTTGGCTGAGATCGAAACGACCGCCGCCCGGCACGAGGCATGCTCGCTCTCGCGGTCCAGAACCATCCGAATTGCACGGGTCCGCACTTAAGGTGAGAACTTGTTCGTTGTCTTGCTTGTCATGGCTCCATCTTCTCAAGAGTAGTGCCTCCGGCAATCCCGGGGCGGTTCAATCGGCCTTCGGAGTCGGAGGCCCCGCATTCTCCGCTCAAGGCCGAGATCCCAAGTTGCGCTCGCTACGGCGCCATCAGGGCGCGCCCGTTCTCGCCATCCACACACCACCGATTATTGCCGACATGGCCATGAGAGGTAATGTACAAATCTGATTGTCTCCATTGGTGGCGCAAACAAGCTTGTAAGAACGGGACGAGCGATATCGGCTGGCGAACAGGTTGACCGAGAGCCTGGCCGGGCCGTGCAGGTTGCAGTCTTTGTACGGGAACGAGTGGGGAAAACAATAACCGTTAGGTCCGTGTTGCCGAAGCCGCAGCGCGATATCCGCCTGGATCCGTTTCGCGGACTGGCAAACTGGCTGATCTTTCTGGGCACATACCAAACACCGCGCTCGCTTGGTTCATGACGCGGAATTACGGCTTTAGCGATGGAGCCGATCTGTTCCTTATGATCTCCGGCTACACCACGACGCTTGTTTTCGGAACGCTAATTAAGCAACACGGCTTTGTCGTCGGAGCGACCAGGCTATTGCGCCATGTGTGGCAGGTCTATGTCGCCCATCTGCTGCTGTTCGTCGTCTACCTCACTGCGGTGCGTTACCTTGCGCACACATTCGACGATCTGCATTTCATGGATCCATTCAACGTCGCCCCTCTGATGATTTTTTCCTGTTGAGACATTGTCTAAGGGCCTGGTGCTCAGGTTTAAACCACTCAATCTCGACGCCTTGCCTCTCAACATCGTGTTGACGGCCGCCTTCCCGTCCTCTGGTTCATGTTGCGATGGCGCAACGCGGTGATGATCGGCCATTGGTCCGTATTTTGCTGCTCGCCATTATGGCTGGAACCTGCGTCCTATCCGGCCGGGGTATGGTATTTCAATCCGTTTACGTGTCAGCTACTCTTCATTCTTGAAGCCTAGTTCGCGCTCGGAGGTGCTGCAAATCAAGGACTCCTGCACTCGCGCATTCTCTACGTCCTGTGCATCGGCTTCCTTCTCTTTGCTCTTTACTCTGGCAGACCGAATCCCGAATTGCGGCAGTTCGCTCCCGATGTCATTGCCGAGCCGTTTATTCCCAAAGAGTAAATCTAATCTCGCTCCCTACCACGTGATCCATTTGGTGAGCCTGGTATATCTCGTCGTATCGCTCATTCCGATCGACTGGCGGGGACTGAAATGGCCAATATTCAACCTCTCATCCGGTGCAGTCAACAATCCCCGCCTGTCTTTTGCGTCGGCCTGTTCTTGTCCTTCATCGCCCATTTCGTGCTGGGTTTTGGTTTGGATGGAGTGCCGGTCCAGCTCGTTGTGTCGGAGCCACGGGTTTGTGGATGATGACTATCATTGGGTATTACCGAACTTGGTCGAAGGATGTTGATAGGCTTTGGCTTCCGAAGGAAAATTTCCATAAGGGCAGAACGGCGGCGTGTGCCATGAGATCGGGTTCTTAGTTCGAACGCACCGGGAGGCAACGTTGATTACCTCGGAGCTCATCTTTACCGGGCAGACCCGGGCGACCATTCTACATGGACTTCATTGGACGGCTTCTGCAATCGAGCTGCTCCGGGTGCTTGTGATCGTTTGCGGTGTCGCCGCCTCCACCGTGTGGTCGTTCCGTGAGATGCGGCGGAGAGAATTTACCGATGCGTTTCGTTCCTATCGCGCCAATATCGGCCGGGCTATTTTGCTCGGCCTTCAGTTTCTTATTGTTCTAGCCAGGCATTCACCCGGATTTTCCGCGAGGCCGCCCTATGCGCTCGCAATCAACTTTGTGTAATATTTTAATAGGTTGTCCGTCTTTCTTAATTGATCTGCGTCAAGCTGCCCTGACTTCGAAATGGTAGTCGAATGATGGGATCATCAGCAGGGATGGAGCTGTCCATGGAGAATATGAAGAAGTTCATCGGAACCGCAGCCGCGCTCGTCGTCTTGGGTCTGGCGCCAGCCGCGCCGTCATCGGCGAGAGCAACGGCTGCAAATCCCTTGCAGCTTGCGATGATGGACGAAATGAAAATGAAGTCCGACTCATCCAACAGCTCGGGCGGCATGGGCGGCCAATCCAGCAGCCAATCCCAGAACATGGGCGGCATGGACGACAAGATGAAGATGCCCATGCAGAGGCCTATGGAAAGGCCTATGGGCGGAATGGGTTCGATGGGAGGAATGGGACAATCCGGCGGCCAATCCCAGAACATGGGCGGTGGCATGGATGACATGATGCGGATGATGCGGATGATGCACGGTCAGATGCCCGCACCCAAAGCCGGTATGGCGCCCGAGGCCGGAGTTACCGCAAGCGGGCCGGCGGACGTGACTGAGCGGCTGGAAGGGCGGATCGCCTTCCTGAAGGCCGAGTTGCAGATCACTGACAAGCAATCGGCTGATTGGAACCTTTTGGCTGACGCGCTACGCTCCAGTCGCCAGCATTTGCTGGATGCACGCAAACTCCTCGTCGTGGATGAGAAAATTTCGGGTTCCGAGCGGATTGAGCATTACGAGCGCCACCTGGCGGAACGCCTGGAAGCGATCAAGGCAGCTCGCACCGCCTTCAATCGTCTATATACGAACCTGAGCGACGAGCAGAAGAAGACGGCAGACGCCATCCTGCTGCCCTTGATCGCAACGTTCTGACGACGCCTTGAAAGCTGGGGCCATGTCGAGAGTCGTATTGTCTTTCGGATGTCGACGTGTCCTCGGTGCCTTGGCCCTTTGGAGCTGGTTTGCTGCGAGCACAGTGCTCGCCAGTGTTTCGCCGGACAGTGCCATATCTCAGCGGGAGAGCGCCAGGGCTATCAGGCCAGGGTTCGCAATTTATGCCGCCGACGATCGGCGCGGGCTTGAATGGTCAAACGGAAGGCGGCAATTCGCTCAATCGGCGGATGAACATTCGGCGCATCATCCCGGTGGATCGAATTCTGGAGCTGATGCCGCACCTCAGTCGAATAGCCCCGCCACTCCACCAAGTAAACCAGGTGGAGGCTCACCGGCACCTTCATCAAGCGCTCCGAACTCCGGCATGATGAACATGATGGGCGAAATGATGGGCCGCCCGCGCAAGGAGTTCTATCCATCCTTGATGGAAATGCCGCCGCTTTCGGCGGAGCAGCGCCTCAACCTGGAATCTCAGGCTCGCGGCCGGATCAATTCAGACATCGACGGCATCTCGGCCGCTGAAAAGAATTTACGGCATGCGATTGCTGGGGGTGACATTGCCGCGGCAGATCAGGCGGCGAAGCAAATCCGCGATTCTCTCAATCAGGTCCACAGCGGCGTTACCGCGCTTCGGGCGCTGAATGAGGGAAAGCCCCCGCAGCAGATCGCGCAGAGTTGGTTCAAATCTCAGATGAACCTCGCGACGCCTGAACAGCGTCATGGGAATGCGAATGGCCTGTTCGGCATCTCCTGGTTTCACCTCATTACAATGGCACTCCTCGGCATCTTCTCTGCCGGAATGCTTATCGTCTATGTGGAGCGCATGCGCCGGGCCAACGCGCTCGTCGATCGCCTGACTCGCGCACCGGCGCCCGGGCTGGCATCGCCTGCTGCCGCTCCGGTGTCTCCTGCGAGCGCGGCGACGGACACCAAGGCGACGATAGCCTCGCCACGAGCGAGCATGAGTGGCCAGCCAAGTTACGCTGAAAGCGGGCCCAACCCACCCGAGCCTGGCAGCCGCAGCACTACGGCGAAGCCGGGCGGCCTCTGGAAGGGCAGACTCAGAGTCTGTGCGATCTACAAGGAAACGCCAAGTGTGAAGACGTTCCGCCTCCAGGATCCCGCTGGAGGCGCTATTCCATTCACATTCCTGCCCGGTCAGTTTTTGACCTACTCCGCCGAGATCGATGGAAAGACCGTCCGACGGTCGTATACGATCGCATCATCTGCCGCCCAGACGGCCTATGTAGAGACCACGATCAAGAGAGAGGATGGAGGAGTTTTCTCCGAGTACATGCATGGCCAGATCAAGGTGGGAGACCTCCTTGAGGTACTGGCTCCTTCGGGTGCTTTCACCTTCACAGGGAAGGAATCCGACAGCGTGGTGCTCATCGGTGGCGGCGTAGGAATCACACCGTTAATGGCTGCGGTGAGATATCTGTCCGATATTGCATGGCCGGGTCAGATCTATCTGGTTTACGGCGCTCAAACCACGGAGCACTTCATCTTCCGGGATGAACTGGAGTACCTGCAGCGCAAGATGGACAACTTGCACGTAGCTGCAACGATGGTGCGGGCGGCAGGTACTTCATGGATGGGTGCCGAGGGTCAGATCACCAGTGATTTCTTGACGCGGTCCGTACCCGATTTGGCAAAGCAACGCGTCCACTTGTGCGGCCCTCCGAAAATGATGGATACGCTCAGGAAGGTGCTCGGCGAGATTGGTGTTCCGCCCGAACAAATCAAGACCGAGGCATTCGGTCCCGCGCTCGGAGCTGTCCCTCCCCCGGGAATGACGATCGTCGAAAAGCGCAAGTCCGAAACTGCGGCGCCGGCGCTCGGGCCAGCTACGGCGTCAATTCGCTTCGCCAAGTCGGACAAAGTTGCTCCGTTGCCTCCTGACAAGAGCGTCCTCGAAGTCGCCGAGTCGGTCGGCGTTCCGATCGATTTTTCCTGCCGTGCAGGCACCTGCGGGGTCTGTAAAACTCATCTCCTGGAAGGGACCGTCACGATGGAGGTCCAGGAGGCGTTGACGGACGAGGACAAGGCGCAGGGCATGATCCTGGCTTGCCAAGCCAAGTCGATTGGAAATCTGGTCGTCGAGGCTTGATATGGGCGAACGAGGACGCTTCATCGTTGATATCGTCCTCGCTAGCCTCTTGCTGCTCGTTCCCGCCTTTTTGCTTCATTCCGATTCGAGATTTGCTGGCAGCCTGGCCGGCTTTGCCTTAGGCACGTCCGCCGCGACCTTGATGGTTCTTCTCATCGTCTATCCACTCACGAAGTACAGCCGAAGCTTCAGGGCGCTTGTCACGCGGCTGGTATCGATGAAGGCCCTCCTCAGCTTTCACGTTTATGCCGGCATTGCCGCATCTTTCTTGGCCATTCTTCATAGCGGCCACAAGTACGAAAGTCCGATAGGAATTGGCCTCATCGCTAGCATGCTGGTCGTTGTGGTGACCGGATTTGTGGGTCGATACTATCTGCCGCAGACCGCGTCCGAAATTCGAGAGCAACAAGCTCATTTATCAACATTGCGGTCCGCCTATGACCGGACGGCGCTCACCCTGTCCACTCGGGAAATAGCCAATCCCGACGGTCCATCTGTAAGACCGGCTGCGCTGCAGGACGTCACACTGTTGCAGCTCGTCGACGGCATTGCGGACCTTGAATACGCGATCGGGTCTCAAGACACGGTCAAGAAAGTATTCATGCAGTGGATCGGCCTCCACGTGGTTGCGGCAATCGCAATGTATGCGCTGTTGGCGCTGCACGTCGCCGGCGAAATCTATTACGGGCTGCGGTGGCTGACATGAGCCTGCGCTCTTTCGTCTATACGGTCCTGGTCACGTTCGCCATCGCAGGCGTAGCGGCGATATCAATCGGCTTGTACCGCGACGGTTCCGGCGCAGTTTCCGGTTGGACAGATGCCGTCGTGCCAGGGCCTCTGTCGCAAAAGCATGCATTTCTCTCCAATAAATGCGAGACGTGCCATACGCCGACAAAGGGCGTCCAGGCGTCAGCCTGCATCGCCTGTCACACGACGTCCGCCGCCGATCTGAGCATGCAGTCGACCGCTTTTCATGCGACCAGTAAAGAATGTCGCGGATGTCACATCGAGCATACGGGCGCCGTTCGTGCCACCAAGATGGACCATGCTACGCTGCTGCGCATAGGATCATTTCCGCAAGGCCAAAACACCTCGGCGCGCGCGATCAGTGAACAGATGGTGACCGATTTAAAAGGATTTCTGCGATTGCCGACTTCCAACCAACCGGAGAAGGCAGGTCTCGATTGCGCCAACTGCCACAGCAACCGTGAGCCGCATCGCGGCCTATTCGGGCGTGATTGCGCCAGCTGTCATACCTTGGATTCCTGGCGGATTGCTCAGTTCCTACATCCTTCACCGACGTCCAAGGAATGCGCGCAATGTCACCAGGCACCGCCAAGTCACTATATGATGCATTTCATTATGATGGACCGAATGATCACCGGTCAGGAGCATGCCACCGTAAGCCAGTGCTTCCTTTGCCACCGCACCGATTCCTTCAATGACATTAAGGATATCGGATGGTTTAAGCACCATTGAGGAGCAAACCCGATGCCGCCTCTGTTGTTGCCGTCTGTAGCGCCTGTTCCGCTGCGGGCCGCATCTTCCGACGCGCTCTTTGCCAGCACATTTGCGCGCGACTTCTACGCCGTCGTACCTACGCACACAGAAATTCCAAATTTGCTGTTGGGCCCAGGTTGGCGGTTCGTTCGCATTTTGAAAGGAAGCGATGCGCGTCAAGCTTGCCTGCGGAGAAAGTCCGTCGCTAATGCCCTCAGCCGGGACGGCTATTATCTGTTTACGGGCCAGGAGTTTGCACCCGTAACTCAACACGGTAGGGGCCCGTAGGTAGTTGATGCGGCGGCAAGAGTTGATCTGAATCAAGAGTTGCGGGCTAGCAGCTTGTAAAATTGAGATGTTCAGGAAGCGCTGCGCTGCGAAACGAAACAGGCGAAAGCCAATATTTCCGAGGCGTGCGAGCAACGGCAAACGCCGAGGTAAACATGAACAAGAGCGTCACTCTCTGCCTCATCGTGCCCCTGCTCGCTATCGTGCCCTCGGTCGAGGTCATGGCCGGCGCCACCATTTCGGACCGGCGTTACTGGCCGAACGAAGCGCGTGGCTCGCCGGCCCAAGCCGTCGAAATATCTCCGCCATACACATACCCCGTGCTCCCGCTGGACCCCGGTCAGCCGCGCATCGGGCCGCGGAGGAAGGCTGGGAAAAATCGATAGGAACCGGGCCCGGCCGAAGGAAGAAGGCGTCTTCCAGGCGCAATTTGCCTATTTTCTTAGGTTGCTTGCTATTGGCGGTCGCTTAACCGAAGCTATATTCTGAAGCAAGTTGGTATCAGATGGGTAGCTTGACGCGACCAAAGCGAAGATGGTGGGGATGGCTTTTCGCCGTCGCATATCTGCTTGGGTCGATATCGCCTTCGTTGGCCCTGCCCTTTGCCACCGGCCAACATGACGTCGCTGCTCAACACACCAACCAATCCCGTGCGCTCGGGGGATGTCATGAGCACCACCGCACGAGCGCCGAACCGGCGCAGCATTTGGATGATGTGGCGGCGGGCGCCGACATCGACAAGAGAAGCGTCGGACAGGCGCATTCGGGCTGCTGTGGCTCGCTGTGCTTCAGTGCGGTTTTTCCTCAACCTGCGTCGATCCTGCCGCTTCCCATGCCGCGCTTCCGCTGCGAGTCGGAGCCTGACCTGAAGATCGACGAAGGCACGTTCGCTCGGCGCTATCGGCCACCTATCGTCTGAAATTTCATGTGTGTGTTGGGCTGCTGCGCTCCGCTTTGGGGCGCGTGCGCTCATATGCCATTGCTTCATCTGCTGTGTTTTTCGCGCACTTTGGGCCACAGCCCTTACCGAAGCAAGCCACAGCCCTTACCGAAGCAATCTGCCGAACATTGAACAGAGCAATTGCTATGTCATCATCGTGGACCAACCGTCCAGGCCCGGCTGCAACGAGCGCGCCATTGTCGTCTATGGCCTCAGATCGAGCAGTTCGAATAGCTCTCGTCGAAAGCTACGGCCGCTTCCGGAGCCATCTACGGAAGCGCCTTAGGGTGCAGGAAGACGCTGAAGAAGTACTGCAAACATTCATGTTGCGGGCTCTCGAACGTTCCTCCGATCTCCGGGACGCCAACGCTGTCCGCGGCTGGCTCAGCCGGATTCTGTCGACGACCATTGCTGATTTCCATCGTCAAAGGTCCAGGGCAATCAAGGAGGCATCATTCACGGCCGAACTGAACGAGCGCCTCGCCATCGATCGGAGCCAGGAAGCAGATCAGGAAATTTGCGAATGTCTGCATCAATATCTTGCCTTGTTGAGGGCGGAGCAAGCCGAGATAATCAGAAGAATAGACCTCGCAGACGAGCCCAGGGAATTAGTCGCGCTTGAACTCGGAGTGACCGTGAATAACATCACGGTTCGCCTTCATCGAGCGCGTCAAGCCTTGAAAGGCCGCCTCGAAGAAATCTGTGAGGCCTGCGAGGATGAAAACTATTTTGTATGTCGCTGCAATGAAGTGCGCCGCAAATGATACATCGCCAATCGCCCAGGCCAGACCCGCGCGAAAAGTCGATTCTAAGACTCACCAGAATAGCCGCACACCCGCGACAAAGGACACCGCGGACACTGGTTCGCCGCTATTTCTCGCAATGGTCGCTGTCTGACCGACCTTGCGGTCCCAATTGACGCCGATATAGGGCGCGAAATTGCGGGTAAATTCATAACGCAAGCGTGCCCCCAGCTCGAAATCTGTGAGCCCGCTGCCCAGCTCCAGGTCAGGCACCGGCTGCGCCTGAAGTCTCAGGTCGATACGGGGCTGCAGTATCAGGCGGTTCGTGATCAGGAGATCGTAAAACGCGGTGAACGAGGCGGAGACCTCGCCCTCCTGGCTTATGTATAGATCAGTGTCGGTTTCGATGAAGCCGGGTGCGAGACCTTGCAGGCCGATGACAGCATAGGTGCGGTTCGACCTATTTGAAAAGTCCTGTCGAACGCCCACTTGGGCGTTGAAATAATAGTCAATCAGACGAGAATAGAGAACTTGCAGTTGACCTTCCTCGAGGTTCTTGGTTCTACCGCTGTAGAGGCCCTCCGACTTGAAAACCAGCCTGTCGTAGTCGCCTCCAATGTATCCTTCCATGTCCCAGCGCGCAGAATTCGGGCCGCTCCATTCGAGCTTCTCGAAACGCGAGGCGCTGAAAAGCTGCTGATCCGGGAAGCTTATTCCATTCGGGGTGCGAGATCCCCACCATGAGGTTTGTTCGACGTAAGGTACCGGGCTCTGGGCTTGAGCGGGCGCGCTCAGCGAGATAGATCCAAGTACAAGGGCAATCAACGCAATCGGTCGAGCGCGATTCATCGAAGCCTCCTACCGGCCGCTATGCTCTGACGGACCACCTCAATCTTTCGCATCATGCCTGTCTCCATGTGATAGAGCTGATGGCAATGGAATGCCCAGGGACCTTCGGCGTCAGCGGGAACATCGACGTCGAGCGTGGCGCCTGGCTTGATATTGACGGTGTGCTTCTTGGGATTGCGAGCACCGTTGCCAACCTCCGGCAAGAACCACGTGCCGTGGATGTGCATCGGATGATTCATCATGGTCTCATTGATAAAGCGGAATCTGACGCGCTCGCCATACCGCAGCACGATCGGTTCGGCTTCGCTGAACTTTCGGCCATTGATCGACCAGAAGTATCGCTGCATGTTGCCAGTCAGCCGCATCTCAATGATGCGATCGTAGGGTTTGTACGGGTACGGATTGAGCGCTTTGAGATCCCGGTAGGAAAGGACCTTGGTCCCTGGAGGAGCTCCCGTGTCGTTGAGGAGCGGATCCGGCACTGCGTGCCCGCCCGTCACAGGGACGCTCTCCATGTCTTCGCCGCCACGGAGAACATAGGCTTGTGGTCCCTGCTGGATTCCAGTTTCTACTTCCGGAGCACCACGAGCTCCACTACCCATTCCCGGCATGCTGGAATGATCTGGCGCGGCCCGCATCTGCGCCAGGGCGTCCGATCGATCGGGAGAGGCGCTGCTCATTCCCGGCATATTCCCGTGGTTCATCCCGGGCATGCCCGGAGCCTTGTCCCGCTTCGCCGGCTTTGGGGCGCGCCTTGAGTCTTTTGAACCGGACATACCGGACATCTGCGGCTTGGCTCCCGAAGTCCCATGCTGCATGCCAGGCATCGTGCCAGCGCCGCCCTTGCCCGACATTGCACCCATGTCGCCCATTCCGATCGCCATTGCCACCGGATCTTCGGGCGCGACATGGCCCGGCATGTCTTGCTCCGGGCGCAGCGTGCCACGGTCGCCACCCTTCGGGCCGAGATTCATGCCCATTTCGGCCATCGAGACGAGCGGTCGCAACCGGTGCGGGGGCAGTTCGCCGATCATTCCCGGCCGGGGCGCCAGGGTCGCACGGGCAAAGCCTGTGCGGTCCAACGACTCTCCAACAATCGTATAGGCTCGGTCTTCGGTCGGCTGTACGATCACGTCGTAGGTTTCGGCATTGCCGAACCGAAATTCGTCGACGACCACGGGCTGAACGTTGTTGCCGTCGGCCTGGACGACGGTCATCTTCAATCCCGGAATGCGCACGTCGAAATACGTCATGGCCGAGCCGTTGATGAAGCGCAGGCGGATGCGCTCGCCGGGTTTGAACAATGCGGTAAAATTCTGCTCCGGCGTCCGGCCGTTCGCCAGGAATGTATAGGCCGAGACGTCCGAAATATCGGTCGGATCCATTCGCATCAACGACCAGGCGACGCGGTCATTGATGATCGCGCGGCGCGCCTCGTCGGAGGGCGCCTTGTTCAAGTCCTGCAACAAGCCGACCAGAGTCCGCCGGTTAAAATTGTACCAGCCGCTCTCGGCCTTCAGGTTCTTGATGATGCTCCTGGCGTCATCACTCCAGTCGGAGAGCATGATGATGTAATCGCGGTCGTACCGAAACGGATCCTGCCCGCGAGGTTCGACGATCATCGGGCCATAGATGCCGAGTTGCTCCTGTTCGCCGGACGAGTGGCTGTGATACCAATAGGTTCCCGACTGTCTGAGCTGGAAGCGGTAAGTGAAGGTTTGCCCCGGCGGTATGCCGTCGCCATAGCCAGGGGAAATGCCGGGCACGCCGTCCATTTCGGGTGGAACAATCAGCCCATGCCAGTGGATCGAGGCATTTTCATCTAGGCGGTTTGTGACATTTACGACGACGTTCTCCCCTTCCTTGAAGCGAAGAACGGGACCGGGAAGCTGACCATTGATCAGCAACGCGACATTGTCGCGGCCTGTAATGTTCATGGCGTGCCTTTCTAGCACGAGATCGTAAGTGCCGGCGTTGGCACCTGTTTGGTCAAGGAACATCAGGCTCAACGTGGCCAAAACAATGCGCGCCCCCCGACTCCCGAACAAAACTTGCATGCGGCCTCCCCTTTTTCGGCGAGATGGTCCGCCACCAGACTCCCATCTGCAGCCGATCAATCCGACGATCATGCAATGGCATTGGTCGGAAAATCAAGTATGACCGCTCGATTGCAGAACCGGATGATTCAAATCAACTCCGGGCCGCCTTTAAGCTCCGGGGAGTTTCCCTCGGCATCGGCTGGAGCTGGAGAGGCATGATCCGAGGGCTTTTTTTGGCGCTGTTGTGCTTCGGGTGCTGATCGCCTCAGTACCCGCAGCAGCGCAGACAACAAAAGCTCCGAGCCCAATATGTTGCCAAGACTTGCACCTTACCAGGGCGGCCCGAAAACCGGTTCGTGGGCTTGCCGATATTTAGGCGAGCGACCGAAGAGGGCTTCGTGGCTCACAGGCGCCAGTTTCGGCCCCGGTCACTCACCTTTTGCTGGACAGAAAACTCAGCTTCTTCAATTAGGATGGCGGACTCGCGGCTCATGCGGCGCCAGCGTCCGCAGATCTCTTTCGTTATCGTCAGATCGGCCCCGAACGTCTCCTCTACTTTCCGCGGCAAACCGTCTTCGGACACGAACACGCGACACCTACGCACCTGCTCGGCCTTTGGCGATCGGCTACATCCACAGCGGAAACTTGTCCGACCAGAAATACGGCTCGTGCGCATCGGATGCAGGCACTTCATCATGGCCGCCGACCACGGCGCGGCCGCGGCTAGAACCTCTGGCCTCACGGACATTAGATAAAGCGTTTGGTTGGTCAGACACTTACAGAACCGGCTCAAACTCCTGCCGCGGATAGTCAAACGCCAGCTCCTCGCCCCTGCTTCCCAATCGCGGCGCGCATGAAGCTGGCGCTCCCTCCATTGGCTTCAACATCACGTTTCGCAGGGAGCAAATCCCCAATCGCTACAGCACGCCGGAGTTGACGTTCCAGTTTCATTACTTCGCCTTGCGGAAGATGCATCTTGCGATGCGCGCGAACGCCTTGATCGCCTTTCCGGGGGGCTTTGGAACGTTCGACGAATTGTTCGAAGTCCTGACACTGCGCCAGACCGGCAAGTCGCCGCCGATAACCCATCGTGCTCTTTGACGAAAACTACTGACGAGCGACCGTCAATTTCGATGCGCTGATCGCAAGCGGTACAGTGGATCGATCCGATTGCTCGCTGTTTCGCTTTGCCGAACATGCCGAGGATATCTGGAGCCGCCTGCTGTTGTGCGGACTGGGCGTTCCGGGCCTGTCGTGCGAAGCGTCGCGCTACCATCACCTGCTCGACGGCACACCCATCAAGGCCGCGACGGACGCTTGCAGTTCATCACCATGAGCTTGAAGAGTTTGATATTTGCGACCGAAGAAAGCTGTAATGAATGGCGATCTTTGGCGTCTTTCATAGGTATGTACGTGCGAACCTAGGTCGATGGCTTGTGCTTGCTAGGGCGGTCAGTTCGCGCTTTCAGATTGCTTCACTTGCGACAGAGGTAGGGCTGATGTAGCTTTTCGCGCCGGGGAGGGTGCAAGATGGAAATTTCGGACGATCGTCCCTCGGTCTTGGATCACCTCCGCCGCCAGGGCCTGTCACGGCGCGATTTCTTGAACTGGTGTGCCTATACGGCATCCATCCTGGCGTTGCCGCCCAGCGCAACGCCAGCGATCGCGCAGGCCCTTTCGAGCAAGCCTCGGCCGAGCGTCATTTGGCTCTCGATACAGGAATGCACCGGTTGCAGCGAGTCCATCCTGCGCTCGTTTGAGCCGACCCTCGAGAGCCTGATCTTCGATCAGTTTTCCCTTGACTACCATCATGTGTTGCAGGCGGCCGCGGGTCTCGCGGCGGAGCAGGCCCGTGATAATGCGATCGAACGCGCACGCGGCAAGTACGTCCTGATCGTGGACGGAGGAATCCCGCTCGATGAGGTGGGACGCTATTCGACGACAGGCGGGAAGAGCGGGCGCGAGCTCGTGCGAACTGCCGCGCGGGGGGCGGCACTCATCATCGCGGTCGGCACGTGTGCCACTTACGGGGGAATCCCGGCGGCGGCGCCCAACCCGACCGGCGCGGGAGGAGCGTTCGATGCGCTGCGCGACCTGATCGAAAAGACCGAAGTGATGGCTCCGCTAATCAACGTTCCCGGATGCCCGCCCGTGCCCGAGGTCATGACCGGCGTGGTCGTGCACTTTCTGACCTTTGGCAAACCGCCACCCCTCGATGAGTTGCGACGCCCGGTGCCGTTCTTTGGCCGAACCGTGCACGACGATTGTCCCCGGTTGCCGTTCTTCAACCAGGGCCTGTTTGCAAAGAGCTTCGACGATGAGGGCGCGCGCAAGGGCTACTGTCTCAAGGACCTCGGCTGCAAGGGACCGACCACCTTTAACGCCTGCACCACTGTGAAATGGAACCAGAGGACGAGCTTCCCCATGTACTCGGGGCACGGTTGCCTGGGCTGTGCGCAGCCGAAGTTCTGGGACCGCGAGGGAGGGTTTTATGGCAAACCCTTCTGATCGGAAGACAGGCAGGAAATCCACTTCCGAGCCTCGAGCCGCGACAACGGGCTCGCAACCGCGCCGGGTGGTTGTCGATCCGGTCACCCGCATCGAAGGACATCTGAGGATCGAGGCGGAAACCGACGCTCAAGGCGTGATTACGCGCGCGTCGAGCTCAGGCACGATGGTGCGCGGCATCGAAATCATTCTGAAAGGGCGTGACCCGCGCGATGCGTGGGCGTTTACGCAGCGATTTTGTGGCGTTTGCACCGTCGTGCACAGCATCGCCTCCGTCCGGGCGGTGGAGTATGCGCTTGGCCACGTGATTCCGCAAAATGCCCAGCACATCCGCAATCTGATGATTGCTGCGCAATATGTGCACGACCATGTCATGCACTTTTATCACCTGCATGCGCTCGACTGGGTCGACGTCGTTTCCGCGCTCAAGGCGGATCCAGCCGCGACCGCAAAGCTGCAGACCAGTTTGAGCCCGTGGCCCAACAATTCCCCCGACTATTTCGGCAGCGTCCAGCGAAAGCTGAAAGGCTTTGTGGAAGGAGGCCAGCTCGGAATTTTCGCAAACGGCTACTGGGGCCATCCCGAATACAAACTGCCGCCGGAGGTCAACCTCTTGGCGGTGGCGCACTATCTGGAGGCGCTGGCCTGGCAGCGCGATGTGGTCAAGATCCATGCCATTTTTGGCGGAAAGAACCCGCACCCGAACTTCGTGGTCGGCGGCGTTCCCTGCGCAATTTCTGAGACGGCGACTGCCACGGCCGTGAACGCGGAGAACCTACGGCTGGTCGGGGAGGTGATCAAAAAGATGAGGACCTTCGTCGACCAGGTCTATTTGCCCGACACGCTGGCGATCGCCGGATTCTACAAGGACTGGGCAACCCGCGGTGAAGGGGTCGGCAACTTCCTGTCGTACGGCGAGTTTCCGCAAGGGATCGGCGCGGCCGAACGGACAACCTTGCTATTTCCGGCAGGCGTGATCACCAACCGGGATTTGTCGAGCGTTCAGCCGGTCGATTTTGAGGATCCGACCGAGATCCAGGAGTTCGTCGCCCATTCCTGGTATCAATACTCCACCGGCAAACAGGCGGGCCTGCACCCCTATGACGGAGAGACTTCCCTGGATTATACCGGACCGGCGCCGCCCTACGAGCAGCTCGACGTCGACAAATCATATTCCTGGATCAAGTCCCCGCGCTGGAAAGGGCTTCCGGTCGAAGTTGGACCGTTGGCCCGGGTTCTGGTCCTTTACGCCAGTGGGGATCTTCGCGCACGAGGCTTGGTCGACCACGCGCTTGGCCGACTGGGTCTGCCGATCCCGGCGCTTTTCTCGACATTGGGGCGCATCGCGGCGCGCACCCTCGAGACCAAATTGATCGCGGATTCGATGGCCGGCATGCACGACGCCTTGATGGCGAACATCGCAAGCGGCGATCTCCGCACCTTCGACGACGTCCTGTTCGATCCTGCCACATGGCCCAAGAAAAGCCGCGGCGTCGGCATGATGGAGGCCCCGCGCGGAGCTCTGGCCCACTGGCTTACCATCGAAGACGGACGGATAGGCAACTATCAGGCGGTGGTTCCAAGCACCTGGAACGCGGGGCCGCGCGACGCAGCGGGCCGGGAGGGTCCGTACGAAGCGGCACTGCGCGGACACAAATTGAAGGACCCCACGCGCCCGCTGGAAATATTGCGTACCATTCACAGCTTCGATCCGTGCCTGGCTTGCGCGGTCCATGTCATCGATCCCGATGGCGACGAGCTCGTTCGCGTGAAGGTGTTATGATGGGTGGGGCGAAACGGCGCGAGGCCAGACGAGAGGCTGAAGACATGCGATCCGATTCCGAACGCAAGGCGCCGAGCCGATATGCCGGCGTTGTCCCGCTCGCCTGCTTTGCGGCGCTGCTGCTGGGCTCTCCTGTTCTCGCTCGACCCGGCTCCGGCTTTGGCGATCTTATCGACACTTATTGCATCGATCGCGGCCGGCTGCGCGTTCGCGCCCATCAGCCTCATTGCGCCATGTGCCATCACCTCGGCACGTTCGATACTTCTCCCGAACACCGGGTTGAGCCGAACTGGACGCAGTTCATACGCGGCCGCGACACCGGCAATTTCAGCTTTTTCTGCCCGGGTGCGGTCGACGACGCGGTGGTCGCCCGCGCGCCCGGCGAAACCATGCCTTCGGGACCCAAGGCTACGACGGCCGACAACGCCGAGCGTGCGACGACCCCGATGGGCACACCGCCTGGAGGTGACCAAGCAGCCGCTGCGTCACAGCCAGCCAAGCAAGCCGATGCTGCTCCCTCAGGGAAGGAGATGGCGCCGCCGGCCGATTTCGCAAGCCAGGGACCGATTTCCAGCGAAGAGTTGTCGCAGAAGATGGCCGCCTTGCATGACACGGTCGGCATAGAGCCGTCCCAAGAGCCAGCCTGGTTGGAGCTGCTCGACGCGACCGCGCAGGTCGTTCGCCGTCCCTCCCCGGCTGAACCGGCTTCCACGGACCCGGTGGCTTTGCTCAAGAGGCATGAGCTGCAATCGTCGAAACATGTTGCAGCGCTGCGCGCGTTGGGCACTGCGCTTGCCCGTCTCAACGCAAAACTGGATGAAAAGCAGAGACGCGCGCTCATCGAAGGTCTTGCACCGGTTCTGAACGTGGGTCAATCGTAGAGGGCGTTCGCATGTGCCTCGCCATTCCAATGCGTGTCGACACCGTCGACGGATACGTGGCCCGCTGCTCCGTCAAGGGCGTGTCGCGCGAGGTCAACCTGTTTTTGTTGCAGGATCGCAGCGTGACCGTGGGCGATCACGTCCTGGTTCACCTCGGCTATGCCATTCAGATCATCGAAGCGGCCGAAGCGGAGTCCACATGGGCTCTCTTCGACGCCGCCTTTGGCGCTCAGAGCGGAGCGATCGATGCATGAGCTGTCGATTTGCTGGTCGCTGCTTTCCGAGGTGGAGCGTCTTGCCGATACCGTTCAGACCGCGTACGTGCGGCGCATCGTGGTTGGCGTTGGGCCACTTTCAGGCGTCGAGCCTGGATTACTGAGCCGCGCCTTCGAGGTCGCCAAGGCTGGGACCCGGGCCGAGATGGCCTGCCTGGATTTCGAGCAAAGCGACGTCAGCGTTCGCTGTGCGGACTGCGGTGGGTCAAGCGTTACGCTCCCCAATCGCCTGCTCTGCGCATCCTGCGGCTCATTTCGCGTTCGCGTAACGCGCGGTGACGAACTCACGCTGTTGAGCGTGGAATTCGATGGGGTGGATTCGGAGAGTCTTCTCGAGGAAGCGGCGTGTGCACCAGAACGTAGGATGAAGGAGCGGAATCGCGATGTGCAGAGATTGCGGCTGTGCCGCTCATGACGGCGGTCACATCGTCAGACATTCGCAGGGCAAGGAAGTTGCCAGCGCAGCGCAAGGGCACCGCCCCGTGGACGAGGCCCGGGTGATCAGCCGGCTTCTGGCTGCCAACGACCGTGCGGCGCACCACAATCGCGAGCATTTCGACGAACTTGGCATTCTCGCCATCAACCTGATGTCATCTCCCGGGGCCGGCAAGACCGCGCTTTTGGAGGCGACCATCGAGAGACTAGGGTCCGAACTCAGGCTCGCCGTCATCGAGGGCGACCTCGAAACGGAGAACGACGCCGCGCGCATCCGCGCCAAGGGCGTGCCTGCTGTTCAGATCACCACGGGAAGCGCGTGTCACCTCGATGCCGCCATGGTGCATGATGCGCTGCACGAGCTCGAGCTCGGCGACATCGACGTGCTGTTCATCGAGAACGTCGGCAATTTGGTGTGTCCGGCCTCGTTCGACCTGGGGCAACAACTTAATGTCGTCTTGCTCTCGACGACCGAAGGCGACGACAAGCCGGCCAAATATCCGGTCATGTTCCGCAACAGCGATCTTGTCGTTCTGACCAAGACGGACCTCCTTCCATTTCTGGACGATTTTCGGCCCGATCGCGCGACCGCCGCCCTCAAGGCTTCCGGTTACGGCGGACCAGTTCTGACAACCTCGGCGCGGAACTCGGCCGGAATGGATGAATGGCTGTCGTGGCTTCGGCAGAGCCTGGCCGAGCGCCGACATAGCCGGCCATCCAGACGCAACAATCCACTTTGATAGGGAGAGACACCGTTGGCTTCTTCCGCGCGCGTCTGGCTCGATCGTATCCGGGATCTGCCGCTTGATCGGCCCGTCCGCGTCCTCAACGTCTGCGGCGGCCATGAGCGAACGATCGCAACCGCGGGCTTGAGGAGCTTACTGCCGCCGAACGTTCAATTGATCCCGGGGCCGGGATGCCCCGTCTGCGTGTGTCCCGAGGAAGATGTGTTTCGGGCCATCGATCTTGCCTTGTCGGAGCCCGTGATCATGGTTGCCTTTGGCGATATGCTGCGGGTGCCCGTGAATGCTCCCAAGGCGCAGCCGCGCTCGCTCGAGCAGGCGAAGACTGCCGGCGCGGACATACGTCCGGTGGCCAGTCCGACCGAGGCGGTCGCCATCGCGCGCGAAAATCCGCTGAAGACCGTGATTTTCTTTGTGGCAGGGTTCGAGACGACCCTGGCGCCCGTGGCGGCGCAGATCGCGCAGGGTCTGCCGCCCAACCTCTATCTGCTGATTTCTGGCCGGCTGACCTGGCCCGCGGTGGCCATGCTCCTCAAGTCCGAGCAGCCTGGGTTTGACGCCTTGATCGCACCGGGTCACGTGGCGACCATCATGGGGTATCAGGAATGGGAGTTCGTGGTACGCGAACATGACATGCCCGCTGCCGTGGCCGGTTTCACGGCCGACACCCTCTTGTCTGCGACCTACTCTACCTTGCGCCAGCTCATCGAAGGACGCCGATTCCTCGACAATTGCTATGCGAGCAGCGTGAAACTCGGCGGCAATACCGTGGCCCGCCGGTGTCTCACGCAAACCATGGAAGTGATCGACGCCGACTGGCGGGGGATCGGGATCATTCCGCAGTCCGGTTTCCGTCTCCGGCCTGAATATGCGTCCCATGACGCCAGCTTGAAATTTGCTTTCGACGACACGATCGATCGGCCCCGCCGGGGCGAAATGCCGCCGGGCTGCGACTGCGCGCGCGTCATCCTCGGCAAGGTTCTGCCGACGGAGTGCCGGCTGTATGGCGCCGCCTGCACCCCTGATTCGCCGATCGGTCCTTGCATGGTGTCCGATGAGGGCGCCTGCCATGTCTGGTGGACGGCGGGTTATCGAACCGGCAAGAACGCCTACGCTGGCGGCAAATTGCCCGGCAGATCACGATGACCTTGTCCTCGAGCCTGCCCGATCGGTCCCATTGCGCTCCTGCGGTTACCATCTTGGGAATTGGAAATACCTTGCTCGGCGACGATGGAGTTGGCGTTCACGTGGTGCGGCACTTGCAGGGCTTGGCAGCGGACGGAAAGGTCGGGCTCGTGGATGGCGGGACCTTGAGCTTTAATCTGCTGCCGACCATCGAGGCCACCGACCGGCTGATCGTTGTCGATGCAGCGATGATCGGGGACGAGGCCGGAACGGTCGATTGCCTCGTGGGTGCGAGCTTGGACGCATTCCTCGGAAGCGCAAAGCGCACCGCGCACGAGGTCGGGTTGAGGGAATTATTCGACATGGCCCGAATCCGGGACCTTCTCCCCTCCTACCGCGCCCTGATCGGCATCCGACCGCTTAGCATGGAGTGGAGCGAGTCGCTCAGCGCAAGGGTTGCAAGTGCATTGCCGTTCGCAGCCGATCTTGCCCTCCGCCTGGCGCATGAATGGCTGGACCTTTCCAACCATCCCCGCTGAGATGACCAGGGATCAGACAGAGCCTCTCATCGAAACGCGCGAGTTTCGGATCGGCGGCCTCGTACAGGGCGTCGGCTTCCGCCCCTTCGTCAAGCGCCTCGCGGAGAGCCATCGCATCGTGGGCTGGGTAAAGAACGAGGCAAGCTACGTATCCGTGCTCGCAACGGGGCGGCCGGACCAGCTTGATCTCTTCGCGATGGGACTTGTCTCCGATGCGCCGCCGTTTTCGCGGCCGATCGTCGAGTTCGATATAAAGCGACCGACTGCAGTACTCACGGCATTTTCGATAGTTGAAAGCGAATCGGGATCGACGCGGCAGGCCGACATACCGCTAGACTGCTACCTCTGCGATGACTGTCTGGGCGAGATCAACGATCCTTCGGAGCGACGGTATCGTTATCCCTTCACCAACTGCACGCAATGCGGCCCGCGATACACCATCATCCGCGCTCTCCCTTACGACCGGATCAACACCACAATGGCGCAATTTGCGCTCTGCCCAGACTGCCGGCGGGAATATGATGATCCTGATGATCGCCGCTTTCATGCCCAGCCCCTGGCATGTCCGAATTGCGGCCCGCAGCTGAGGTTCGACAGTGGATCCAGCGGCGAGATTCTCGGCAATGAGCAAGCGCTCTCCGCATGCATCACGGCGCTCCGGCAGGGGTTGACTGTCGCGGTTCGAGGTATCGGAGGATACCATTTGATGTGCGATGCCACTGATGAGGCGGCCGTGCTCCGGCTGCGCAGCATGAAACAGAGACCCGACAAGCCGCTCGCGGTGATGCTCCCAGCGAAGGAAATCGACCCGACGTTCTTCGCTAGGGAAATTGCATACCTGGATGCGCCAGAGGAGACCGCCTTGCGCGATCCGGTGCGGCCAATCGTGTTGCTGCGGAGGCGTTCGCAGGCTCCAATCGCGCAGGCCGTCGCGCCGGGCCTGCGCGAGATCGGGCTCATGCTGCCCTACAGTCCCCTGCACCATCTCATCACGACAGATTTTGGCAAACCGCTGGTCGCCACGAGCGGCAACATCAGCGGCGAGCCGGTGATCACCGGCGAAGACGAAGCGGAGTTGCGCCTCAAGCGCTGTTGCGACGCATTCCTCCACCATAACCGGCCGATCCATCGCCCTGCCGATGACCCCGTTGTCCGCATCATCGCGGATCGCGCAAGGCCGATCCGGTTGGGCCGCGGCTCGGCGCCGCTCGCATGTCCAAATCCTTATCCTCTTGAGGCTCCGGTGCTGGCATGCGGAGCCCAGCTCAAGACAACAGTTGCCTTGGGCATCGACAACAGGGTGATCGTCTCACCACACGTCGGAGACATGGGGACGCTTCGATCGAAGACGGTATTCGAACAAGTCGCCCACGACTTTCAATCGCTCTATGGAGTCTCCGCCGCCTTCGTCGTTCATGACGCGCACCCGGACTTCACGACAACGCGCTGGGCATCGCGGCAGGCAAGTCCGCACTTTGCGATTGAACATCATACCGCGCACGCCGCCGCATTGGCGGCGGAGCACCGGTGCACGGAAGCGATGGTGGTCTTCGCGTGGGACGGCCTGGGGCTTGGACCAGATGCGACCTTGTGGGGTGGAGAGACGTTCTTTGGCTCGCCGGGGCGTTGGCGAAGGATTGGCACGTTTCGACCCTTTCGCTTGATTGGCGGAGACCGCGTTGCGCTTGAGCCCTGGCGCAGTGCATGCGCCTTGTCATGGGAGGTCGGGCATCCCTGGCAAAGCCGTCGTCCGGACGCTGCGAATTTTCAGCGCGCCTGGAACGCCGGTGCGGGGACCGAATCCAGCGCCGTCGGACGGCTCTTCGATGCCGCCGCCGCCTTGGTCGGACTCACCGAATCCTGCTCATATGATGGCCAGGCGCCGGCAATGGTCGAGAGCGCGTCAGATCCGATCACCTGCAGCGTGGCTCTCCCGGTGCGCCAGTCTGGAGACCTAAGACAGGTTGATTGGGCTCCCCTCGTTCCGATGTTGCTGGACGCCTCCTTGTCCATCGGCGAACGTCTTGCGATCTTTCACGGCGCGTTGTCTGCCACTCTGCTCGCGGAGGCTCTGCATCATCGCGGCACAATCGGTACCAATATCGTCGGGCTTACCGGCGGCGTTTTCCAAAACCGGCTGTTGACGGAGCATGCGGTTTCATCCCTCGAAGAGCACGGCTTCGACGTTCGCCTGCACGAACGCCTACCGATGAACGATGGCGGCGTGAGTTTCGGCCAAGTCATCGAATTCGCGGCGCGACGGACCCTAAAATGACAACTCGAAGCGATACCCGCCATTCCGCGCTTCACGGCGGCACGCACATCTCGCTTGCGCATGGCAATGGCGGCAAGCGGATGCGCGAACTGATCGACCAGATCTTCGTCCGGCATTTGACCAACGATCTGCTCGATCCGAATGCCGACGCGGCGATCCTGCCCCCCTTGCCGCCCGGGAGCTTGCCTGCCCTGACCTCGGACGGCTTCACGGTCGACCCGCTGGAATTTCCCGGGGGCGACATCGGCAGCCTGGCTATTCATGGCACCGTGAACGATCTCGCCGTATCGGGGGCCGAGCCGCTCTATATTGCACTCAACAGCTTCATCGAGGAGGGTTTCGAGATCGAGCGGCTTGATCGCGTGGTCGCCTCGATAGCCGCGGCAGCTCGTGCGGCCTGCGTGCGAGTGGTGACCGGCGATACCAAGGTCCTTCGGAAAGGTGAAGGAGGCGGGCTTTACCTCGCAACTACCGGGCTCGGCTTCCGCCGCCCCGATATCGTCCTGGGACTCGATCGTATCTTGCCGGGGGACCGGATCATCGCCAGCGGGCCAATCGGCGACCACGGGACGGCAATTCTGCTGGCGCGCCGGCAGTTCGGCCTCACCGGCGACCTGCAATCGGACTGCACCAGCGTCCTTCCCCTTGCCAGGGCGCTGCTCGCGAGACCCGGCCTGAGATTCATGCGGGATCCCACGCGGGGAGGCCTTGCGAGCGTGAGCCACGAAATCGTCCGGCATACGGGGCTGAGCGTGCGGCTGTTCGAGAGTAACGTTCCCATACGCAACGAGGTTCAAGCCGTTTGCGAAATGCTGGGCTATAATCCGCTTTACCTTGCTTGCGAGGGCAGAATTGTCGCAGTCGTCGACCCCGCGTCGGTCCAAGATGCGGTCCACGCATTGCGGCAGTTGGATGCGGGACGAGACGCAGCTGAAATCGGCGTTGTCGGCGAAGACGATCCCTACGTCCTGCTGGAAACCGAACTCGGCGGCGAACGGCTGGTCGAGGAGCTGGACTCAGATCCACTTCCGCGAATCTGCTAGACGCCGCCTTCCGCGATCTTGAGCTCAAGATCCTTGCTTGCCGCATCAACTTCGGCGCGATCGCATTTGAGCAACTCGGGCACGTAAGCAATTTCGATAAATTCCCCCACAAGGTCGTCGGCAGTGTTGTACTGTTGGACCCACCATACCCCCGCCAGCGCCGTCTCAGTGAAGACGCATGATCCGACGCCCTTGAAGGTGGCTTCAATTTGCCCTTTCCCGAGAACACCGCGGACGGCAGACAACCCACCGGCTGGCAAGGGAAGCCGCCCCAGATCGATCCTGGACCCTGAGCCGGTCTTGGCAAGCTTCGCCAATTTGGCGCTCAGCTCACTGAGCAGCGCCCGCACCAGAGGGTCGCGCAGCGCGTTTCTCGAACGCTTTGTATCTTCAGCTCCAGCATTGCTATCCATGGCCGATCGTTCGTGAGTCTGGTTACGTGGATCAAGCGACATGCGCCCGCGGTGAATAGGCAAACCACTCCGCCGGCATGCTCCCTCGAACCGTCGAGAGCTCTTCTACCACTTTCGACCGCCGCGCTCAAACGATGACGCGCATGAGCCCGTCATGGCGCATCGGCAACGCCATCGGCTGGTCGATTTACGCCTAAGCGTCTGCCACAAATGAGGCGTCGGATTGCACGATGGCGGGCTGTACAAAGTCCGAAGTACCGATCTGATGGCTAGGGCCACTCGCGGTCGATCGCCTGGTTGCGCACGGCCTGCTTTCCGCAACGTCTTCCAATTCATAGCTTCATGTTCACCATCCCGCGGCAATCCTGCGCGCACTCGCGACATGTCGCTGCACAGCGCGCCATTCGATCGTCACCGGCGATCGCATCGCAATCCTTCGCGCAGGCCTCACACAATTGGGCGCATGCACCGCAAATGACGCCGTGCTCCGGCGAAAAGCGGAGTAAGGAATTCGCGGTGGTCTGACACATCTCCGCGCAATCGAGCAGGAGAGCGAGATGCGCAGCACCGACGTGAGCTCCCCCCATTTCAGTGCAGTACCGTGCAGTCTCAAGACACATACGATGGGATTTGAGACATATCTCTATGCAGCCTTCTCGCGTCATGTTACCGGCCGCCATTCCTGGCATCGCTCCGTGATCTGGTCCTTGGGCAAACACTGCCCCTGAGACGGCGCTGACTGCCGCGATGAAAGTAGAGGCTCCGAGAAGCTGGCGACGGTCAAACATCCGATCTTCCTTCTGCTTGCATGACTGCTTGGCTCGAAAAATGTCAAATCTGAATGTCACATCCAAATTCAAGCACTTAGTCGATTAGACGCTTGTAAGTAGAACATTCACAAAAGAAAAACGCTTCACATATCAAAGCTTATGCCGTGAACGCAATATTGATCCAAATCAACCCACGCCGTCGACGCGCGTCGCGAGCACTTCCATCATTTTGGCTTCCGCACTCTCAACGAAGGCACGAATGGGTCTGTCATGGCGCTTCCCGTTGTAGAAAAGGATTAACGTTGTGTCGAAGGTTCACGCATCAGTTGCTCCTCGTGAGGGTGACGTCGCGCGGTCGACAAAGCGGCGAGGCATCGCTCGCTGTCGCCTTCGGCCGCAGCCAATCGAGCACGTTCCAAGGCGGCACGGCCGTGCTGTTCGTCGAGTTTCGCCAGCAAGTCTGCTTCCGCTACGGATCTCATGGTTGGCTGCCGATGCATTTGAGCACGAAGAGACTGATGAGCGAGCGCGTTGCGTCGCGACAAATCGTCCAATACGCTTTCGTAGCGGCTGATTTCGTCTTGGCACGATGCCGCCCAAACAGATCCTGTTGTGAGCGACAGATTAGCCAGCGTGACAGTCGCTAGAAGCGCCTTTGCAGATAATACATGGCCTCGACGAGGCAAGCGAATGCTATTCGGCACGCTCATGAAAATGGACTTCTCCTGTGAGCAGGTCTCGATATTTAAGGCTGAATGCGGATGCTTGCTCTTGCGCCAGATCAAGGCGATTCGTTCGGCTTGGCTTTAGTGTGCTTTTGATGACCTTCCAGGCGCGAGGCCGTCCGTTGCACTATGGACGTTTGCGGAGCCGCCCTATGGATCGAGCGGGCATAGTAATCTGTCTGGCTGGAATTGCCGTTGGGCTCGTCACGCTTGCGCTAGGAGAGCATATTCCGGCAGGTGCCCACCATCTCTGGATCAACGTGGCTTTTTCGCTCTTCGGGCTGGGCATTCTGGCGGGCCTCGTCCCGCTGCTTATTCCTTGCTTCGGCGATCTCTGTTTAGAGCCGACCGCCCGGTCAAGGTTCCCTCATGGGCAAGCAAGCTCGGTTTGATCGAGATTTCACGACTCTGTCGTCTTCGAAGATGCGGCCAAGCCGGTATCGATACAGATGTACGACTCTCCGGGCATCGATGGGGAGCGGCCCGGAGGCAGTGACTGCAGCCAGCCCCGAAAGGAAGTGGATCAGCGGGAAGCCCTCACATCTCCTGCCAACGCGCAACCAGAAACGCGCAGAAGGCACCGAACGAGCAGCGATCCCGCGAGGGATGGATGCCGCTTGAAAAATCCCGCAGGCAATCGGGGATGAAAACAGCGAGATCGATGATGACCAGCTCCCATATGCGGTCGGTGCGTTAGCGAGATGCGCGCGGCGTCGTAGCTGATTGAGCCGCCATTTGGGAGGTCCCACGAAGCTCCATTGGCATAGATGGCCAAAGCGCTAATCAGGCGGGTGTCGCTATTCGGGTAGTCGATCTGTCCACTTAGATCGCTGATCAGCACGGACCCTGACGGATGGCAATCTGTGGCGGGCCGAACCTGGACCTCGAAGACATGAGATTGCGATCCCTTCGCGATCGTCATTTTGCCGAACCACACCCGCGGCCGCCCGTCCGGCAGCGCGACAATGACATAGGCGGAACCGCGCCCCGACTGCTCCTTCAGCACTGCAAGCCAGTGCCCACACAGAAAATGATGCGGGTCAATGGTCGTGACGTGAGAGACGACCCGCTCAAGAATAGGGGTACTCCGGCGTGTTCGGTGAGAGCCTACTGTCGGCGACGCCGCCCTGGATCGTATTGTCCACAACGTTCACCTCCGAACGCCCCTTCGCCAACGCGCGAGCTGGTGGAGATCGTTGCCGTCATCGGGCCGAGATCTATTGTCGTTCCTCGTATTTCTTGCATCGAGGATCGCCTGGTTTCACCCGGGCGATCTCCTGCATCGACGGCGGCGATTCACAAGTTAGCAGCGTGTATTCCTTGTAAGAAGGCGCTGGCACCCGCCAGCAAAGAGCTTCACCTGCGGGCAGGACATATGAATCCCCGTTGCGCAGAATATAGCTACAAGACGACACAGGCTGTTTGGTTTTCTCTTGTGCATGAGCGTGGGTTGGGCCAGTTGATAATGCGAAGAACGCCACCAAGAACAGGCGCATTTTTCCCTCCCTTGCAACAGCGTGGTCGCCGGCCCCGAATCCATCCGCAGCCAGCGAAAGTCGCCATTTTGACATGGAGATACTCTACTGCCTATCCTAGATCGGTGGTTGAGCTGGACCAATCTAACCCGCGAGCCAGCGATCTAGAACCGGACTTTCCGAGCATCGGTCCTCCAACTCACAACGACGAGGCTTCCCATGAATAAGCGCATTTCGAGTCTCCTCCTTTCCGCGACGGTGGTCTTGGCTTTCGCCGTGTCGGCGGGCGGAGCAATGGCCCAATCTCAGCCCAGCAACCAGCAGCCTCCTGCTCAGCCCCAGCAATCGGGAGCCGGTTCGGACACATCGCAACGGTCAGGCAACAACTCGATGCCGATGAAGGGAATGGAGCACGGTCACAAGGGGGAGGAAATGGGCCAGAAAATGATGAAAGACCACGGCGATATGAAGAAGCATGGAAATATGGGGCAAGGCCCCTCCGACAAGAAGTGAGCGGGATCAATCCAGATCCGCCCGACCCTGCTTCGGTCCGACTGAAGCAGGGCGATTAATTTTACAGAAGCGTTTGTGAGGGAGCTCAGGCCCGCCGATAGCGCCTCCTCATCGGGTGCGATCCAGCAGAATTTGAGTGCTTATATCCCGCCCGCCTTGAATCAGGAGGTTCTTCGTGGCGCCTCGATGCGCCGCGTTCGCTTGTTGCTGGAGTACGCAAAGGCGGAAGAGGCGCCTCGCGTTTGGGGATACGATCCACAATCTTGGATTTCAGATCTGTGCGCGTGCGAGATGATGATTGGGAAGGCATGCGTTTTGGTATGAGCGAGCTCGTCGATTCTAACCTTGCAGCGCAACCTGGCGGAGCGCTCACCGCAAATGGCGGGATCCGTGACAATGTGATCGCGACCGGCGGAGGTCCGGAATCATGGAGGCGGCTGATCGAGGCGCGCAGGAAGGAAGTCGGCGTCCTCTCAATTGGATTTAACATCCGGTTACCGCTGAAGCAGAATGCCGATCCGTACTCAACGCCGGAGCTGACGTTTCAGTCTCATTACTTCGCGCTGCACAAGATGCATCTTGCCGTGCATGCCAACGCGCGCTCCCGGTCTGACCTGGGACATTCGACGAGCTTTCCGAACTCCGGTCCTTGCCCCAAGCCGGCAACGAGCTCGCCATCCCAAACGTTCTTTCGACCAGCAATATAGACAGAATGCCATTAGCCTTCATGCATCTCGGAAGCGGCACGGTCGAAAAGTCGGATTTCTCTCCGTTTCGTTCAATTGAGGAAATCCGAATCACCCTCCTGTCCTGCGGGTTGGGCCTCCAGGTCTTTCGCGCGAAGTGTCGGTGCCATCAGCTGCCCAACGGTACATCGCCGTGAACATCACCGCGAACGACGACCCGCTGGGCAAATTGTGCGAGGCCTCCGAGCTCGCACCATACTCTCTCACGAGTGAGAGGCCATTGAAGTTGATCGGCTGCAGGATGCATACTGCCAACTCTCCGCTGCACGTCGCCAAGATGTAGCCGCAGTCTTGGTGAGCGCAATTCAGCGCAGTCACCTTGCGCGAAAGGACCGGTCACCTTGAAAGAGAAAGAGCTCCGCATAGCGCTTGTCTGTTTCGGGGGCGTTTCGCTTACAATCTACATGTACGGAATCAGCAGGGAGATTCTCAAGCTGGTTCGCGCATCGGCCGCCCTCCATTCCATCGTGGACCGCTCTGAGCGATCGGCGGCGAAATGTTTTGACAGGTTTTCCCGCGATAATCCGGAATATGACAGCGACGAAATCTATTTCGAATTGCTCCAGGATATTGGACAGATACTCGAACTGCGGGTCATTGTCGATGTCATCGCCGGCGCTTCGGCTGGCGGCATCAATGGCGCCATGCTGACGCGTGCACTGAGCCACGATCTGCCCATGGGGCCGCTGCGCGACCTGTGGCTCAATCACGCCGATCTCGACTCGCTGCTCGCTCCGGATGCCCCGCCAGCGCGGCAAGCAAGTTCATCCTCAAGCCCGTCATTTGGCTCATGGGAGCAACAGGCTTCTGGGAGCCCATCAAGGATCGAGAAGTGCGGCGCAACCTATCGCTCTTCCTGCGTTCTCGATGGTTCAGACCGCCCTTCAGCGGCTCACGAGTGTCCGAGCTCATGTATAATGCCGTCACCGGAATGGTCGATTGGCAAAATGAGACCAGGTCATTGCTCCCGCCGGGTCACGGCCTCGACCTCTACATTCCGGTAACGGACTATTACGGCTACGAGCAGTCTATTCAGGTTCACGACCCGCCCATCATCCACGAGCGCGAACACCGCCATACTCTGCACTTTGGCTACCGCAAGCAACCAAACGGAGAAATCCGGAGCGACTTCGGCCCGGGGAATGCGCCGACCCTCGCGTTCGCCGCTCGCGCCACATCATCCTTTCCCGGCGCCTTTCCGCCGACCCAGATCAGGGAAATGGACGACTTCGTCGCCCGCAATGCGATCGACTGGCCTCGCCGCGCGGCATTCCTTGCACAAAATTTCGCGCCTTACTTCCGCATGAATGTCGATCCGACCGGTGTCTATTTCATCGACGGCAGCGTGCTCAGCAACCGGCCGTTTCGGCAGGCGATTGCCGCGATCCGAGATCGACCGGCCTATCGCGCGGTGGACCGGCGTCTGGTCTACATTGATCCTGATCCAACCTGGTCCACGACATCCGTCCGGCGCGATCTTCTGGCTTCTTCTCCACGCTGAGGGGCGCATTGTCCGACTTGCCGAGCGCCGACCCGGTTGCGGACGAGCTCAACTGGATCACCGATTTCAACGATCGGATCAGACCATTGCGCGAGATCATCGGGAATGCGAGACCGAACATCAGCCAACTCGTAGACCGGATTATCGGTACGCGGCCGGACCAGCCGATCGGATCCGAGCTCATCCGGTCATGGCGCGAACAGATCAAGACGCAGGTCGTAACCGGGGCCGGCTTCGCTTACGAAGGCTATATTCGCCTGAAGCTGGCCTCGGATTTCGCGCCTTCATCGCCAACCTGTTCGCTGGCCTTCGCGGCGTTCCCGCGCAATCTCAATTCGCACGCGTGATCGCGGAAGCCATCGACGTTTGGGCGGTGGAGACGGGGGCCGTCTACAGTGCCCACCATAGCGCAGCGGATAGTTGGGAAACGGCTACCATGGCCGAGCGCCTGCCACCGTGGGCAAAGCTGTTGCTGGAGTTCGACGTCGATTACCGCAAGCGCCGCCTGCACTTCCTGATCGAGGGCCTTAACCGTCTCTATCAGCTTGCTGATCGAATGCCCTTTACGGATCATCACTGGAAGGCGATCGATCAGCTCAAGCGGCACCTCTACAACTGCCTCGAGGATCTGAACCGCCGCACCGATATTGCCATCTTCAAGCCCGCGACCCGAGACCTTGTTGAAGATCTGTTTCGTTCGGCGCCAGCTGGCGCTGACCCGGAAAAATTGAAGGCCTACGCACTCCACTTCGTACGGCAGCATGGGAAAGCCGTGGACGATTTGATCGAGCGCTTAAGCGAGGAGATTGATCTGAATTCCCGAACCGGCGATATCGACGCGCTGCTGGCCGGTTGCGATGCACGCCAATGGCTGCCGGAGATGCGCCATGAGGTTCTGGTCGACTATCTCGGATTTCCGTTTTGGGACGTCTTGACTTTTCCGATGATGCCATGGCGGGAAACGGGAGAACTTCACGAGATTCTGGTCGATCGCATCAGCCCGCAGATTCTACGACTCTGTCGGAATTCAGCGGCAGCACCGCTCTCAGAGGCATCGGCTTCCGGCATTTCGCCGCATTCTTTTCGCGAGGCTATCGCGAGAACGACTATTTGCTTGGGCGCCTACACGCGTTGGATCGATTGATCGACATCGTCTGCAACTCGGCGAGACTGGATATCGAGCACCAGCGCAATAGGATCCTTGCGCTGAAGCTGCGCGGCTTCCGCAAGAGTCTAGATGCCGAGGAAAAATCTCTCCCCAACAGTGCCGAGCTCATCACGAGACTGCGCCGCTCAATCGCCGCTGTGGAAGCCGGTAGCGTCGCCCGGAACAGATAGAATGCCGCAGACCGTCGTCGCAAACCTTGGGACGAGATGTTGCCAAATCCACTGGGCGAAAAAGGGACAACTTTATCCGGCGGATCCGCGTAGCCGGATCGCGGCGATGGTGCGCCAGAACTGGCAGGCCGCGCGGCCAATTTAGCTAGACGAGGCGCGGCTACGAGCGACTACGGCCGAGATTTGCTTGAAATGCCCACAAAATATAGGGCGGCAGACTCGGTCTGCCGCCCGTGCTTTTAGATATTTGGTCGCGCTATTTAAGACTGGTGACTGCCGTTAGGTCAGCCGACAGCCTGACAATACCGGCGGCACCGCACCAGTTCGAGCCAACGCCGGTGGGATTGATGAGCGTAAAACTGCCGTCAAACTTGGCGGTGTAGTCGCCGGTAAACGCGTTGCAATTGCCCTTCGAGAGGTTGGTGTCGGAATAACGAAGGTCCAGCGTGAAGACCTTGTACGTTAAGCCGACACCAATGTTCCAGGTGTTGTAGTCGGCATAGTGGATGCCAAATGGGGAAGCGGGCACGCCGTAAAAGGAGTCGGTCGTACCGAACCATTGCCTGCCGAACTCGCCGGATACGTACATGCCAATGCCGCTGCTGCCGAACAGTGTGCTTGGCGCGGTATATTTGCCGGTAATCGACGCGTAGTTGCCCCAGGCGCCGGAGTTCAAGAAGCTGGGCGAATAGTATTCATTCAGGCCAAACTGCCAGCTCTCGTTAACGGTGTAGTTGACCTTGCCGTAGACCTCCAAAAAGCTGACGTCCTTCTTCATGACGTTGCCATTGGGCACCGCGTTGGCTGCGCATTCAGCGCTCAGAGGCTTGCCTGAAAAATCCGCTGCCGCGCCGTAAAAACAGGTTCCGCCGGGATACAAATAACCCCAAACGCCAAAGTCGAAAGCGAACGCGCCGAACGTGGGCCGAATGCCACCGTAGATGTCAATCTCAGCAGCGGGCCGGTTGGTGAATGAGATACTCTCGCCGGAAAGACCCACATAAAGCTGCAGATCCTTGGTCACGTTGTAACGCGACCGAAGGCTTGTGATTGGACTGAGTGACGCCGCGGAAGATGTAGTCGTTCATGATCGCGCTGCCGAACGCGATGTCCCAGGGGTCGAATGCAGGCGCTGGTGGCGCCTTGGCCGCCTTGACCGGCAAGTCCGCCGCCAGTGCCGCCCCCGATACCATTGCCAGCGCCGTTGCCAACAAGGCCCTCATTTTCATAGCCAGTCCCCTTGTCATTCCGTCGCGCCCCGCCGCATACGGTTCCAAGTGCACCGCTCGCTTGCGAAGAGCTTCTTCGCCTCGCGCAACGGCGACCAGAGTTCGGTCCGGTATTTCTCGTATATTCGGACGGACCTCTGTTGCAGCGATCGAATGAAGCTTATCAGGTTTCGTTATTGCGCTGCGAATATCACCCAAATAACCAATCCGCGATGCAGGTCTCCCGCATGGTAGGAAATAATCCCCTATTCAGCGATCCGATCATAGTGGCCGAGGACGGATCGGTGGTTTGGGAATCTTCCGCGCTGAAGCACGAGATCAGGCGGCCAGAACCAACGGAAGGATCGCTTACGAAAGAACCACTTTAGAAGCGCGAGGCGGATCCTGCGCCCCTGTCCCGGCGAGATGTTGTTGTTGCCGTCGGCGGTTGCCCAGTAGCCTTTGTTGAAGATGTTCTCGACGTTGAGCTGCGCGCTCCAGGTCTCGTCGATCTTGGCGAACAGGCCGGCGTCAAACCGCCAGAAGCCAGGCAGCCGCACGGTGTCGTCGGACGAGGCGGACGAATCCGAGAAATAGATGACGCCAAGCGAGGCCGCCCACCGCGAGTCGATCTGATACCTTGAGCTGGTCCCGCAAATCTGAACAGCGCGATAAGTGGAGTTTCTGCCTGACGGCGGGCAAGATTGACCCGCGAATCAGGAGAGACGATGGGCAGACGAGCGCGGCGGAACCACACTGCGGCTTTCAAGGCGAAGGTGGCGCTTGCCGCCGTCAAAGGTGACCGCACGCTGGCGCAACTGGCAGAGCACTTCGACGTTCACCTCAATCAGATCACATCGTGGAAGGCGCAGCTGCCGATGTGTTCGGCCAGGGCAATGGGAGTCGGATCGCCGAGCCCACCATCGACGTGAAGTCGCTGCAGCCAAGATCGGGGAGCTGACGCGGGAGAACGATTCCTAAGAAACGGCAGCACCTACTTTCGGCTCCAAGGGCTGGAGAACAGAGCCGAATGCCTTGGCACGCCGATGCAAATTGTTGACCACGCGCGTCCGGTAACGCGTCTCGTAGGACGAGGCCCCGGGATCGACATAGTCCATTCCGTATCGCACAGCGTTGTAGAATAGAACAGCGATCTTGCGGGCCGTGGCGGTCACGGCCTTGGCCTTGCCGATGCGCGCTGAGAGCCGTCTATAGAAGGCGCCGAGCGAGGTGTGTGTACGACCCACGGTCACGGAAGCAAAGCGCTGAAGTGCCGCTGCCGTGCCGCCGGATCGACGCGTTCGGGACGAGAGCATTCTGCGGCCGGAGACCTTGTTGCTCGGCGCAATCCGAGCCAGGAGGTAAAATGCTTTGCACTTGGCTACGGCGAGAGGTCGTCGCCGCATTCAGCGATGAGCTTCAGCGAGAGGTAAGAGCGGAGGCCGTCGATCGTGGTGATGTCCTTTCCGAGCAACGCGAACAGCGCCTCGCGGACGTCGAAAGCTAGAGCGTTCGCCTGATCGGTTCGATTCCGACGCCGCGAGGCCCGCGGCGCCGGTCCACGGCCATGACCGCGATGGATGCTCAGTTCCTTCAACACGGCTTCGATCCGGGCGTCGCAAGCAGATGCCGTCTCGTGGTAGGCGTCGTAAAGCGCAAGTGCCTGCTCGAGCGCAAACAGATGCTCGGCGCGGTAGCTTCCGGTGAGTGCCTTCGCGATCGTCTCGGCGCTGGAGTGGCAGCTGTAATGGCAAGCACGCTAGCGCCTCAGGATCGCGCTCGCCGGCAAGGGTCGCGCGTATCATACGCAGGCCGGTCGCACCGGTGATGTCGGTGACGACGTGGTGCAGCTGAAGAATCATCTCCGTCAAGGCCCTTCTGCATATGCTGCATGTGTGAGGCCGCGTACTCCAGCAGGCGCTCGCGCTGACGCACGTACGCTCGCAGCTCGGCAATCTGCCCTTTGGGCCGAAAGCTGGCCCGCAGCAGCAGCCCGAATGAATGGGGTCGCTGCAGCCATTGCGCATCGCTGACATCGGTCTTGCGCCCCGGCACGTGCTTGGCATCGCGCGCGTTGACAAGAAACACGGTAAAGCCCCGGGCATCGAGAAGCTCAAAAATCGGAATCCAGTAGACGCTGGACGATTCCATGACTACGGTCTCGACGCCGAATTCAGTAAACCAGTCGACCAGCCGATGCAGATCGGCCGTGAAGGTACCGAAGCTGCGGACTGGCTCCGGTGCGCGATCTGGCCTCACGGCAGCCATGTGCATAGTCGCTCCAACGTCGATGGCAGCCGCGTTCGGGTGCACCATTGGCATCTTACCACCGTTCCTCAACTTCGATCTTTTGGGGTTCATCTCCAATCCTCCTGCTGACGGCCGCGGAAGGGCTGGGCTGCGCTATTGGTCAGATTCCTAAACGGGATCGCCGAGTGACGTCACCACTCTCAAGTGCGCAACAACCCTTGGACCAGGTCTTTTAACGGGGTCACGTGCCACAAAAATAGTGTCGGCCGCTCCCTTCCGGTCGGCAATCTAGCGTCGGCGTTTCTATCCCACAGGGGGAACGCAGCGCCGCGCATAGTTTTCAGAAGGAGCGCTCACCAAGGCGGGATTGCTGAGCGCAAAGCGATGATCGACCGTG
>NZ_JAEMSD010000621.1 GCF_016462955.1 Bradyrhizobium sp. | reverse complement strand
GCCTGTCATTGCCGCTCGTAGCTATGGATTCTCAGATACGCAATTGCGCATCATAGCTCGCTGCTTTGCAGCGCCCCCGAATGACGGCGAAGAGCCTACCCCCTCACCCCACGCTCGCGGTCACCACGGCCATCACCGACAGCAGCAGCACGATCGTCACGAGTTGCAGCGAGGCGACCGGGTGGGTGCGCCACGCCGTGATCTTGTCGGACAGCGACAGATGGGCCTCGAAGAATTTCGGCTCGTAGACGGTCTTGAACAAATGCGGGAAGCGCGGGCCCAGCGTCACCGCGATCAGTGCGTGGGTGAACGAGGCGAAGGCGACGAAGATGGCGACGCCGGGATCGCCGGAGAGGTCGTGGTCGCCGGCGAGCTTGAGCAGGAAGGCTGCAGCGGCGAAGGTCGGGAAACTCTGGAGGGTCGCGGTCAGCGCGAGGCCTTCGAGCGCGTTGTGCAGGCGGGACTTTCTCGTGGCGGCGATGGTGGCCATGGCACGTCTCCCTGATGACATGCGGATGACGGTAGGCGCGCTGCCGGTGGGGCGATGTGAGATAGGTCACGCGAGGCGGCGGTCCGGGACTTCGCCTTCCCCGCAAGCGGCAGGGCAAACGCATACGACTTGTGGCGATGGCCTTCGTGCACGCCTCGTCCTTCGAGACGGCGCTGACGCGCCTCCTCAGGATGAGGCTAATCAGCGTCAGTGCCCGTTGAGACTGCTGCCGCGCGCACCGCCCTCATCCTGAGGAGCCCGCTCAAAGCGGGCGTCTCGAAGGATGGCCGCAGGGAAGCATTCGCAAATGCGATAGCCCTGCCGCGAGCGGGGCAAGAGAGACCACGGCGCGGTTCCATCCCTCTGCGTCAAGCTGAGATTGCGCGTTGCTCCATGCGCGTTGCGCGCCAGGCGCTAATTTCGTGCAGTCCTTCCGCAACTCGTGATTGCACCGCCATGAACCGGTCATTGCGCTCGGACGTCAAAACATCTGCAACCTCCCTGTGTTCTTGCGGGTTGCCGATGCGTGACCCATCGCGTTAGCCTTGTGCAACGCCACAGGAACCAAAAAGGACGGGCGGAATGACGGTGGAGAAGCTGAATCGCCAGCGTGTCGTGCATCTGCTCGAGGCCTTCGCACGCGGCGATATCGTGACGGCGCTGTCCTGCTGCACCGAGGACGTCGACTTTCTCACCCATGCGCCGATCGACGTGCTGCCGCACATGGTGCCGCGCCACGGCAAGCAGGAGCTGCGCGAGCTCTGGCAGACGATCTGGTCGCGCTATTCGGAAGTTCGCTACAAGGCGCCGCACATCGTCGCCGAGGGCGAGGTCGTCGCGACCTACGTGCAGGTCTATTTCAAGAAGCGCAGCAACGGCCGCATCGTGCAGTTCGACATGGCGGTGTTCTACACGTTCCGCGGCGGTCTGGTGGCGGAGATCCGCGAGATCACCGATTCCTACGACCTGGCGCAGCAGGTGCTGGAGCGCGAGATCGGGCCGTTGATCACGGGCGCGCGGACCTTTCCGGACTGAGCCCCTCCAGCCCACGCGCTAGTTGGGCGTCGCCCGGGCGGGTGGCTTGGCATCTTTCGCTTCCGGCGGCCGCTTGGCGGACACAGTCCCCTTGGGAGCGGCGGGCTGCGGCGACGGCGCGACCGGCCCCGACTGTCCGACGTTGACCGATAGCCCGAACAACCGCCACTGGCCGTTCACCGGCTCGTACAGCAGCTCGAAATTCACCTGCGACGGCACCGATGGAAAGAAGCCCGCCATCCGCATCATCCCGGTCGGCTCGATCTGCGGCAGCAGGCTGAGCTGGGGATCGATCACGGCGACGCCAGCCAGGTCGAGCTTGTCGTTGCGCTGAGACGCGAAGATCTCGGCCAGACGCGCCGCGGTATTTGCAGCCTGAAATCCCGGGGCGCCGAGATCGCGCAGGACGGTGTAGTTGCCAGTCTTGTTGGCGTGGTCGAGCGCCAGCAGCGTCGACCTCACCAGCATCAGGACGCCGTTGCGGTCGATATTAGCCGGCTTTGCCGCAGGCTGTGCGGGTTGAGCCAGCACGGCCCACCCCATCGACATCAGGAGGACGAGCGCGATGCCTGCGCCTCGCGCTCGCCTTTGGAAGACGTTTCCAGTCACAGCAGCAAAGCCCCACGATTTACTTGCGCCTGCGCGCCAAGCGTCGGCCCCAGCCCCTCGCAACTCTATATCAGCGCGCTTTCGGCGAACAAAACCCGTCGCCGCCGCCCGATGGTCTCAGCGGGCAAGTCGCTGGGCCAGGGAAGCAAGTGACTGTGTTTGGCAAGTCACACTCTCCGAACCATTGGAGCACGGCAACGCCGCCGCGGTTTCAGACGCGGGAACATGGATTAGCCTTCCCGAGGAAACATACTGGAGTAGTACTCGTGTTGATTGCCAAATTTTCCCGACATGTTGCGACTTTGCAAAGCTGGTCTGCACTTGCACTCGCGTGCGCGCTACCGCTGCTTGTGAGCGTCTTTGGTTTGATTGATCCTGCCGCGGCTCAGGCCGTTTGCGGCGTGAGCGCCAATGGCGGCGAGCCTCAGAGCGGCCAGAGTTCGCTCGCCACCAACGTCCACGATACGGCGTGCGGGTTTGGAGCTCTTGCCGCCGGCGCAACTTCCGGCATCTCCGGCGGAGCCACGGCGTTCGGCTATGGCGCCTTCGCCGTCGGAGAGAACTCGACCACTGTCGGGAGTTTCGGAGGGACCGCTGCCAACGTGGCCGGCGTCACCAGTATCGGCGCCAATGCCAATTCGACCACCGGCCTCGTCGGGATCTACTCGACGGCGATCGGTGCCGGATCCGATCCGAGCGCGCTCCTCGAGGTGCTGTCCCGCGGCAACTACAGCGTCGCCATTGGTGGCGGCGACGGCGTCGGCGCCACGCCGGCGCGATCCCAGGGGACGCGCAGCGTGGCGATCGGCGGAAGCACCGCCGCCAACAGCACAGACTCCACCGTGGTCGGGTCCAACTCCACCGTGACCGGCAACAACAGCGGCTCTTTCGGCACCGGCAATACGATCAACGGCACGTCCAGCATCGCGAACGGCAGCAGCAATTCGATCACGGGCGGCAGCAGCGGCGCCTTCGGCACCTCGAACACCGTCAATGCCAACGGCAGTTACGCGATCGGCGTCTCCAATACCGTCACCGGGCCCCGCGCCATCGCGGTCGGCATCTTCACGACCGTGCTCGGCGACAGTGCGGCCGGCGTCGGCGACACGGCCACCGCCTCGGGCCGGATCGCCAGCGCGTTCGGCGCCCTCGCCAATGCTGGCGGCCTCTTCGGAAACGAGGGCACCACGGCGCTCGGAAGCGGCGCCCAGGCGGGCACCGGAGCATCCGGCCAGACCTACGCCACCGCGATCGGCGGCAATGCGCAGGCGCAAGGGGCGAATGCGGTCGCGATCGGGGGCAATATCGGCAGCGGGGCCGGCTTCGCCGCCTATGCGTCAGCG
>NZ_JAEMSD010000620.1 GCF_016462955.1 Bradyrhizobium sp. | reverse complement strand
GTTCGAAACAATCCGGACGTGCACCATTTTTTGATCCGCCGTGACGCCAACGGCGGACCAATACGATTCGAGATTTCATCCCGCGTTCAGCGCTGCAGCTGACTTAGCGACGGCGGAACTGACCCCCACGCTGTCCGGGGCGGGGTGGCCCGCCCGCCCCGCTGGGTCGTTCGTCCTTGTGGCGGAAAATCAGCCGGCCCTTCTCCAGATCGTAGGGCGACATCTCCACCGTCACGCGGTCGCCCGCGAGCGTCTTGATGCGGTTCTTCTTCATCTTGCCGGCGGTGTAGGCGACGATCTCGTGTCCGGCGTCGAGCTGCACGCGGTAGCGCGCGTCGGGGAGGATTTCGGTGACCAGTCCCTCGAACTGGATCAGCTCTTCCTTAGCCATGAATGTCTCCAGGTCGTGGACGGCTAGTGCGAATAGGGTTTGCGGTTTGGTTGGCTGTTTGGCCGACTCTCGCGGCGCAAAAAGGCAACGCCTTGTATCCCATCGGGCGCCGCAGCGCTATGTGCGGAACGCTGTTCCGGACGGTCGGCAGGCGATGAATGCATCTTACCACCGGAGCGGCGGCGGCGAGAACCCTTGGATGCATTCGGTCCAGCGGCGTGACGTCCGTCGGCATGTCTTGTGTCAGCATGTCTTGCCTCAGCATGTCTTGCCTCGGCGTGCCGTCCTTCACCGTGCCTCCCGTCGCCTTGCTTCCCGGGACCATGGTGGCGCCCCTCGGCATGTCGTTCGTCCGCACGCCGCCCGTCACCATGCCGCGCGCCTTGCGGACGCTGGCCGGGACGGCCGCCCGGCCGGCCTTGTCTCTGCTGCGACGGCGCGGGGCCGGCATCGCGGCGGCCGGCGTCGGTGCGGTGGTCCTCCCGCGGCAGGGCGACGCGAATCAGCCGCTCGATGTCGCGGAGATAGCTGAGCTCCTCGCCGCCTGCGACCAGCGAGATCGCGGTGCCGTCGGCACCGGCGCGCGCGGTGCGGCCGATGCGGTGGACGTAGGTTTCCGGCACGTTGGGAAGGTCGAAATTGATGACGTGGGTAATGCCGTCGACGTCGATGCCGCGGGCGGCGATGTCGGTGGCAACCAGGGTGCGGATCTCGCCGGAGCGGAACTGGGCGAGCGTGCGCTCGCGGTGGTTCTGCGACTTGTTGCCGTGGATGGCGCTCGCCGCAATGCCGGCCTTTTCAAGGGTCTTCACCACCTTGTCGGCACCGTGCTTGGTGCGGGTGAAAACCAGTGCGCGGTTGATGGGCTCGTCCTTCAGGAGCTTGGTCAGGAAGGCGGGCTTGGCTGCGAAGTCGACCTGGACGATGCGCTGATTGATCCGCTCGGCTGTCGAGGAGACCGGGGTCACCGCGACGCGCGCTGGATCGCGCAGCATGGAATCGGCGAGCTCGGCGATGTCCTTGGGCATGGTGGCCGAGAAGAACAGCGTCTGCCGCTTGATCGGCAGCTTGGCGACGATTTTGCGAATGTCGTTGATGAAGCCCATGTCTAGCATACGGTCGGCTTCGTCCAGCACGAGGAACTCGACGCTGGAGAGCTTCAGGCCGTTGCTCTGCACAAGGTCGAGCAGGCGGCCGGGGGTGGCGACCAGAACGTCGACGCCCTGCATCAGGGCGCGGACCTGGCGGCCCATCGGCACGCCGCCGATGGCGAGGGTCGACGCCAGCCGGAGGTGACGGCCGTAGGCGTTGAAGCTGTCGAGTATCTGACCGGACAGCTCGCGGGTCGGAGAGAGCACGAGTACGCGGCAGGTCTTGGGCTGCGGCTTGATGCGGTTCTCGAGCAGCCGGTGGAGGATCGGCAGCGCGAAAGACGCGGTCTTGCCGGTTCCAGTCTGGGCGATGCCGACGACGTCGCGGCCGGTCAGCGCGGTCGGAATGGTCTGGGCCTGGATCGGGGTGGGGGTGACGTAGTCTTCTTCACGAAGAGCGCGCGCGATGGGTTCGGCAAGGCCGAAATCCTGAAACGAAGTCAAAAGAGGGGTTCTTTCCATGTCGAAAGCGGGCGCCCGGCGCATTCGGCGCGGCGCGCGCAAAAGGGTGTCGAGAAGACACCTGCGTGTTTGGGGTGTCGGATGGGCTTGGGAGAATGGGGCAAGCCAGAGGCCCGTACGGGCTTAAGAACACGCGGCTCGCTACGACCCCTTGATTCGCAAGAAGTCTAGGAAGGTCATATGGAACATCGGGGCGGCGCTTTCAAGGCAATCGCGACCGAAACAGCAATCAAGGTGCAAAAATAGTGATGCCGCAAATTTAGCCAGAACGAGCAATGTGCGCAAAGATTAAACTGAATGCCGCTTTCGCATACATTTAGATTGCTCATAAGTTAGGCAATATTACTGCGGCAAAACTTCGAATCCTGACGATTACGTGAGCAAATTCAGGCGGTTGAGAGGTGCTCAGCCCATGGCATGGTTCTTGCGATTCCGTTAATCGCAGGCGGCCGCGGGGCCGTTTCGCAGCATTTTCATGTCTGCGTCAGGGAGATGAGACACTCATGTTTAGCAAATCCACTCACGATATAGCGGCGTCATTTAGCCGCCGCGGCGTGCTCGCCGCGACCGCCGGACTGATGCTCGGTCTGGCTTCATTGACTGGCGCAAAGGCCGCCGACGACACCATCAAGGTGGGTGTACTCCACTCCCTGTCCGGCACCATGGCGATCAGCGAAACAACGCTGAAAGACACCATCCTCTTCCTGATCGACGAGCAGAACAAGAAGGGCGGCGTGCTCGGCAAGAAGCTGGAAGCCGTCGTCGTCGACCCCGCTTCGAACTGGCCGCTGTTCGCCGAAAAGGCGCGCGAGCTGATCACCAAGAACAAGGTCTCGGTCGTGTTCGGCTGCTGGACCTCGGTGTCGCGCAAGTCGGTGCTGCCGGTGTTCAAGGAGCTCAACAGCATCCTGTTCTACCCCGTGCAATACGAGGGTGAGGAGAGCGAGCGTAACGTGTTCTACACGGGGGCTGCGCCGAACCAGCAGGCGATCCCCGCCGTCGACTACCTCATGAAGGACGAGAAGGTGAAGCGCTGGGTGCTTGCGGGCACCGACTACGTCTATCCGCGCACCACCAACAAGATCCTGGAAGCCTATCTGAAGTCGAAGGGTGTCGCCCAGGAAGACATCATGATCAACTACACGCCGTTCGGGCACTCCGACTGGCAGACGATCGTGGCCGACATCAAGAAGTTCGGCTCGGCCGGCAAGAAGACCGCGGTGGTCTCGACCATCAATGGCGATGCCAACGTTCCCTTCTACAAGGAACTCGGCAACCAGGGCATCAAGGCCAAGGACATTCCCGTGGTGGCGTTCTCGGTGGGCGAGGAAGAACTCGCCGGCATCGACACCAAGCCGCTGGTCGGCCATCTCGCCGCCTGGAACTACTTCCAGTCGATCAAGTCGCCGGAGAACGAGAAGTTCATCAAGGCGTGGCAGGCCTACACCAAGAATCCGAAGCGCGTGACCAACGA
>NZ_JAEMSD010000170.1:7764-12919 GCF_016462955.1 Bradyrhizobium sp. | reverse complement strand
AGCGCCTGTCTGTGGAACAGGAGGTCGGTGGTTCGAGCCCACCCAACTGTACCAATGCATCCCGAGACTGACCCAAAACGGCAAGGCAGCTGATTGCTCATTTGAGGACGCCTCGTCCCCGGCTCTTCGATGTGTACGGCCGCTGCTGGACGCCGCGCGTGTTCCGCTCTTACTGCAATGAACGCGCACGATTAGACTGACATCTAGAGCTATTCAGACCCCATTCGGTATCTCTCAATTTCGCTTTTTGCCTAGTTGGGTGGCGAGGCCGAGAGATTAAGAGATATAGCAATCACTCGATCAATCGCTGGAGCATGCAGTGATTTGGCCCGTATACGGCACAAGCCAGCGAGCCACTAGTGGCTTGGCAACTCGGCTCTCAAAGCGGCGTTCGGCATGGAACGCTATTTCGCGTCAGGAGCAATCCGACATGACCTTCGTGAAGCGTGAGTATTGGACAGAAGAACAGGTCAACGAATTGCCAGCGGGCGAGCACGATTACTTCGAGCGGAAGAGCGGGATGCTGTTCGACGTACCGGATCGAAACAGTTTGCTCGACAAAATAGCTAAAGCCGCATCCGCCTTCGCTAATTCGGGTGGTGGGCACCTCATCCTTGGAGTCACTGATGCAGGGAAGCTCGATGGCGTGCCTCGTATTTGGTCTGGGAGGACGACGACGAGGGATTGGCTCGAGCAGAAAATTCCTCAGCTTCTTGACTATCGTTTGAATGACTTTCGTGTGCACGTGGTAGGATGCACCGCATCCACTCAAATACCCGCTGGGCGCGACGTTATTGTCATCGATTTTGGTGACAGCGCGCTGGCGCCACATCAAAGCGTACGCGATCATACTTATTACTACCGATCGGCAGGACGCTCACTCCCTGCGCCTCATTTTTACTTAGAACTGCTGCGGCAGCGCCAGACCAGCCCGGACCTCGACTTTGAGCTAACCGACGTTGAGATTGAGGCGTGGCTGCACCAAGGCCAGCCGGTGCTGCGCGTGGATGCCAAGTTCTTGATTGAGAACACAGGGCGCATGGCCGCATACAAGTGGGCTCTTGTCGCGCGCTCCCTCAAACATCCAGATGGACGCGGTGACGATTACTACTTTGGAGCAATTCCAGGCGCGACCGGTCGATCAAGTTCTATCCGCGTTGACGACACCATCCTTCCTGGCTGCACTCTGCGAGAAAGCAAGATATTTGGTGTACGACTGCGGCCCGCCGGGTTGGATGAGGGAAGCGTGAGGGCAGATCTCACTGATATGCTCGGAAGTCTTCGGCTCACGCTTCAGCTTGCGACTGAGAGTTCACCCGGAGCGATCAAGGAAGTGTCATTTACGGGAATGGTTGACCTTGAGAAAAGCATTGAGATTCTAAAATCTTCGGGCGTCATAAAGACGTGATGCAGTCCCTTCTATCCGGCGCGGAGGCCGGGGCTAATTACACTGTCTTCGCACTTGGCATCGCAAGTCATCAGCTCGTAGGATGGGTTGAGCCCTTCGCGAAACCCATCTCTTCTTCGCAACCGGTTTTCGTAGGCACAACACGATGAAGAAGCAGCATCCGCGCGGCCGAAGTCACCACGGTAGGCTGCGCGATGTGATGTTACCAACAAAATTGGCTAGATGGGTTCGCAAGGGCTCAACCCATGCTACGCGGCTGATGGCGGTGAAGAGTCTTGCTTTAGGGTTCGCCGGGGCCGGCACGTCCTTTGACGCGGCTTAGCGTCCGCGTGGCAGCATTGCGGCGGTAAACCCGAGTGCGAACACACTTGAATACATCCGTGCATGTGCTTAGATGCCAACTGGCCAAGTCAGTTGGGCATTTGGCATAACGGTCGCCGGATGTAATCTCATGGGTAAGAACCAGCGTAGTGGCAAAGGTATTGCTCGAGCCTCTTCGGGTGGCGGCCGCGTCCACGACTCGTTGAGCACCAAGCAGATCAAGGCCATTGCAGCGTCGGCCCTTACTCAGCGGCCTGACCAGAAACAGTCGTTGAGGGCGTCTCGCAAATCTCCTTTGGACAAACCCCGCAAGTCGGCTGCGGCTGAGCTCCTGTCCGCCGCCGAGCCGGACCAGACTTATCAACCGCACCCTGGCGCGGTTGTCGTGCGGGGGCATTTCGATGCGGTCACGGGGCTCTCCACCGTCACCGATGCGCCGTCGCTCGGGGTCGGCAGGACGGCGGATGAAGCGCAGGCCTCGGTCGAGCTGTTCGATGTCGTGATCGACGGCAACAGTCTGTTTCGCATCGAACCCGCTGCGCTCAAGCGCCTCTCGAATTACAGCGACGACGAAATCCATGCCCTCGTCGTGCCGAAACGCACGCTGGCGCGGCGGCTGTCGGATGGCGAGCCGCTGACGGTCGAGGAGACCGACAAGGCGGTGAGACTGGCCCGGGTCGACCGGCTCGCTGCAAAGGTGTTCGGCGATGCCGCGAAGGCGCACCGCTGGCTGCGCAAGTCGAAGAAGGCGCTGGGCGGGGAGACGCCGCTCGCATACCTCGCGACGGAGGCGGGCGCGCGCGTGGTCGAGGAGATGTTGCATCGGATCGATCACGGCATCCTCGCTTGAGGATTCGGCGTGAGGATCTGGCGCATCTCCAACTTCGACGATCTTTCCGGCATTGGCGGTCTGAAGACCGACGGCCGGTGGCATGATCGCGGCCGGCACGTGGTCTACGCTGCGGATCATCCGGCTTCGGCGCTGCTCGAAGTGATGGTGCATCTGGAGATCGATGTGGAGGACTTGCCGACCAGCTATCAGCTGCTTGGTATTGACGTGCCTGATAACCTCGCTGTCGAAAAGGTAAGCTTGAGCGACATCGAAAAAATGTCGCCGAATTGGGCCGGCGATCCCAGGGTGACACGTGATATGTTGAGGCCATGGTTTGACGAGAAACGCACCGCTGTGGTGTCGGTGCCGTCTGTCATCGTGTCGTTTGCGCAAAATTATCTCATCAATCCGAGACACGTGAATGCGGCGCGCATCCGCGTGTCGCATGTCGGGCGCTACCCTCACGACGAGCGGCTGTTTGGGATACGGACGGGATCACGGTGACGGTGTATGAAATTCTACCGTCGCGTCCTCACGCAATCATCATCTTCACCTGCGCCGTATCCGCAAACTCGATCAACTCGACGATCTTGCCGTCCTGAAACTTGAACAGGTCCAGGATCTCGGTGCTGAAAACCTTTCCGGTCGGACGATACCGAACATCGACACGGGAATGGATGGCGATCCTGTCTCCATCAACCAGCTCGGCCAGGATCTCGCGGCCTTCGAAGCCGAAGTCTTCAATGAACTTGCTGAAGGCACCGCGCAGGCTCGCGTGTCCCTCCACGCTTCCCGTCAATTCGAGTGCGGCCTTGTCGCCCATCAGGGCGAACTGACCCTTGGGATGAAAAGCGGCGACCAGACCCTCGGCGTCATCGTTGTCGCGTGCGGCATAGGCGCGCCGGACCAGTGCGAGCATCTCTTCGCGTTGTGCCATGTTACCCTCCCTGAACGTATCAGGAGAGACTAGCGACCTTTGCGTGCAAACGCAAAATGATCGCGCGGCTCCGGCCCGGCGAACAGGATGGTTGGTTTTCGTTCCCGGCTCCCGGCGGAAAACCGCGGGATGTCGCGGCGAACCTTTCATGACCCCGGGTGTTTGTAGCTGCGGCAGGACTGACAACGCTGAGGAGCTGAGCTATGAACGGTATCATCTATATCATCGGGTTGATCGTCGTGATTGCTGCGGTGCTCTCGTTCTTCGGCCTGCGCTGATTGGCGATTGGGCGCGGGGAGGCTGTGCGCGTCGCTGGCCGACACCTCACCGCGTAACCACCCAGACCATTACCGGCAAACGTCACCGCCGCATTCATTGTCCCGGCGCCATTACGCCTGACACCGGGTTGACAGCCGTTGATACGTTGCCGGGCGGCCCTTCACCGTGAAGCGGGGCAGGTTGATGCCAAAGCGATCGGTGCGCTCGAGGCGGGACCAATCCGCCGTTTCCCAAAGCCAGCTTTGTCCGCCGGCACCGTAGCTCCTCCGTCGGCAATGCGCTATCGGTAGCGGGCCCATGACGTGTGATGGACAAGCAAGCAGGCGGAAAAGATCGTGAGTTTTTTCGAGCGTCTCAAGGCAGCCGCGGCCAGTGAGTGGCGGGCCTATACGGAGCATCCCTTCACGAACGGATTGGCGGACGGCTCGCTCCCCGAAGCTGCGTTTCGTCACTACCTCGTTCAGGACTATCTGTTCCTCATCGAGTTTGCGCGCGCTTACGCGCTCGCGGTCTACAAGTCGCCCAGGCTTGCCGACATGCGTGAAGCCGCGACCGGCCTGTCGGCCATCCTCGATGTCGAGATGAACCTGCATGTGAAGCTCTGTGCCGAATGGGGCCTGTCCCCGGACGACCTTGAACAAGCTCCTCCGGCGGCCGAGATGCTGGCCTATACGCGCTACGTGTTAGATGCGGGAATGCGCGGCGATCTGCTGGCGCTCAAGGTCGCGCTTGCGCCTTGCGTGATCGGGTACGCGGAGATCGCAACGCGGCTCGCCTCGCGGCCCGGTGCGGATGCTGCGACGAACGCCTATCGCGTCTGGATCGACGAATATGCCGGCGTGCCATACCAGGAGGTCGCCGCCAGGGCGCAGGCGCATATGGAGCATCTCGCCGATCGCTACGCCACGCCGGCCCGCGAGGCCGAGCTGATTGCGATCTTCAAGGAAGCCACCCGCCTGGAGGCAGATTTCTGGGAGATGGCTTGGCGCGCCGGCCAGGCTGTTGCATAGCGGTGTCGGCAATCGACAGGCCGCCTACTTCCCTCCCGCCACCATCCACACCACCACGGGCAACGTGACCGCCGCCAGCAGCGTCCCCAGCGCCACCGCACCCGACACCGGGTTCACCAGCCGCTGATACTGCACCGCGAAGATGTACGCATTCGCGCCGGTCGGCATCGCCGCAAACAGCACGATGACGCCGGCGGCCACCGGCGGCAGGTCGAGCAGTCTGGCCAGCACGAACGCGGCTGCCGGCATGGCCGCGAGCTTGAGCGCGCACATCACCAAAATGCTCAGCTTCTCGCCCTTCACCTCGAAGCGGAACAGGTTGATGCCGAGCGCGATCAGCGCCGTCGGAGAGCCCGCTTGCGCCAGCA
>NZ_JAEMSD010000170.1:0-7754 GCF_016462955.1 Bradyrhizobium sp. | reverse complement strand
CCGAGTCCGGTAAGGCGCCAGATCACGCCGAAGCCGATCGCCAGCATCAGCGGATTGCGCGCGAGGTCGGCGAGCACGGGGCGGATCACCGCGAGCGGCGAGCCGGTGCGCTTCTGGTTGACCAGCTCCATCTGCAGGATGCCGCAGAGCCAGAGCAGCGGCGTGTTCACCGACAGGATCAGCGCCATCGGCCCCGCCGCCTCGTTTCCCAGCGCGGAGAGCACGAGGGGGATGCCGAGCATCACGATGTTGCCGTAGACCGAGCCGATCGCGAACACGACACCGTCCTCGCGGCTGCCGCGCGGGGTCCGCAGCAGCGCCGAGACCGCCATCGCCGCGATCCAGGTCAGCGCGAGCGCGCCGTAATAGGCGCCCCACATCCGGTAGGGGCTGACATCGGGGAATTCCGAGACGACGATGGTGCGGAACAGAAGCGCAGGGATCGCAATGCTGAAGGCGAATTCCGAGATGCCCTTGTGCGCACCCTCCGAGACGAAGCGAAACATGACCGCGGCATAGCCGGCCGCGATCAGCGCGAACACCGGCGCGACGATCAGCAAGGTTGCCATGCGCGCTCAAGACTCCAGGGTGATCGCATTTGAGAGCTATTCCTGCGGCCATCCTTCGAGACGCCCGCTTTAAGCGGGCTCCTCAGGATGAGGACGGAGTGCGTGGTTGCAGTTTTAGAAAGGCACCGACGCTGATTAGCCTCATCCTGAGGAGGCGCTTCAGCGCCGTCTCGAAGGACGAGGCGTGCGCACCGGCCGCCGCTACAAGTCATATGCGAGAACCTTGCGCTACGTCCCCAGCTCGATGATCCGCCTTGCCATCCGCACATTGGCATAGTCGATCATCTTGCCGTCAAGCGTCACCGCGCCCTGGCCTTTCGCCTCGGCCTGCTCCATCGCCTCAACCACGCGCCGCGCCTGGGCCAGCTCCTCGGCCGAGGGCGTGAATGCGCGCAGCGTCGGTTCGATCTGGTCGGGATGGATCACCTGCTTGCCGTCAAAGCCCATCGCTGCGGCCTTCTGCGCGCTGGCTTCGGTCAGCCTGATATCGCGGAACGCGCCGCAGGGGCCGTCGATGGCGCGCAGGCCGCACGCGCGGGCGGCGACGAGCAGGCGCATCATGGGATAGGCGAACAGGTCGAGCGGCGCGGAAGCGTAGCCGCTCTGCGCGGAGCCGACATGGCGGTAGCCGTCCGGCGAGATGCCGACGTCGGAGGTGCGGGCACCCAGCGAGGCCGCGAGATCGCCGACGCCGAGATGCAGCGCGGCGATGCTGGCGTGGCAGGCGGCGAGGGCGTCGACATTGACGAGGCCGAGTGCCGTCTCGATCAGAAGTTCGAGCGCGACAGGCGCGGCGCGATCCGGCGCGGCCGCACGCAAGCGATCGGCGATGGCGACGATGTCGCCGGCGCGCTCCGCCTTCGGCACGATCACGGCATTCAGCCGCGGCAGCGCCGCCAGCGCGCGGATCTCCTCGGCGATGAAGGGGCTGTCGACGGCGTTGAGCCGCACCGTGACATGCTTGTTGCCCCAGTCGAGCGAGGCCAGCGCGGCGGCGGCTTCCGCCAGCGCAAGAGCCTTCTCGGCGGGCGGCACCGCATCCTCGAGGTCCATGAACACCGCATCCGCGCTAGAAGCCGCGGCCTTGGCGACGAGGCGGGCGCGATGCGCGGGGACGGCGAGGTAGGCCCGGGTGGGCCGCTGTGAGCCCATCGTCACGCGTCCTTCGCCAGGCCGAGTTCGGCGAGGATGGCCGCGTTGTGCTGCCCCACGCCCGGCACCGGATCCATCCGCGGCGTCACGCCGGGAATGGTCAGCGCCGGCAGGAAGCTCATCACGGGGCCGCAGGGCGATCCCACGCTTTGCACCCGGCCTCGCGCATGCAGCTGCTCGTGCTTCAGGAACGCCTCGACCGAGTTCACATGCGCGTTCGCGATCGCGGCCTCGTCCAGCAGCCGCAGCACCTCCTCGCCGCTCATCGATGCAAAGTGCTGCTCGATATGCGTCTGCAACTCGTCGCGGTTCTGCATGCGCAGCGGATTGGTGCGGAATCTCGGATCGTCGGCGAAGCCGGCGTCGCCGAGCACGATGCGGCACAGCGCGCGCCATTCCCGATCGTTCTGGATTCCGAAGAAGATCGTGTTGCCGTCGCCGACCCGGAACGGGCCGTAGGGCGCGATCGTCGCATGCTTCGCCCCGGTGCGCGGCAGCGGCCGGCCGGTGCTCTCGGTGTAGAACGCGGGATAGCTCATCCAGTCCGTGATGGAATCGAACAGCGAGGCCTGGAACGCCGTGCCCTTGCCGGTGCGCTCGCGCCGAAACAGCGCCATCAGCACGCCGTTGAGGATGTACATGCCGGTGGCGATGTCGACCACGGATAGCCCGACCTTGGCCGGCTCCGCCTCGGTGCCGTTGATTGCGAGCACGCCGGCCTCGCACTGCACCAGGAGATCATAGGCCTTCTTGTCGCTGTAGGGACCGCCCGTGCCATAGCCCGAGACGTCGCAGGCGATCAGGCGCGGAAATTTGCGCAGCAGCGACGCGGCATCGAGCCCGAGCCGCTCCGCCGCGCCGGGCGCGAGATTCTGGATGAACACATCCGCCTTCGGCAGCAGGGCGTCGAGCACCTTGCGGCCGTCCTCGCTCTTGATGTCGATGGCGAGGCTCTCCTTGGAGCGGTTGGTCCAGACGAACTGGCTCGACATTCCGTTCATCACGTGGTCGTAGTCGCGGCAGAAGTCGCCCGCGCCCGGCCGCTCGATCTTGATCACCCGCGCGCCCCAGTCCGCGAGGTGCCGGCTGGCCAGCGGCGCCGCGATCGCCTGCTCCAGCGAAACCACCGTCACGCCCGCAAGCGGCAGCTCCGCCTCATTCCCACCCATTTCGCCTCCACGCCCGCTGCTTCTTCTGATCAAGCGCAGGAGAACGAGCCCGCCATCCCGCGCATTTTGATGGTGCCATCATGCCCCTGTTTTGCCCGACAAGTCAAATTCGACTTCGAAAAATCCTAATATTTGGCGACGTGAGTGTTTGCAATGACTTGGCTACTGTGCATGGGGTTGTTTTCGCAGTTTGTGTTTTGGAGGGCTTGGAAGCGTGGGCTTCCATGACCGCTCGACGGGGAGGAAGCGCGGCAGGGTCCTCGCCTGCGGCCATCCTTCGAGACGCCCGCCTCCGGCGGGCCCTCAGGATGAGGACCGAGTTCGTGGCACTTGTTCCAATTGGCACCAATGCTGCCTAGCCTCACCCTGAGGAGACCGCGGAGCGGTCGTCTCGAAGGGCGAGGCGCGCGCTCAGCCGCGCCAAGGTTTTGCTCAATCACCGCCCCTGTTGCCGAGACCGCACAGGTCCGACCTTTCGCACTCCCCCTCGGTTGCCAACGAACGCCCGTTCACCCACTATTCCCTCCTGTTCGCTATTTGGGGGAATCGATGCCGGCGTTCCGCTTCAAGACATCCCTGGCCGTTGCAGGCCTCTCGCTGGCCCTGGCCGTCCTGGTGCTGCCGCGCGCCGGTTTCGCCTACACCCAGGAGGAACAGCAGGCCTGCTCGCCGGATGCGATGCGGCTGTGCAACGAGTTCATTCCGAACGTCGATGCCATCACCGCCTGCATGATCAAGAAGAAGGCGCAGCTCTCGCCGCAATGCGCGGTGTTCTTCCGCCGCGGACCGGCGGCGGGCGAGCAGCGCGCCGGCAAGCCGACCCAGATCGCGCCCAAAGCCGCGAAGAAGACCGCCAAGCCGGCACCGAAGAAGAAATCCACCCAAGGCTGAGCGCGCCGCGAAGCGCGTTCCCGGTCTGAAACTCCGGCCGTGCCGGAAGGCGTGCGTCGCGCGGCAGCCAGGCTGCGGGCCAAGCATCAGCCTCGCGACAGCCACCGGACTCGTTTTGTTCGCAGGCCTTGCCCGGGCAGACGCGAGGAGAGGTGGGCCGGCCGACACGACCTGAGGCGGAAGAGGATTTGCGCGGCCAGGTTGCGTTCCTTTTTTCCCGTCCGTTGCTCAAAAAATGCACGATCGGCAGGCCCCCAAGCGTCTTGTCGCGCTTAGTGCGCGGCGTCACAGCTTGCAGTGTGACTCAAAAGCCAACACGACTTGTTATTTCGTGGCGTCGGCGCAACCTTCGATAAATTTATCTTTCACGAATCAGCGCGCTGATTCATTTTCGCGGCCTGGGGTCAATCTGGAGGCCGAAGGTATGAACGTTATTGTTTTTGCATCACGTAAAGGCGGTTCGGGCAAGAGTACCCTCGCCGCGCATCTTGCCGCGCAGATCAAGGCGAGCAAGCAGGTCATGCTGGTGGACGCGGATCCGCAGGGCTCGCTGACGCTGTGGCACAAGCTGCGCGGCACCAACGAGCCGCCGATCAAGTCTGCCGTCAACTCCGTCAGCGGCATCGTCTCCGCGGCCAAGCGCGACGGTTATGAATGGGTGTTGATCGACACGCCGCCGAACCTGTCGGCCGTCGTCGACGACGCGATCAAGAATGCCACCATGGTGGTCATCCCGGCGCGTCCCGGCGTGTTCGACGTCAACGCCGTGCAGGAAACGATTCAGATGTGCCGCGCGGCGCGCAAGCCCTACGCGGTCGTGCTCAACGGCGCCCCGGCCAAGCGTGACGAATCCGAAAGCCCGATCGTCACCATCGCCCGCGAGGCGCTGGCGAAGTTCCGTGCTCCGGTGTGGGGCGGCCAGATCACCAACCGTTCGGATCTCTTGATGGCGCTGAGCCACGGCGAGGGCGCGCGCGAGTATCAGGCCGAGAGTCGTGCGGCTCAGGAAATTGCGAGACTGTGGGCGGCGATCGAACGTTCGGTGAAGGCTATTCGCGGCACGGCGTCGGCGTCGGGAGCAATGCACAAGCAGGCGGCTTGATTTTCATCATTCGTTCCCCGGACGACAAACGCGCGGAAGAGCCGCGCGTTTTGCGTTTCCGGGGTCCCGCGTCATTCCGGGATGGCGCGCAAGCGCCAGACCCGGAATCTCGAGATTCCGGATTCGCCCTTCGGGCGCTCCGGAATGACGGGATGAAACCTCACGCCACCATCAGCATGTAGAACACGATGACCGGCGACAGAGTGAGGATCACCGACCAGATGCCGACGGCCCAGAGAATGTCCTCGGTGGTAAAGGCCTGCTGCCCGGCGTCGTAATGCGACGCCAGTTCATTATGATTGTTCACAAACGCCTCCGCGATTTCTTCGCTTATGGGCGTCGGTGATAGCAGCGATGTTTTAAGATCCGGATCGCAGCCGTCGGTGCTTTTTGAACACAGGTGCTACCACGGATTAACCATCCCGCGGTGTCCTGGCTCAGCCGGCGAGCCAGACGCGAAGCAGCAGCACCGGCATCAGGCCGAGCATCACCGCCCAGAACCCGAACGACGAAACGACGAGAATTCCCTGCAAGAGATCGGCCGGCGCGAATTGCCGCGCAGCCGTCGGCTGGATGCGATGCCCCATGGTTGTTCCCTCTGTGGAAGCCTTTGAAGAAGAACGATAGGCGCGGTCGCGTAAACGAGGCGTGGATGCGGATCGCGGCGCGCGCGAAGGCCGTTGGGGCGATGTTAACCACGGGCGCGCGGTGCACCGCCTCTCCATCGTCATTCCGGGGCGCGACGAAGTCGCGAGCCCTGAATCGATTCATCCACCAACTCCGCTGCCCGATGGATTCCGGGCTCGCGCTCCGCGCACCCCGGAATGACATCGTGGGGAAGGAAGCCCGTTACGCCGCGACCCTCGTCCGCCGCTCGATCTCGCGATCGATCGTCGCGGCAAGCTCGCTGCTCACCTCGACCATCGGCAGGCGCACTTCGGGACTGTCGATCAGGCCGCATCGCCACAGCCAGTACTTTGCCGGCGCGGGACTGGGCTCGGCGAACAGGAGGCGCGTCAGCTCCGCGACGTCCTGCCAGCGTGCCTGCGCGGCGTCGAGGTTGCCGCGCTTCAGCTCGGCATGGACGGCGGCGAAGGTCGCGGTCTCGACATGGGCCGACAGCACGATGCCGCCGTCGGCGCCGTCACCGAGCGCCTCGAAATAATTGGCGTCCTCCCCGGTGAGCACGCGAAAGCCCTTCGGCCGGTCGCGCAGCAGCGCGATCGACTGCTCGCGGCTGGCGCCGCAATCCTTCAGGCCGACGATGTTGCTGTGCGCGGCAAGCCGCAACATGGTCTGGTTGCTGATGTTGACCGCGCAGCGATAGGGAATGTTGTAGAGCGCCAGCGGCCAGGCGGCGTGGTCGGCGAGGGCCTCGAAATGCGCCAGCAGCCCGCGCTGCGACGGTCGCACATAATAGGGACTGGCGATCAGGTAACCGTCGATCGGCCAGTCCGCGGTTTCGTCGAGGCGCTCCTTGAGACGCGAGGTGTCCGCGCCGGAGAGCCCGAGGCTAACAGGCAAGGTGCGGCCGCCGGCCGCCATCTCCTCGCGCACGACGGCGACGAGGCGTTCGAGCTCGGCCTCGCGCAGCGTCATGCCTTCGCCCGACGTCGCCCCCAGAATGAAGCCGTCGACGGCCTGTCCGCAATAGTGCCGCGTCAGCCGCCGCAGCGAGGTCTCGTCGAGGCGCCCGTCGCGAAACGGCGTCACCAGCGGCAGCCACAGTCCGTGCAGATGATCTCGTAGTCCGGTCATGTTTCCATCTCCTTCTCGGGAAAATGCCTGAGACGGAGGGCACATGAAAAAAACCCCGTCCAGGCGGCGGGGTTTTCGGGATTTGCAGCGATGACGAAGCTTGGCTAGTGCGCGCAAAAATCCGAGGCCCCGGGATGGGGACCTTTTTTCGAAACGATGGCGCACGACTTCGTGATCATTGCCAAATGATGCGGGGTATGCGTGGAACTGTCAATACACGCGCAAGGCGAAGCGCGTCGTGACGAAAAAAAGCCGGACCCGAAGGGCCCGGCTTAGGTATTGGCCACGTGAGGCCGACACAATCACCTTCCAAGAGGGATTACTGAACTCCCGCGCCACTGGAGGAGGGGGACAAATGCGCAACGCGAAGGCTCAGCGTGCAAACATTATGGGCTTGCCGAGCGGCTTGCAGCAACAGCCGAGGCCGCATGTCAGTCATGCGGAAATCAGGACGGCCAGCGCTGCGCCTTGCTCACCACGAAGTCGCGGAACACCTGCACGCGCGCGACTGTCTTCAACTCCTCGGGATAAACAAAGTAGGTGTCGAGCTGGATCGAATCCGACTCGCCGAACAGCTGCACGAGTTTGCTCTGTTCCTCGACGAGGTAGTCCGGCAGCGCGGCGATGCCGAGACCCTGCTGGCATGCGCGCACGAGACCGAGGATGTTGTTCACCCTGAAATAGGCCTCGCGCGGACCCGAGCCGTTGCGGCCCGCTTCGACCAGCCAGTTGCGGTTCTGCAGATGCGGCGCGAAATTGCCGTCCGAGAGCGTGATGATGCGGTGGGAGTCGAGCTCCTCCAGCGTGCGGGGCGTGCCGAAGCGCTTGATGTATTCCGGCGAGCAATAGGCGTGGAAGCCCATCGCGAACAGCTTGCGCTGGATCAGGTCCGGCTGCGTCGGCTTGCGGGTGCGGATCGCAACGTCGGCCTCGCGCATCGAAAGATCGAGCTCTTCGTCGGTGACGATCAGCGAGATGCGGATCTCCGGATAGAGGCCGGTGAACTCGCCGAGCCGCGGGATCAGCCAGTTGATGCCGACGCCGGGGGTGGTGGTGATCTTGAGGTCGCCGCTCGGCCGCTCGCGGCTGTCGGTGAGCTTGGCGCGCGCCGCC
>NZ_JAEMSD010000008.1:22047-43478 GCF_016462955.1 Bradyrhizobium sp. | reverse complement strand
GTCATAGGTACGGTGGCGCCGGTCGTCATTCAGGCCCTGACGAAGAGCGGCGCCGAGCCGCATAAGGACTTTGGTGGCGAGGAGAAGTTCTGGGGAGCATTCGCCAACATCGTTCAGGCCGCGCTCCCGGCCGTCATCGGCGCGCTGCGCAAGGGCGATTTCCAGGACGACAAGGGTTTCGCCCCGACAGGATCGGCAGCGGGCGATGAAAAGTTCTGGGGTACGATCGCGCGCGTGGTGGCCTCTGCAATCCCGACGATCGTCGGTGAGCTGACCAAGAGCGGTGCTGGACCAAGCACGATCTCTCCGTCACTGGCTCCGAGCCTCGCTCCGAGCGGCCTGGCGATGCCGCACGACCTGGTCGCAAACGTCGTCTCATCGACTTTGCCCCAGCTGCAGCGGACCTACTAGCCCCGTGAGAACCCGCGCCTCCTGGCCCCAGGAGGCGCGGCCCATTGAAAACACAGCACGCGGGGTTGCAGCCTCTCCACGCCCCCGCCGATTGTCAGGAGACGGTCATGGACGGTTTCGTTGACTTTGCGGGTGTTGCCGAGCAACGCGGCGACACCGTTCGGCTCGTATCTCTGGGCAATAACGGGGCTCTGCAATTCGCGTCACAGGACGTGAAGCTCGAGAACAATCGGGTCGCAGTGCGCGTGGGTGCCCTGGCCATCGCGATCGAGGAACCCGGCGACAGCAAGGTCGAGGACCGTCCGCCCGCCGATACGCTTCGCGACACCTGTCCAAGTGGAATTACGTGTTGCATCGGATCCGTTCACATCTGTTGCGACGATTTCCGGGTGCTCGGGACTTGTATCGGTGCCTGGGGCTGCGCCCGTGCGCGATTCATTCCCTGATCTCGCCAGGGCGGTCCAGGGGCGAGGGCGAACTCGTAAACCAAGAGCGTTGGTCAACTATTTCGGGTCGGGAGTACGGCGGGCTGGCTGGCGGGGAGAGTGTCAGTCAATCCCCATTGAAAGATCAAGCATTTTCGACCTTACTAGACTAAAACCCACCACTTGAGCTACGGCCGGAAAATGGGATTTTTCCTTCGACAAAGCCTGTCCCGCCCAACGGCCCGTGATCGGCGACGGTGTCATCGACCATTGCGGGGTTTGGAGGACCTGAAGACGGGCCACTTGTTCTGGACGGACAATTCAAGACTGGAAAAGGCGCAGCCGCATCGATGACGCGGCTGCCAGACCCCAGAACGCAATTCTCACGAGCGTTGCTACGGCGTGATATCGTAGCTGATGCTCGTCTGATTTTTCTTGGACCGGATCTTGCGGATCACGATGCGGCCAATCTCCCGAGTCTCTTCGACGTGGGTCCCGCAACACGGACGGCCTAGGCCGTCGCTGATGAAAACGATGCGGACCGGCTCGCCGGCCGGCACGTAGTCCGGTACGAAGCCGATCAGACGGGTCGCTTCTGCACGATCGGTAACCTCCGCGATGCGGACCTGATCGTTTTGGCGCAGAAGACGGTCGACCTCCACATTTAGGTCGTCATGCAGTCGCTGCCGCTGGTCCTCCAGCAACGCAACGTCGTACACGATGCGCGACTGCTGAGGATAATGGCTTGCGCCTGACACGTGCCAATCGTGTCCGAGCTTGCGGACAGCGCTGCAGAGCAGTTCGCCGGCCGAATGCAAACGGCTGTGCAGCATACGGCGGTCGCGGTCTACTGACATCACGATATCGCCTTCTTGAGTGAACGATCCGCGGATTGAAGAAGCGAGATGTTCGACTGCATCGCAGGCGAACGTGACCCGCTCGACGGCCGCTTCTGCCGAGCCGTCTTTGGTTCGGACGGTACCGACGTCGGACGGCTGGCCGCCCGATGCCGGGTAGAAGACAGTTCTGTCTGCAACGAAAGCGAAGCGGCCTTCGCCGAGATCGCGTTGTGAGATGATCTTCGCGTGCTGCTCAACCGGTGCCGGATGGAGCAAGTAGAGAGGGATCGTTCTTGCAGGCATAGCTCACTCCTTGTGGATGGAAACGAGCACCGCGACGCGGTGCTCTAGGCGTTAGAAGGCAGCGAACAGGACGCTGACGACCGGATGGGTCTTCCGCATGTCGACAATCTCGCGCGTGTGGGCGACGTCGTTGCCGCCGACGCCGCCGGTCGGCTTGACCGGCATGGCGTCGGCTTGCGCCGGAGTGAGCGCAGCGGACGGCTTCGTCAGGTGCGTCGAGATGCGGCCGAAGTGCACGTTGCTGAGCTGAATCTGCGCGGCCAGGAGCCTCTTCAATGCCGTCATAGTCTCCACGAAGGTCGCGCCGCGCTCGCGCGCTTGGGAGAAGATCTCCGCCGGCGCCATCTTTGGCCAGTCCGAGGGCAGATCGAGGATCGCTACGACGGCGTCGGCGATGGACGGCAGGGCCATTTCGGTCACCATCAGTTCGCGGTGGGCCGGCGTCATCTTCGGCAGTCGGGTCGCGAGCGTGCCCTGGTAATCCCGCGTGGAGATACCGAACGCGACATCGATGCGGGCCTGGTTCGGCGAGAACGTCGCATTCGGACCATCGTGTACAACGCCGGCGATCGGGAACGAAAGGAGGTACTGCCGCATACGCATGAAGAACGCCGGTGAGAAAATCATCGTGCCGGCGTCGTTCTTGCGGCCGAGATCCCGGTAAGCCTCGTAGAGCGAGATGAGCTTGAGCGCCTGGATGTTGAGCTCCGTCACTGTCCCGGGGTTATCGAATGCGACGACGCCCGTTCGCAGGTCGTTCAGCAGACGCATGATGCTGGCGGCGACATCGACGGTGCGGTTGACGAGTTCGTTGAAGACGAGTTCCTCGCGCTCGCCGGTGAAGGTCAGCGGTGCGTGGCGGTTCCTGAGCCAGTATCCGTCGTAATCCAGCATGGGAGAAAGGCCGGCGGCCCCGGCCCAGGCGCAGAGCACTTCGGTGAATCCGGAGACGGACAGAAGGCCGTCGCCAGGCGGCGCCTTGACGGCCTGGGCATGACGCTCGATCGAGGCGGCGATGAAGCCGAGTTGGCGAGTGATTTCGGCGGCCAACTGGCGATCTTCATAAGCGCGCGGGATTGCGTGCTGCTGAGCGCGGACCAGAACGCGGGTCGCCGTCATGAGATCCGCGACGGTGGCAGTGCCGGCTTCAATCGCGCTGTTGATCCGCGGCAGCTCGCTGCGGACGAACCTGTCGAGATCGAGCGCGAAGTCGTCGACGTTCGCTGCCGACTCGGTCAAGTTTTGCCTGGCCTGGTAAAGGGAGTGGGGGGTACCAGCCGCCGCCATAACGACGGTCGGCTGGCCGGGATCGGATGAAGTCAGGTGCGTAATTGTCGTCGCGTCGGGCGTGGGCGCCGTGACGTTCGTCGGTGTCAGCGTCATGATGGAACTCCTCCGGGATGCGGCATTGCTTGCGGCCATGACGGCAATCGCGCCGCAGGACCTTGCGCCACCTTCGAAGTTTCCGAATCTCAAGTAATATTCTGATAGCGCACCTGTATAACGCGCATTCAGCCTCTCAAATTCAAATGAAAACACCAGGCTTCCTAGAATACTTCTCGCCTGTTATTGGATATTTTGCATAATTGAAAACTCTATACTTATGCTTTCAACGAACATGTCTTTTTTTACTTTGGTTCCTCGAGCGCTCGCTTTTTGAAAATTTTTCATAATTGAGTCGAATTTTGAAACGAATTTTCTAGCGCAACCGCCACTTGCGGGGCACGATGTCAGCAACGTGTCTCGGGGGGAGATCTGTGAGCTTTGAAAAGGCCAAAACAATAACGTTTGCCCTAGTGTACTTGACGGAAGCGCTCAAAAAGGAAGGGAGGAAGAAGCTATCCGCGAAAGAAATGGCAGCCGAGATCAACAAACACTGGAGCAGAGTTATTGATGGCGGCAAGATCAGCGCAATCTTGCGCGGCTGGCACCTGCCGCCGGAAGAGATGGATGACTTACATGAAGCGCTTCAGAAGCTAATCCAGGCGCGTAAACTTAGGCTGGATCTATCCGACATCCCTCCGGGCTTGGCAGTGCAGCATGAACTTCCGGCGGTCTTCCAGAGTAACATCCCACATGGACTTCAAGGAGAGGTCATCGGGGACCTAGCCTCAAACATGGCGGGCCCATGGACATTCTATTACGTCTCGCCAATCGACCGAGACGGCAAGCCTGCTTCCGAAATTCGAAGCACCGCTGCGTACATCTACCGCACCACGCCTGATGCGCGATCGATGGACATACGGATGGTATCAAAGCGTGGCCTGTGGAATGGAACTCTCTTTACGACGGGGCCTCACCTGTACGTCGTTCTGAATGATATAGCGAAGAATGACGTCAGAAAGACCGAGACCACATTCTTCGTTGTCAACCGCCCGTATTCGAAACAGCCCTTCATTGCAGGCGTCGGTACTGCCTTGATTCGCAGCACAACTCTCACGGTTGCACCTGTATTTGGATTCTTGTTTTTTGGCGAAAAGCACGTTCCAGCTGGTACCTCAAAGAGCGACAAGAGTTCTGATCTTTCGGTCAAGAAAGTTTTCCAAAGTTCACCACCGCTCGAGGCCGACCTAGAAGCGATTCGTTCGGAGGCTTGCCTCAGCTATTCGTGGGCAGAGTTTGTGCGAAACCGCCCGGGGCTCGCCGCGTACGTTAAAACTCTTAGGGTAAACGGAGAAGAGTTGGACGATGGAGCCCCTGTATTGCACCTTCGGTGGCCTTAAGTCTCTGCCGTTCGCGGGCTCCATTGGAAGAGCACTATATGGCAAACAAGAAGGAACGCCTTCGCGGCGGCGACAACCTAGAAAATTGGACAAAACTGGCTTTTTTCTGAGCGAGCTGGATACGCGGAAGTTCTAGGCCACTGCCTTTGCTGACAGCACGGCGTTCTGTGAATGCAGTAAACCGACCCTGAGCGGATCACCCTTAGCAGGATTGGAGATGGATCGACTGCTCGTGAGTGACCAACCGACCGTGACCGAGCCCCGCAGCGGCTGGCTTGAAAGCAGGAACGTTATGCCGCACGTGTATCTTCATCTTTCGGCGCAAGAAAATCGTCTACACGCTTTCGATAAATTCGAATATTACTAATCAGTCGCGGGGAATTATGAATCTCGATCTAGACGTCCTTCGCCAAGCCAAGACACCCCTTGAGTTTATCGGAAACGCGAAGCCAATAATTGATTCAGCGCTATCGACCGCGATTGCACGGCTTCCAACGTACGCCGCAGCTGAGCAAATATCTAACATTGCTCGATATGCGACGTTCGCTGGAGGTGGGGGCAAGAGAATCCGACCAGCATTGACGCTTCTGACCGCGCGCTGTTGTGGCACGCCATTTGAAGACGTGATCGAGTCTGCCGCAGCTGTGGAACTCATTCACACGTATACACTGATCATTGACGACATCCAAGATGGAGATGAACTCAGGCGCGGTGAGCCGGCAACGCATAGCAAGTTTGGCGTTAACCTGAGTCTGCTCGCCGCTAGTGTCCTGCTCATCGAAGGTGCTAGCCTTCTTCAAGAGAAACTTAGAATACCGCCGTTCCTGCTTCGAGAAATCTTGCATAAGCTGCATGCCGGGCAGGAAGCAGATATCGAGTCGACCACTTGGCCGACCTCTAATAGGACCGAAGGGTCCTTGCAGTTTATTTTTTCAGGAAAGACTGGCGCGCTATTTGGGCTGTCATGCGCGTCCGGCCTTGGAACTCAGGATTCCGATGAAGAAATGGTGAGAGGTCTCTTCGATATTGGGAGCGAAATTGGAATTGTCTTTCAGGCGGTCGATGACTTATTGGAGGCAACCGGCGACTCCGGCCAGACCGGGAAGCCGGTGGGCAAGGATCGTGCTCAAAAACTTACATTCATGAGTCTTTTTGCCGACCAGGCTAGCGCTCGTGAAGCAATTCAAAGAAGAAGGGTGGCACTAGAGGCAAATATTCGCGAGAGGCTTCCCGGTGAAGGCGCCGGCTTCTTGATCGAGTTCTTGGAGGCCCTTGTTCACCGGTCTAGATAGTGATCGCTACGAATGATGACGGTCATTCGAGATCGGCCAAAGGCACGAACTGGGCGAGAGCCCAGTATCGCCGTTGATCTGCGGAGCGTGCCGCATCCATGATAGCCTCTCGCAGCGAGCTTGCGGTTCGACCGCAATCTCTGATTGGTACGTCGCCGTGATCTGATCGGCACGCGCGGCCCTGTCTAGCTCCGCGCGGCCCCTCCCAGGAACGAACGCGGATGAGCCCGAAGAAGTCGACCAGAAAACCCCGGCCTGAACTCGATCGCTTGTCGGCGTCCGAACAGATGGAGCGGTTTATCGAGGAGATCGTTCGTCGTTCCAAAGAACTCGCGAGTCGCGACAGCAAGACGGCGGCGCTGATGGATCCTCAGATCCTGCGATCCGACGGCCTCGCCTATCCGGTCAGCGCGGAGGCGATCCGGATCGCTCATCTGCTCGCGGCTGCCGAACGGGGCTCGTCGAAGCAGGCCAAGGCGCAATTCTCCGCCAACACTTACCAGAGGTTATCGCTGATCGCTCTTGGCGACACCTACTCGCACCTGAAGGAGATCGCTGCCTCCGCCGAAGACAAGTCCGCGACGATTGAAACGGAGGAAATCCTGCAATTCTTTCGATCCGCGCTGGAAGGGAAACTCGCGCAGACGAAGATGGATGCCTATCGCCACATCCCTTGTCATCTCTTTCACGCCAACGAACCGCGTGCCAGCTTCGACGTCGGCCCGGTTCGGTTTTTTTCGCGCATGGCGTGGGCGGAGGAGTTTCTCGTCGAAGATGCCGTGAGGGCCAATGTCCTGCAGGCTTGGGAGGAAGGCTCGCGTTGGTCTCCCGACGAGGCGCTCTCGGTCCCGGACAAGACAAAGGTCGAGACCGTGCTCAGGGCGATAGGGCATCACGGCTGGATCGGAAGCGTGCTGGTCCAGGGCCATGACGCCGAGAGTTCGCACGCGAAGGCGAACGTGCTCGTCGATTTGGCCATCGATTCCCTGAACGTCATGTTGCCGCCATCGGATGGCATTCTGCTCAACCGGGCCGGCGTTGCGTTCTTCCCTGGGGGAGTCCGACTCGCGACGACCACTCAGGGCACAATTGTGGCCGGTTCGAGCGCGCGATTGCCCGGCCTCGGCGGCCACCCCGACCGGTTCAAGGAATTCCTCGCAGAGACCGCGGACTTCCGCCAAGCGGCGGGCCACGTTCTCGCCTCGTACGCCGAGGCCCATCAGGACGGGCTCGATGCGGCGTGGTTGATCGAGAGATGGGTGAACGCATTGCATTGGTTCGGCGGGGCACGCCGAGAGGATTCGGATTTCATGGCGGTCGTGAAGTACGGCTGCGCGCTGGACATCCTCTCCGGAGCAGGCGGAAATCTCCGCGAGATGACGGAGTACGTGGAGGCCACGTTCGGCATCACCGAGGCGACGGACCAGTCCGGTCGCACCGTTATGCTCGAGGACCTGCTCAACAGTCTCTTCAACGACGGACGGTCGGCACTCGCTCACGGTGAGTCCTTCGGCCTGCTGAACGATCGCAGCACCGATCGCGCTCGCGCGGATGTCATCGTTCGACAGTTGATCGAGTCCGGGGCGACGCCGTTGGGGCAAGCCGTGCGCGACAAGGATCGCATCCTTTCTGTCGACAAGGACTCGCAAATGCGCGCGTTCAAGGTCCGGCTTCGAGGACTATCGCGCGAGCGCGCGGGGAAGTCTCCCCCAGCCGAATGACCCCATCGGGCATAAGGCAAATCGACCGGTACGACGACGCCATCGTTCCAGATGTCGTCGCCCAAGACACCTACCATCCCATGATAGCGCGAAATCGTTCAAAAGAGTAGTTTTGCGTACAAAATCGTGCGAATGGCGGAGAAAGTGTCAGTCAATCCCCATTGAAATATAAAGCATTCACGACCTTGCTAGGCCAAAACCCACCATTTGAGCTACGGGCCAAAATTGATTTCGCCGCCGGCACAGGCCTGTTCGGCCAATGGTCCATCATCGACAACGGCATCAAACGACTAGCGAAGGGCAGATTAGGTGAGTTCGTGGCTCCCGGATTCATCGTGGCGTGTTGTCCGACGCGCCAGTTTTTCCGCCAGATTTAAGCCGATTCCCGGCCGACTCCACGGGCACACGGAAATACATATAGCGCAACCGTGGGTCTGGTTGAAAAATGGGAGGCATCTGTCAAAGTCTACGTACCATTTCTCGACGCCGCGAACGATTTGCTTGAGAGGGCTGATGGCTTCGGGCGGACATGCGTTCTCACAGATCCTGCAGTTCACGCAGAACGATTCGACCTGGAACGCTCGGGGCGGCGTTGGAAGAAATGGGGCATTTGTCAGTACCGCAGAGAGCCGGAATGATGCGCCGAACTCGGCATTGATCAGAGAGCCATGCTTGCCGAGTTCGCCGAAGCCGCTGGCAATCGCTGGCGGAATCATCATCACCTTCGATGTCATTGGCCCCGTCAATGGCTCAGCGTCCCAGCCTTGCCCACGAAGCCAGCCACTCACTGATTTCGCAGCCGCCGCCGCTCGTCCGTATTGCCGGACCACTTCAGCGCCAGCGGTAGCTTCGGGTGCAGTTGCAATCTGATCGTAATCATGGCCGAAACCGAGCATGATAATGTAGTCTTGCAGCACCTCCTGTCCTTCATAGACCCATGACGGATCCATCCTGGCTACACCCCACATGTCGAACTGACCGCCCTCCGCGAACTCGGCAAACGCTGTATTCCATTGCTCTGGAGTACGATCGACCGGCTCACCTGAAACATCGCAAATCGGGGACGCGAGTTGCTTCGCCCGTTCCTCCCGTGCTCGAGCCAAATGTGGATTGTTCGGATCGACCTCGTAAAACCAGCGCTGCATCCCGCCATGTGCAATTGTGTCGGGATCTTGCGCCCAATAAACTATACGAGGTCGGCGCGGCGCCGTCTCGCCAAGACCATTGATGGTGTTGCCAGAGATGTCGGGCTTTAACGCGACCTGTGACGGGTCTGGCGAGAACGGCCGGTGCCTACTAGACATTGTCTTATTCCTTTTGAGCGGGCTTCCTTGATCAAGAGTCGGATCAGTGCTCGACGATCAGCCTGTGCCCCCGGCGACATGCTCTTTTCCTACAGTGACGTTGGCATACCGAACGAGCAGATCCTGTCTACGCCTCAGTAAATCCGGACCGCCAGATTTTCTGGTTGAACGAAGCCGAGAATTGCTTCCTCGGATCACGAGAAGATCACCGGCCTCTTGGACAATTATTGCTTTTTGATCGGCGCCGCCGGCACAGGCAAACGGAGCCACTTATCGCGCAACGACCACCGCGGCGCGAGAACACGTGAACCCTCTTGTGCAGTGACCTGCAGACCACTCACGAAGGCGCATCGTCCACCATCGACCGTGATATCAAACCCCACGGGGATTCAAGAAACGTTTCGAGATTTTCTCGTGACCTGCGGACAGGCCCGAAGCACTACGATTTTTCAAACTGGGCTCTTAAGCACACGGATTGCGGATATGCTTCACCACCTTACTAATTTTTCAAGGAATGCTACACGCATCGCAGACGTCGCCAGCATGGGCTCCACTGCGACAGCCACCGGGGCCGCGCATAGCGATCAAATAACGATCCTGGGATTGATGGTGGCGACGGCCGCAGGGCTCGGTTTGATATTTCAGATTGGACACTTTGCGGAACACGCGTTCCAGTTTGCCATGTGGATACTGGGAGACGCGTCTAACATCTGTGGTCGCAATACCGCCTGGATGTCTCCGTGGGTAAATGACCTGGTGCAACAGATTGGCGGCGTATTTACGAGCGCCGACGCACAAAGACAAATGATGCTCGGAATGGAAGTTCTGCACCTGATCGGCAACAGCATTTTCCTCGCGGGCCTTGCATCTCTCTATTGCTGCGTTCCCTCGAAATGGGTTCGCTGGGCCCTCTATATAGAAACCTTTCACCTTTATGAGCACATATCGCTGACAGCGACGGCTTATTTCCTGGGCAAGCCGATAGGCATGAGCACCCTGTTCGGCGCCGCGAATGTAATCGGCGAACGTGAATTTGCGGTTGGCTGTCGAGTGACCTGGCATTTTGTTATGAACCTATTGCCGATGCCCTTCGCAATGGTTGGTTTGATGGAGTATCTGCGAGAACGAAAGACGGCCGTCCCGACCTAGGGCCGGCGCTCGAGAATTGCTTCTTGTTACCGGACCTTCGCTGATCCCCTCCAATGAGCACATTTGCCGTTCGCGCGACGCGATCTGCGGCCCACCCTGCATCTCTTGCCGGCCCTAAATCTTTCCGTGATCCTATCGTGATGGATTGACCTTTCGCTGGAGATAGGATGCAATCACAATTATTGTCTATTTCGAGTTGTTTATGGGTAAGCTTTTTGTGCGGGGGCTGCCGTGCTCAACGTATCATTGCTTGGTGGAGTTTCCATTTCGGCCAATGGTGCTATCGTAAAACCTGACCTGGGCCCCGCCGGGCGGCTCTTGGCCTGCTATCTTTTCGAATTTGCCGGGCGTGTGCACCGCCGAGAGCGTCTTGCAGATTTGTTCTGGGAGGAGCTCGACCCGGACAAGGCCCGCTCCGCCCTCAACACGGCGATCTGGCGCATCCGAAAGATACTTGAACTCGGATCGAAGGGGGCTGGTCAACATCTTATCACGCTGGGAGAGGATGTTATCCTGGAGCAATCGCATTCCATGGCGATCGACACCCATGGATTGGAGAGCGCCGCCCGTCGTGTCTTGAGCCATTCCCAGGCCTGCCCGCTTGTCGATGCCGACATGAAGGATATCAGCGCAGCTGTCGAGGGATACGGTGGACCATTTCTAGATGGTTACGACGGCGAATGGGTGCTTCAGGAGCGCGAGCGACTTCATTGCCTCTTCGTTCGAAGCACTTTTGAACTCATGCGCGTTGCTGCCAATCAGGGCCGTTATGAACACGCATTGGATTTCGGTCGACGCATTCTAGCGACCGATCCGTTACGTGAAAGTGTTCAACGCAGCGTCATGCTGCTACTTGTCCTGAATGGACAACGTGTAGAAGCTATTCGTGCTTATCAGCGGCTCGTGACCCTCCTGAAGCTAGAGCTCAATATCGGCCCGATGCCAGAAACGAAACGACTTCATAACGACATTCTTTCTGACGATTTCTTTGATCATGTTGAGCAACACATGCAAAACGCATTTGGTCATATCCCACCTCAGTTATCCCGGTTGTCGCAATAAAAATCCGGGTTAGTGACCGTGACTTTGCCGTGATCCGCACCGCAAAATCCTAACATACAGCCAAGATCAGAAAGCAATATCTGGCCGGCTAATGTGGCCTAGGCTGCCTCGAATAATTGTGGGCAAGCCGATGCACAAGGGCCCTAACGAACTCGTAGAGATTTTCCGGCTGTATTTCTGGCGAGAGTCGAAAGACAATTGGCGTGGCAAATTTATTCACGGCAAACTCCAAATCTCTGTCGCTAGCCCCGAACAAGCCTTCGAACTCGTCAGGCGAACCCTCCAATGGGACCCGAGTAACGCGGGTGCCAGCGTTGGCCAATCAAGCGGCTCGCAAGAGGACGAGCAGGACAGCACCGGCGTCATTGAAGAATATCGGCCGAAGCTACTCGAGAGACTGCTTACTGCTTGGCTAAAAAGGCGAGAGAGGAAGCTGTGACGACAGTTGTCGATACTGGTACGAGCACCACTTTCCTGAGGGCCTTAGTACCTCGCCTCTTCGGGCTGTCTGTAGATCAAGCCTCTTTTCAGGCCCGTGGATTTGCCACGCCTCATTCTCCGGCTCAACGTTCGTTGGAAGCAGTCGGGCGAACATTTATCGCCGGCTACAACGCGGCACTTGCGGCACAACATCTGGATAGCATCATACAATATGTCCGTCGCCTGCCACTGGACGAACGCGGCTTTGCCGCGGAAGGAGCGGCAATGGGCGTTGCGGTTGTCGATGCCCTGCCATTCCGGAAACCAATGCTTCCGGCATTCGTCGTCGCTCTGGATTCCAGGTATACATATCTCGTCCACGTTGGCTGCGGCTGGGCGATCGCGCGCGTTCCGTGGCGGCGCAGGCAGATTCTGGCATCGCTGAACACCGTCCATCGATGGCTGGCCATCGACGGATTAGGGTTTCACGACACCTATTTCTACCACAAGCGCGTCCTTGCGGGATGGCGCCGTGAGCAATCGGGTTACGCTGCACGCGCCTATGATCAAGGGGTCGGCCGTGCCTTGTGGTTTGTCGCGGGTGGATCGGCCGCAAGTGCAATTCGCTTGATCTTGGGCTTCCCGAACGAGAGGCAGAGCGATTTATGGTCGGGTCTTGGCCTCGCCATGGCCTATGCCGGGCCGGCTGGTCAGACCGAGGCCGCCGCTGCACTCGCGACAGCCGATCGAAACGCGGCCAGCTACGCTCAGGGCGTGGCGTTTGCTTGCGAGGCGCATGCGCTTGCGCTTCATGCTCCTGTACATACCGATGTGGTCGCGCGATCCATCTGGAACCTTAGTGCCTGCGAAGTCGCCGGGCTTGTAAGGGAAGCGCGAGCCGGCTTGTCGGCGGCGCCATCCGATCCACCAAAGTATCAAAATTGGCGAGACAGTGTGGCGCAGGCTTTCCTGTCCGTCGGGAGAGACTGATCATGATGGGAGTCTTCCGTCTCCATGCTGCCAAGATTGCAACCACGTCCATCGTGCTCGCCCTCTACGTTCTGGCTCAACCACGTGACATCTCCGCGCACGATCGAAAGGCCGGACTGAGCTTCAAGCGGGACTACCTGGTGACGCCCGACAATGGCAAGCGCATGCGTCAAATCCGCGAGGTACATCCTTCCGTTCGGCATATCGACGCCTGGATATCGTCGGTTGGAGCCGGTGTAGCACTCGCGGATATCGCAGATTTCGGCCGTCCCGCAGACATTTGCCTCGTCGATCCGCGCAACGATAGCGTTTCGATATTGCCTGCGCCAGGCACTGAGCTTTTGCCCGAAACGGGCAAGCCGCGCTATCTCCCGTTCTTCCTGCCGACCCCGTCCGAAGGGTACGACCCTGCCACCTTGGCTCCAATGGGGTGCTTGGCAGCCGACGTCAATGAAGACGGCCGAATGGATCTCATCGTCCATTATTGGGGAAGGACTCCGATCGTTTTCCTTCGCAACGACGAGCAGGCACTAACGTCGGCCGCGTTTACACCGATAGAGATCGTACCGGATCGCGAGATTTGGAACACGAACACCGCAATTCTTGCTGACGTTGACGGCGATGGTCATCCGGATTTGATCTTCGGAAACTACTTTCGTGACGGCGAACGGGTACTCGATCCGCGAGCGACCACGCATTTCGAAATGCAGCATTCGATGTCGCGCGCCGATAACGCCGGTCGCAATCGACTTCTGCGGTGGAAGGCCTCAGACGCCCGCACGGTGAGTTATGAAGACGCCAGTCATGCCTTTACCCCCGAGATGGGAAATGGCTGGACGCTGGCGTTGGCTGCGCGCGACCTCGACGACGATCTCATCAAGATCGGGGGTAGCTCTCTGGCGGCGTATCGCCACTTGCCGGAAATCTATGTCGCCAACGATTTTGGTCCCGATCGTCTGCTCCTCAATCGCTCGAAGCCGGGAGAACCGCGGTTTGAAATCATTGAAGGCCAGCGCAACCCCACGGACCCGCGGTCGAAGGTACTGGGGCGCGATTCATTCAAAGGCATGGGCGTTGACTTCGGCGATGTGAAGGGCGACGGGCACGCCGCAATCGCAGTCAGCAACATCTCTTCGCCCTACGCTCTGCTGGAAAGCCACTTTCTGTTTGTTCATACCGGCGATCCGTGGAGCTGGAGCCGTGGGGTCGCACCGTATCGGGACGAGAGCTTTGCTCGTGGAACATGGACCAGCAATTGGGCATGGGACATCAAATTTGCCGACATTCTCAACTCCGGTCGTCCTGCCCTGCTCCAGGCAATCGGCTTCATTCGCGGTGAACGGAATCGCTGGCCCGAGTTGCAGGAATTGGCCATGGGCAACGACGAACTGCTATCGCATCCCGGTGCCTGGCCTCGCTTCTCCACCGGAGACGAACTTTCTGGTCGTGACCACGATCGTATTTTTGTGCCCGACGCGAGCGGCATCTTCAAGGATGTGTGGCCACTGCTCGAGCTGGACCACGACACGACCTCGCGGGGAATAGCGACCGGTGACGTATTCGGCGATGGGCGCCTTGCGATCGTCATTGCCCGCCAATGGAGTCCGTCCGTATTCCTGCGCAACAGCTCGACGGGCGTCGGTCGGGCCATTGTTATCGACGCCCAAGTACAAGGTGCGGTGCCGGGTACGATAAGAGCCGCAATAGGCGCGGAAGCGCGTCTCAAATTACCCGACGGAAGGATCGCGACGTCGGTGATCGACGGAGGTTCTGGACATGGCGGCAAGCGAGCCGCGGAATTTCATTTTGGCGTCGGTCAAACCTTGGAGAACGAGTTGTTCAAAGTTCAAATCACCTGGCGCACGAAGAATGGAGAGCAGGAGCAGATCTTCGAAGTAACGCCGGGGCGCCATCAAGTCGTTCTTGGCGAAACGGAATGCCGAACACCGCGTCACGCATTGAATAAGGAAATGAAGGGATTGTGTCGTGTCGTTCACATTGGGCAGTGATCTCAGTACTGGGCAGCTTGAATCTCGAACCTCAACACCGATTGCAGACCGCTGGTATTCGGAAAAGCGTCTGGGTGGCTTGTCGCGCTTTGCATTTGCGATCACCGTCCTCAATGTTCTGGGACATGCCTTTCTCGGCTTTGAGCAATCCTGGATAACTCCATTTGTGTCGGTTCTGACGGCCTACGGAGTGGAACTCGTCGGCGAGACGATTGAGGCACGGGTGAACCGGCGCTCACCTCGTTATGCCGGATCGCCCGTGGATCTCGTTAAGTTCCTGCTTCCCGCCCATATCAGCGGTCTGGCGACAGCAATGCTGCTCTATGCGGCTGAGAACGTTTCCGCCATAGCCTTCGCTGCGGCTACTGCGATGGCCTCCAAGTACGTTTTTCGGATGGCGGTCAGCAGCGGCCGGCCGGGACAACCGACGCTACGCCATTTCCTCAATCCATCCAACTTTGGAATCACCGTCACCCTTTTGCTATTTCCGACCGTCGGGATCGCGCCCCCTTATCAATTCACCGAGAACACCTCGGGAATCTTTGATTGGATCCTGCCGTTGATCGTCATTTGCACCGGGAGCTATCTCAATATCAAAGCTACCGGCCGCATTCCCTTGATCGTCGCTTGGGTATCTGCGTTCGCAGCCCAAGCGATACTGCGATCGATACTTCACGGCACACCGGCTATGGCCGGTCTACTGCCAATGACCGGCTTCGCGTTTATTTTGTTTACCTTCTACATGATAACCGACCCTGCTACATCGCCGTCGCGAACGAAAGGTCAGATCGGCTTCGCCGTCGCCGTCGCGTCTTTCTACGCAGTCTTTATGGAGATGCATGTCGTTTTCGGGATGTTCTACGCGTTGACGATCGTGACGGCCGCACGAGGAGCTTTAATTTCGCTAATCAGTGCTCGTCAGAGATCTTTGCTAATCTCGACTCGCGGCAAACTGAGCCCTGATATGACGCCGGCAGAGTAGGCGAGATATGTCCCGCCCCCCGAGCATCGCAATCCTCTCGACGGCGTGCCGGCTTCCCGATGCGAACTCGCCAGCGGAATTATGGGCCAATGTAGTGGAAGGTCGGCGCTCGTTTCGACGCATACCGCGAGAGCGGCTCGATATCAGCCGCTATACCGTAGACGCAATCGGCGAAGCCGATTCTATCACCCAAATTCGCGCGGGGCTTCTCACAAACTGGAATTTCGATCACAGCGCCTTTCGAATACCCAAGAGGACTTATGAGGCGACAGACCACACCCACTGGCTGGCGCTTGAGCTCGCCTCAGAGGCAATCCTTGCGATTGGTGGGATTGACCGAATAGATCGCACCAGGACAGCGGTTGTCGTCGCAAATACACTGGCCGGTGAATTCAGCCGCAGCTCGCTTCTCCGTCTTCGAGCCCCTTTCCTCAACGAGCTGATGGCCGATGCTGCGGCGCTCGAAGGCCTTGCTGCCGACGTGACCACGCGCTTACGCGCCGCGTTCGAGGATCAACTGCGTCGGCATTTTCCCGATCCGAACGAGGAGAGCCTCGCCGGCGGTCTTGCCAACACCATCGCGGGCCGGATCGCCAACTACTTCGACCTGCATGGCGGCGCCTATTCGGTGGATGCCGCCTGCGCCTCGTCGCTCGTCGCCCTCAGCGACGCCGCCAATCTGCTGGCAAGCGAGCAAGTCGATGCTGTGGTGCTGGCCGCCGTCGACCTCAGCCTTGATCCCTTCGAACTGGTCGGATTCTCTCGAAACGGCGCCCTGGCTACCGACGAAATGCGGGTTTTTGATGCGAAGAGCAGTGGCTTTTGGCCAGGGGAAGGTGGTGCATGCTCGGTACTGATGCGCGAGAAAGACGCGCTACGAACCGGACTGCCTGTTCTTGCCCGCATTCGGGGTTGGGGGCTCTCCAGCGACGGCGCCGGCGGCCTTACCCGGCCATCACTCGAGGGGCAACTGCTGGCCTATCGGCGCGCCTACGAAATGGCTCAGGTCGATCCGGCGGATGTGGACTTTGTCGAGGCGCACGGTACAGGCACCGCCGTTGGCGATCCGATTGAAGTGCGCGCGCTTGCCGCATTGCGCGAAGGATCTCGTTCGACACTTCCGATCGGATCGATCAAGGCCAATATCGGGCACACGAAGGCCGCAGCAGGTCTTGCCGGCCTGATCAAAGCCGTCGAAGCCCTACGATGTGGCGTCATACCGCCTCACGTGAGCTGCGAGAATCCACATCCCGTATTCGCGGAAACGGGCCATCGGGTTCGCGCAAACGTCGCGGCCGAACGGATCGATGATCCGAGGCGCGGCTTCGCCGGCGTATCCAGCTTCGGCTTTGGAGGTATCAATACGCATTTCGTGATTGAACGCATAGGCGCGGCCACATGTCCGATCGGCCTCCCCTGCTCGCCCAGATCGCAGGACGCCGAGCTGTTTCTATTCTCCGGAGACGGCACGAGCGATATTGTCGAGTCTATTGAAACATTCGAAGGCCGTACCGCGACGCTTTCGATTGCCGAATTTTCCGACGCAGCAGCGTATGCGGCTTCCAAAGCGGGACCGGGCCCCATAAGGATAGCCATCGTTGCCTCTACTGACACAGAACTCGCTGAGCGGCTGGCCCGTGCCAAGGCGGCGGTGATCGCTGGTGAGACTTTTGCGGACTCGAACGAGGGTGTGTTTGTTGGCCGCCCGTCTCGCGCCCCCCGTATCGGCTTTTTGTTCCCTGGCCAAGGCGCACCGTGCAGACCCGATGGTGGATTTTGGCGTCGCCGCTTTGCGGGCGTCGCCAAGCTGACCGAGGCGCTGCCGACGGCGAGCGGTCAAAACTCCTTCGACACTAGCGTCGCTCAACCTGCCATCGTGGCTGCGTCCCTTGCCGCGCTGGACGTTCTAAAGCGCCTTGGCATATCGGCTTGCGCAGCAACCGGCCATAGCCTTGGTGAGATAAGCGCGCTCGCCTGGGCTGAGGCGTTGGATCCGGAGATGGCCCTTGAACTCGCGCGAACGCGAGGATCGATCATGGCTCGCGCGGGTTCACCTGGGGGCGGTATGCTTCGGGTTGTACTTCCACCCCACGATGCCGAACATTTCGCCCGTGAAACCGACACAGTCGTGGCATGTCGAAACGGCAGGCATGAATCGGTTCTTTCCGGAAGTGTTGACGCGGTAACGCACGCCCTCGCACGCTGCAAAGACCGCGGGATTGAAGCATCAAGACTTGCCGTATCCCACGCATTCCACAGTCCGCATATGAAGCCGGCGGGTGACGAATTGGCACTCGCCCTGGGGGCGGCGTCATTCAGATCTATCTCTGAAGGAACAGTTATCTCCACGATTACCGGCGCGCCACTCACGGCCCACTCAAACCTCCGCCAACTGCTGGTCGATCAACTCGTGGAGCCCGTCTTCTTCGATGCCGCGCTCGAAGCGCTTTGCGCTCAATCTGATTTTCTGGTCGAAGTCGGCCCAGGGGAAGGCCTGACACGATTGGCCCGGAGTGCGGGAATTGCTGCATCATCGGTGGACGCTTTCGGAAGCTCCATAAGGCCGCTCCTTTACACCGCCGGCGCTCTTTTCGCCGCAGGCGCCAATATCCGCGCGGAGCCTCTGTATACAGATCGACATCTTCGTACATTCGAGCCTTTGGCCACACCGACGTTCATTGAGAGTCCCTGCGGCTCGCGCGAGCCCGCAAGTCCTGCTGGCCTCCCGGCACCCCCACGGCCCATCCAGCAACCCGCGCTTGAGGAGTTGGCGCAAGAGACCACTCCGCTAACGGCAGTGCTCTCTGCGATCGTTAAAGAGACCGGATTACGAGTTTCCCTTATCGGCCTCGACGACCGTTTCCTTGACGCACTTCATCTCAACTCTCTTGCCGTAACGCGGATTGTAATCGGTGCGGCCAAGGCGTTGCGCGTGCGCCTTCCTTCGGCGCCGATAGAGTTTTCGAATGCGACAGCGCGGCAGCTCGCGGACGCCTTGGCTGAGCTTCAAGCATTCGGAGGTGATGCCGATAACGCCCAGGCACGAATCGCTGGTGTGCGCCCATGGGTTCAAACCTATGGAATGGACTGGAGCGAAGCCACGCTACGGGCGCAAAGCGCTTCTCCGGCCTGGTGGTCCCATGTGAGAGTTTTTTCGCCAATACCTGAGGAACCTGAAAAGGCAAGCGACCGTGGCCTGGCAATTTGGGTGGAAGGTGAATTTGAAGCGGGGCTGGCCGAGCAGCTCGTGGCTCGAGTTTCGGCCGCGATCAAAGCCAACGTGCGACATCTGGCGATCTGTCATCACGGCGCGCCGATCTCGGCTTTTGCTCGTTCGGTCGCAAGAGAAGCCTACTTCCGATCGGTCCGCGTCATTGATTGTCCGAATTGCGACATGGCCGACCCGCGGCTTGCTCGTATACTTGCGACCGATGTGAACGGTTACTACGAGGTGCAGCTCGCCCAGGATGGAGCGATACGGGAACCGATCTTCGCGCCGATCATCCCCCGCTCATCGTCATTGGCTGCCATCGCCGCAAGCGATGTAGTTGCCATCGTCGGAGGCGGTAAAGGCATTGCGGCCGAATGCGCATTCGAGATCGCCCGCTGCGGAGCGGCAATCGTCTTGATCGGCCGGAGCGCTGCCAGCGATCCTGCCGTTGCGATGAGCCTCGCCCGTGCCGCCGCAAGCGGATTACGCTGTCGTTACGTCTGCGCCGACGTGCTGGACAAGGAGAGCCTCCGCTCCGGCCTTGCTGCGGTGCTTGACGATTATGGGCCGGTGACGATCCTCCTCTATGCGCCTGCGCTCAATCAACCAAAACGACTGATCGAACTGGATACCGAGATGGTCAGGCGCACCATCGCACTAAAGACCGTCGGCCTTGAATCTACACTCGAGGTGCTCGGGCCACAGGTCCGCCGACTGATCACCTTCGGCTCCATCATTGGCCGCATAGGACTTGAAGGGGAAGCCCATTACGCGCTGGCGAACGCCATGCAGACCGCGGCGACGGAAGCATGGGCCTCGGCCTCGATGGACCGCACCTCGCTAGCCATCGAATGGAGCGTGTGGGGTGGAACGGGAATGGGCGAACGGCTAGGCACCATCGAACGTCTCGGCGCGCTCGGGGTGGATGCCCTTTCGGTGGATGACGCCCTCAAGGCCTTTGACGAAATGATCACTCAAGGCACCCTTGGTACAGTTGCCGTTACCAGCCGCTTTGGTCCGCCGCCGGATCTCTCGCTCGGCGTCCTTGAACTTCCCATGCTCCGGTTCCTAGATGAGCCAAAGATCCACTTCCCGGGTGTAGAGCTCGTCGTCGAAACCACGCTGAGCCGGGGACGCGACTGTTATCTGGAAGATCACATTGTCGGCGGCGCCTTAGTCCTTCCAGCTGTGATGGGCCTGGAAGCGATGGCCCAGGTCGCCTGCGCTCTAACACCATCCGAATCGCACACTACTATCGGCGACATCGGACTTCTCCGCGCACTAAATGTGCCGGTGAGCGGCGCCATTCGAATCCGGGTTGCCGCCCTCCGAACTGGGCGCTGCACGACCGATGTTCAAATCTTTTCCGACGACGATGGATTCCTGACTCCGTGTATGCAGGCCTCGTTCAGTGCAGGAGGTGCCGCGTCGCATGATTGGAGGCTTCCCAACCAACCGACTCACAGCTTTGCCGCGGACCCGCTGTACGGCCCATTGTTCTTCAATGGAAAATCCTTCCAGCGCCTGGAACGCTTCGAGACCGCAACATCGCGACAGGTGACCGCACATCTGCGGCCCGACCCGGGAACAAAATGGTTCGGCTCGTTCGAGCCACGCTCGTTCACGCTGTGGGACCCCGGTGCGACCGATGCGGTCCTGCATGCGCTGCAAGTCGCCGTACCGCATCGACAGGTTATTCCCGTTAGTGTCGAGCGCGTTGAAATCGACTCAACGGCCGGGTGCCTCAGACACGTCAGCGCGATCGAGCGAAAGACCTACGGAACTTCATACACGTTCGATTTGATCGTTAGCGATGCGAATGGCCGTGTGGCACAGCGCTGGATCAACGCTACCTTCCACGCAATCGCGACGACGAACATTAAAGATGTCCTAGCAGTTAGCCCCTCGCTAGTCGGTCCGTATCTCGAGCGATTGGCGCGGGAGGCCTTTGGCGATCGCAGCATCGAGGTTTCGCTTATCTGCGATCGCAACAATTTACGGGGGTCTCGCCGCGGCGCGGCCATCGCTTCGCTGGGACTCAGCGGCGCCGTCGATCGAAGAGCCGACGGAAAGCCAATCCGCAACGACAGTAACGGCTCGGTATCAATCTCTCACTGCGATGATCTGACGCTTGTTATTGCGGCAAGTACCCCGATCGGCTGCGACATGGAATTACTCGGCGCCGACGACGACATCGACTTTATTCATCGACATACCGTTCACGAAGCCTGCCGAAAGATCGGACGAAAGCTGCCATTGACATCGATTCCCGCGTTCATCCCCAACACTCCGATCACGATGGGGGATGTGAAATTATTCATTGCCGAGCTCCGGCTTCCTTTAGGGTCTTTCGCCGTGGCATTTGCCTGCCTTGAGAGTCCGGCCTGCTCTGCAGCCCCCGCCCGCAATCAACTTTTGCCAAGAGAGCCAGCGCTATGAACGTGAATGTAACTCAATCGACCATAGCCAATGATTTAGGACCCCGACCGGCGTTCATCTATCGCCACGTCGTCTGCTTCGAGGAAACCAATGTCGTTGGCAATGTCTATTTTACGCGCCACATCTCCTGGCAGGGACGCTGCCGAGAAAT
>NZ_JAEMSD010000008.1:11570-22037 GCF_016462955.1 Bradyrhizobium sp. | reverse complement strand
ATTTTGAAGAACTGAACGCGTTCGATGAGATCGATGTGCAGATGAGGCTCGCCTATCTGCGGCAGCATCGAATTGGTCTGGACTTTAGTTTCACCAAATCACAGCAGACCGGGACTATTAGCTGCGCACAGGGATTTCAGGAAATTGCGTGCATGCGAACGACAGGTAATGGTCTCCTGCCCACCGAGCCCCCGGCAACACTGGCGGAGGCCCTCAGACCGTTCGAAGACCGCAAATACCAATGAAACGTGAAAGCACCTAGCACATTGGATGCGATTTGAGCGGTCACAGTCCCCGTGAATCTTGAGCAACACGGATTGGCATTAGGCAGACCTATTTCAGCGCATGATCTTTTGAAAGGCACATTGCATGTTCACACCGATTATCTGACTCCGTTATGAGATTGCGTGGCGCCCGTTGCTCCACACATCAAGTGTGTGCCCGTGGGGGTATTCAACGCAATAAATCGGTCGGGGCATGATGCCCACCGCTGAAGCTTCGTGAGCCGTCAAACAAGGAACGAAATGCCGGAGGTGCCAGATCAGCCAAACACTACGTTCGGCGTGCCGGCTAGAGACTATGCCGTGATGCATTCCTAATTGTCCTGCTATGGGAAAGGACAAATATGATCACGTTGCCAATTGCAGAAACTGAAACCGGCGATGCCTAGTTGCCAGAGCAAAACGATGTATCTGATCCTCAATAGCCGGAAAACACGGCTTGCCTTCATTCTGATCACAGCTCTTTCATCAGGAAACGTCAACGCTCAGGGCCCAGCGTCACAGCGGGGCGAGTATTTGGCAACGATTGGCGCTTGTGCTGCATGCCACACTCCTCCGGCCGTGAAGGAATTGTCGCAAGCGTGCACGCCCGAGGAGCAAGCCCGCGAAACGACTGTACGCTCCAATCCTGATTGGTTCGCACATCTTGATCCTGCTAAAACAATGGCAGGAGGCGTGCCATTCATTCTGCGATTCAGTGCAACGTCGAGCGGCCTCGTCCAGTCGAGCAATATCACACCCGACATGACGACTGGTATTGGTAATTGGTCCGAAGCTCAAATAATCGATGCAATCAAACTTGGCATACGTCCGGATGGGTCTTCCTTGTTCAGATTCGCGCCTCATACCTTCTACGAAAATCTTGCGCAGGATGATCTTCAATCACTGGCAGCCTACCTCAAATCCCTGCGCCCGATAAGCAACGCCATCCAACCGCGAAATCTTCCCTTCCCGACACAGCCCGCGAATCCGAAACCGTCGATCCCTCAGGCACCACAAGGACGGAATCCAGCTCGCGCTGAGTACCTCATGAATGCGCTAGTGGGATGCAAAGAGTGCCATTCCTATCACGATACGTCCGGCACTCTTCAACCCTTTATCGGGGGCGATCCCATCGATCCATTTGTCGGTGTTTTTCGGCTGGGTCCGGATCTCCCGTTGCGACAGAATGAGAAAGGCTGGTCAGCGTTCCCGTATCCAGGGTATGCGGTCCTCTATGGAGGGAACCTCACCCGCTTTGGCCAGGGAGGCGATCTTGAGCCAGTTACACCACCTCAGATCGCTCGAGCAATACGCGAAGGCGTTGGCACGGTGCTTGACCAATATGGACGGCCACAACCGCTTGCTCATGTGATGCTCTGGCAGTTCTACCGCGACATGACTGATACTGACGCTCTTGCCTTGTCTGATTACCTCAAGTCATTGAACTTCATCCCGCATGACATAGGCCAACGATTGCGTCTGTTTGGAACAGACCGTGAGGCAGCATTCAAGCAGGTGTTCGGCACGCTCCCAAGTAGCAATGATCGACTCATCTTCGGGCTGGATGGCATGCCATCGCAGTGTCCGAAGAACTAGAGAATATGGAGGCTTTGAATGTCTGTCATGATCAAGATAAGCGTAGATGACGATAGCAAATTCGATGTTAAGACATCGGAAGGCACTGATACGAGCAGAACTCTCCTCCAGATTCAGGACAGAGTGGAAGATTTGTCGAAAAAAGTGCCGGCCAAGCCATTTCCCCGCTCAGCCTTGGGCGGCTACATGAGTCACTTCAGAATTGTCATTGAACTAAAAACGCCGCCCAAGGACACGCTAGTCTCTATTGTATCGCCACTCGCTGGTCAGACAGTAAGCTGGAGTGATCCGTTTATCTATCGCGGTCGCGACTATCAGCATAAGGCCCTGATCGAGGTACCCAGCGGAGTTGATCTACCGGGTGCCATCTATGAGGCCGATTTCAGAGATCGTCCCGAAGAATTCTTTGAGGTGGGAAAGGAGACGGTTTGGTTGCAAATCTTGAACCTCGACGCTCGAATCAACACGAAGCTTGGGGATATACGAATCATTCTAGGCGCGACTTTGAAGGATGAGTACCCCGATCTTTTCAAACCGTCATTTGGGATCGCACAATCGTTGGGTAAGGATGGATTCCCTGCTCGCCTTTACTTCAATCCTTACGCAGTGATTGAAACTCCAGTGGGAGCCTTCCGCGCGATTCACGGAACCCTCGTTTACGGCCACGTGACCGACTTCCCACCAATCGGAACGCCAGTTAGCATTGCGGATTGTATCCCGCTCGAACCCGTTGACCAGATTAGATCACTAATGGCGCGAGGAAAGTCGCTTGACGAAATTACTCCGGACATGTTGACCCCAGCGGGGCGCATTGTCGCCTTGAGCCACCCAATTGACATGAAGATACAGTTAAAAGGTGAAGAGGCTTACCGCTTTGTGGAACGATGTATTGCAGGAAGCTACAATTAGAGAAGAACTGCAGAGTTGACCGCCTAGGCTGGGAAGTACTGAGGGTACATTGAGGCTGCAGTGATCACCGTGTGAGGAATATTGCAACCATGCGGCCGTAAGTAGAGGCACCAAGCCGACTGAAGTTCGTGCTTGAAGGTTATGGAATGTCGGCGTCTGTTTCTCGTTCATCGGCGGACATCCATTCTCCATCTCCGATACCAGGAACAGAACTACATTCTTTAGCACAGTAGCCTCGAGCCACCTCATGTTTCGGCTGATGCACGGCAAATCCATTCCGCGCGGATTGGCTCTACCTCTTGGGCTTTCGCGAAGCCTTCAGAGCTATGGCTATATTTTTCCCGCACTCGCCTCGGATCCTAGCAGCCGGCTGCCCGATGATCGTGACATTGGCTCGGGGCGGAAATGCTGGAGAAGCCGAACGATGTTTCATTCTCCGGTGACAGCTCGGTTCCCGCCGCCTACACCTATCTTGGACAATTCATTGATCATGATATTTCATTCGAATCGGTCACTGAAGGAACACCTGAACTCAGTTCCACGCTGAGCCCACTGTCAAATCCCCTTCATGCGTTGGAAAATCTGCGAGATGGAACGCTCAATCTCGATTCCATCTATGGTGACGACGTTCCCCGTAACCCTCTCAATTCGGATCTTCTAGCGCTTGGCCGTGTTTCAGCAACCGGCAATCGTCCCCTTGGAAGGGATGAGTTCAACGACCTTCCTAGGCGGGGTCGCAGCCACGATCCCGCCCTCGATAGGGCTGCACTCATTGGTGATCCACGCAACGACGAAAATCTCATTGTTGCGCAATTGCACGTAGCTTTTCTTAGAGCACACAACGAGCTTGTCCAGCGAGGAGGGAGTTTCGATCAGTCTCGATTTGCCTTGACGCAAATCGGTCGCGCTTGGAACCTTCCGCGCCAAGGATGAACCCCGCGTCCTCAGCCGCACCGGTCAGCGTTTCGTGGGTGCATCGGTTCTTCAGAACCTCGGCAATGCGAAGCGCGAGCGCGTTGTTCCCTGGAGTCAGCATGCCACCTCCGGAACGCCAGCCGCGGTGAGCAAGGCATAGAGATCGGCGACGCGAGCGCGTTGGCCGCGCTCGCGGCAGAAAGTGAAAATTGCGCGCTGCTTGGCGCGAGACAGCGCGACAAAGAAGGTAGCGATCCCTTCTGAATTGCCGGCGCTGTGACTCCACCACATTGCATCGTCGAGACCGACGAAGATGATGGTGTCGTACTCGAGGCCCTTGCTCTTGTGCACGGTCATTAACGGCACCTGATCGACGCCGGCAAAGCGATCGAGGCAAGTCACCCAATCAGGACTGCCGTCTGCACAAGTAGCAAGATGCAATCGAAAGGCTTCGAGCGCAATGTCGAGCGCTTCGCCTGTCGCATATTTCGAAAAGGACTGAGCCAGGGCGCGCGGATCGAGGAAGGCAAGCACCTGATCAGCAAGCGCCTCCGCCGCCGCCGTTGAGGGCGGTGCTGCCGCCATAGTCGTGCGCAAGCCGTGCAGAAACGCGCTCAAGCCCTCTTCCGCGCGCAGACAAGCCAGTTCGTCGTCGTGATCGACGTCGCGCAGCCGAAGCACAGCGTCCAACGCCAATTGCCACGACGCCGGCACGCTACGAACAGCGCCAAGACGCAGTACGGCTTGCGCTATTCCGGCATAGACGTCGACAAGCAGATCCTGCAACGTGGTCCTGCCGAGCGCGCGGCTTTCGTTGCGAAGATGAAGATTGAATGCCGCCACTGCGGGCGCGAGCTGGTGCTCGAACCGATCCGCGGTCTGTCGCACAAGGATGGCGTAGTCGCGAGGGCGCGTTCCGCGAGAAGCCATGTCTTGTGCCAACCACCGCGCCAGATGCTGCGCCTCGCCGGCCACGGTGGGACATGTCCAGACTTGAGCGACGTCACCATTCACCTGTCGGCCAGATTGCGCGATGGTTGGGATCGCGCCGGCGTCCAGCGCCTGAGCTACGACGTGCTGAATTCGGACAAGGTCTGGCGACGATCGGAAATTGAACACGAGCGGTACCCGCTCGGCAGCCAGTTCCGCTTCGAAGCGATCGAACGCATCGGTGCGCGCGCCCGCCCAGACCATGATGCGCTGCTTGTCGTCGCCAACCGCCGTTATGGTAATCCGCGGATCACCAAACGCGGAAACTAGAAAATCATACTGCGCGTGGGTCGTGTCCTGGAACTCATCGACAAACACGAACGGATAGGTCGCGTGCAAGGCGCGCGCGATTTGCGGCCGGGCGCGCAATAGCAGTTCCGCCATGCGATTTAGCATGATGAATGTCAGGAGAGACCGACCGGGCCGACGCAGCAGTTCGCTCCACCAGCGCTCGATCACAAACTCAATCGCCGTCGCCGGCGCCATTGCCTGAAGCGGCAGGCGAAAGGCGCCGACAATCTTGGATTCGAAATCGGCTGCGCCGAAGCCAGCAATAGCCGCCTGCCGCTGCTGAGGCGCGGCAAGCCGCGCGCGTGTCAGGAAATCTTCGACCCGTCGACGATTGGAAAAAGCGATTTCATAAGGGTAGCTTGGGCGCCAGTCGACCGGAAGGGCCAGTAAGAAGCGGTCAACGAGGCTTTTGGTGAACGCGTCGAAAGTCATCGACACAAACCGATCGGCTTGCGCGCGGTCGCAACGCTCGCGCACACGGGTTGCGAGGTTCTCGGCGGCGTCTGTCTTGAAGGAGATTGCCAAAACGCGGTGCGGTGCCGGACACGCGCCAGTCTCCAGAAGGTAGGCGGCGCCTGCGCCAGAAACTCGGTCTTGCCGGCGCCTGGCCCTGCGACCACGCAGGTGTTTCCGTGACGGCGGAGAACATGCCACGCGTTGGGCTCGAGATCGGCGATGCCACGCGGCCGCCACGCATTTGGTGCAACAAGGGGCATTACCACCTCACCGGCACGACGCCGATCGCGGCGATGACATGATTGAGAAGCGCCCTCAGCTCTTCCGGAATGCCAGCTTTCAGGGTCTGCATATCGAGCCGGGCCAGAACGCGCACATGGGTGCTGGGCTTGCCACGACCCAGAAAGAGATATCGATACCAAAGCAGCAACGCATCATATTGCGCATCGTAAAGCGCCGGCAGACCTTCATCGCCGAGTACAGCCGGCCGCGGCTCCCCGGCGCGTGGTCCGCGCATGCCGGGCTCCAGCTGCTGGTAGGCCGCAAAAAACGCCGTAAGCAGCGAATAATCGAGATCGAGCGGCGCAGAGAAGAAGACGCCGAAAGGCCGGAGCGCATTAATGGATTGCATCAAACCCGCGGTGTCGCGCGGATCGCGCGCTGCGAGTTCGGCAAGCCGCACCGCAATCTCGGCAACGCCGAGCTCGGCTCCGAAGACCTCAGTTGAGGTCCGCCCAATCGCCAGCAACTGCTCGCAGGTCGTCTTGATCCGGCCCCAACCACCGCCGTCGCGTCCCCAATCGAGATCGAGGAGCGTGGCGTAGGGTATCGCGAGGTCGCTCAGCAATCGCCAGAGATGATTTAACGTGGCGGCCGCCCAGCGGCACCATCGCGACGAACGACCGATCGATCGGAAGGTCTAGTGCCTCCGCGAGGCGCGGCAAGACCACCTCCTCCGACGCGCCCTCACCGAGAATGACGAACCGTGCGAAATAGAGCTCGGGGTACGTGCGAACGGCTTCCCGCACAAACTTGGCGGCGTCTTCGTCATTCTCGGGAAGCCGAATGCCCCTGACGCGGGCGGTCCGATCGGCCGGCTCCAGCCGGAAGTGCCGGACATGGCCGGGATCAACGCGGGCGAGGATGCTCGCCGAATGGCTTGAGACGAAGGCCTGCGCCCGTCCCGTGGCGGTCAATTCCTCGATCTGGCGGACAATGCGCGACAGATAAAAGGGCGCGAGATTGTTCTCGGGCTCTTCGACCGCGATGACGGTCAGGGCGGGCAACGGAATGCTGCCGGCCCGGAATGCGGCGCCGGCCGTGCCGTCGGCGATCCGGCCTTCGACATCGAGGGTCGCGGCGGTCATCGCGAGATGGAAGAGCGACCGCTGGCCGTCGCTCAGATCCTCCAGCCCGCGGTCGCGCCCTTCCTCGTCGGGATGAAACACCACCTCAACCTTGCGGATGAACTCTTGGAAACGCAGATCAACAGGCCGGAACACCGGCTTTGTGTCAGTGCCTGCGCTGTGCACCTGCTGCCAGCGCCGTTCCACCGCCTCGGAAACGAGATCAACGGCTGCCTCATTGCCAAAGGCACCATTGAGGCGACCGCCGGCGTCAAGGAAGACGTCCTTCATATCCTGAGACCAGGTGATCGCGCGCCACAGGCGACCACGCAGGAAAGCGCTAACCTAAGAAGAGCCGTCCCGGCTCGCGGGCACGTAGATCATCTGAATGCGGGCGCGGTCAGTCGGACGCAGATCCGAGCGATCGCCATCCGCGAAAATGCCGAGCGCACGGATGGCCTGATACTTCTGTTCAATCACGCCTTCGAGCGAACCGTCGTCGGTCCAGCGTCCTTCGAGCCGCAGTCGGCATTTCAACCGCCCATCTTCCTCGCAGGCCATTTGATGAAAGAACTCGGGCACGGCGGCGTGGCCGTCTGCGCCATCAAGCTCCGGAAAAGCCAGAATGGCCTCGACCACGAACTCTCGTTCGAGCGGGGCACCGGCTTCAGCACTGGGCACATGGAAATCCTGCCGGCGCAACCGTCGATGCTCGGGTGTGACACCAAACAGCCTCAGCATCGCCTGCATCACCGCAGTCTTGCCTGAGCCATTGACGCCCACGAAGGCGGTGAGGCCCCGCGCCATGTCGATGGTCGTCGTCTGTGGTCCAAAGCACCGGAAATTCGTCAGAAGAAGTCGTTCGAGATACATAAGAAATCCACAAATTTCGGTGCGGCCCGGCGATCCATTCTTGCCAAAAGCGCGCAATCAGGAGGCGAACTCAGCCTTCATCTGCTATCAAGGTGGTTCTGGACCGCGTGCTTCATCAGGATGACGCCCTGCCGGCGCTGGCGGGCAAGATCGGGGGCCATGGAGCCGGAAGGGGAGACACCGGGGGAGACGGTCATCGGCGACTTCGATGCCGCCGACGAACTGCTTTTTGCAGCTGAGAGCGGCGGCTTGCCCGGTCTCGGGCCCATTCGCGTGCAGCGATCGGGACAGATCGGCCCCCTGGTCGAACTCGTACGCGCGCGACGGCGATATCCCGCAGCCTTTGCGTCCGTTGCGCTCGAAGCGCCATTCGTCGCGACAATTGAAGCCGCGCTCGACCGTGACACGGTGACCGGCACGGAGAAGAACGCACAGGCCGGCGTCTTCCCGCTCCAGCGGCTCGGCGCGGATGGCGAGCGATCGGACCTTTGGCAGCTTTGGGCGAGCCGGGCCGATCAGGCTGCCCTCGCCGCCGGCTTCCCCGCGCGGATCGCGGCCGAGATTGTCGGCGCGCTCGGCGAACTCCAGGACAATGTCTTCCGTCACAGCGAGACGGCGCGCACCGGCCTTGTTGCCTTCGCCGCGCTTCCGGGCACGTTCGAAGTCGTTGTCAGCGATAACGGGATCGGCGTGCTGGCGAGCCTGCGCTCGCGCATGCGGACTATGCCGGCACCGAGGACGCCGGCATGGCGTTGAAGGTCGCGGTGGCCGACGGCGAGTCCCGATTCGGCCGCGACAGCGGCTGCGGCTTCGGCATGGGTCAGATGTTTCGCGCGCTGGCCAACCATGATGGCGATCTACGTTTCCGCAGCGACGATCACGCGCTCGAGATCCGTGGACACAGCCCGAGCCTCCAAGGTCGCGTCCAACTGCGCCAGAAAGCTGCCCTGCCCGGCCTGACCGTCAGCGTGCTGTGCCGACCGGCGAGTGTTCCGGGCCGATCGCTCTGACCGTGTCACCGGCGCGAAGTCGGAGAGCTGCAGCGCCGTGCGCTTCGTGACGATGTTGTGGGCAAGCAGCTCGTCGAGCGGCGCCCCCTTCGGGGTAGAGATCCGTGGCCAACGCAGACGGCCGGCCTCGGTGAACTCCGCCCGGCGGCGCTTGAGGGTGCGGGCGAAGGCATCCGTCTCGATCAGGATGACCTGGCCAAAGTGGCGGTTGAGGCGGTGGAGAACCTGGGCGCCCCCGCGCACCACGAGCGTGAGCGGACGTCCCGCCGCGTCGGCAACCCGGCAGAGACGATCGACGTGCCAGTCGATCCGGGACGGCGCGCCGGCGCCGGTCCGAAATTCGAAGGCGACGATCTCGACTTCCGGACGTTCCCGCACGAAGCGCATCCAACGGACATAGTCCTGATCGGTCCGCGCGTTGAGGTGAAGTGCCGCCGGAATACCGGCCATCATCATCTCGGCCCAGCCCAGCGCGATGCGCTTCATGCTGTGCAGATTGTCAGGCCGCGGCACATTCAGGAACATGCTGAAATTCGGCGCGGTCACCAGCGCAATCCCGAGATCGCGCAGCGTCGACATGATCCGCGCGCGGTCGGCAAACGCCCACCAGGCCTCGAGCTTGATGTCCCGGTCGACGCCGGAGGCGATGACCGTTGCGTTTTCCGGGATGAGGAAGCGCGCGGCGAGCTCGGCACGGGTACGAACATGCGGCTGGCCGCTTCGCATGTGGAACAGCTCATACAAGGGAACGGCGACAACCGGTTCGTTCAGCACCGCCTTGCGGCTGTATTTATGTCCGATGAGCGGAATCACGGACGGCAGTTCGGGCGTCGCAAGTGCCTCAACTCGGGGCGTCGAGTCCAGCTCGAAGCCGTCGGTCTCCAGGTAGCGTTCAAAGAACTGGTCGGGCTTGTTGCGGCAGACGGTGTCGCAGACGCTGCGATCCTCGCACGAGCAGAAATCGTTGCAGTCGAACACGCCAGCATCGGTGTGCAGACCTCCGCAGGTCTTGAAGTCCGGGCAGCCACCGCAGCCGAGCGACGTCGCATACAGCGCGGCGTCGTCGCGAAGCCGATGGGACGGTTTGAAGTCGCGTGTGGGCTCCTGCGGGGCGCGGCGGGTCATTTGAGCTTGATCTCCGCAGTCGCTCCGAGGATCCCGACGCGCTCGACGACGGCCGGGGCCATGCCCTGTCGCGCATCAACAGCGGCTCGTACGGAGGGCGGCGCGTTGGCGATACTGGCGACCTGACGAAGGCCGTCGAACACGACCAGATCCGGACCCTTCGACTGGACCAGCACCGTGGCGCCCTGACATGCCGCTCCCTTCGCGGTCAGCTTCGCGGTGAGCGTCCGGCTCTCCTCGGAGATGCTCACATCCATCAAGGTCGGTGCCTTGATGCGGTCGATACCCCTCGCCCAACGTTTGGTGTAGGGCTTGCCGCTGGCGTTGCGGATGAATTCAATTCCCATCACACGACCTCCAAGACAGGTGCAAAGGTTTTGGTTTTCCCCGACCGGCGCTCGATCAGAAGACCGCGCGCGGCCAGACTCGAAAGACGGTTGTTCCAGGCCGTTGGCGTCAAGCTCTCCTGGCTCTGCGCCGCAAGGCTCGGTGCGCTTGCGGTACCGAGGCGCACGACGAGGTCCAAGGTCGAGCGATGCGCCTCATCGAGCTCACCCAGAATCTTGGGATCACGCACCTCGCCCGTCGGCGTCAGGCGACAAACCCACATCGCGTCCTTGCGATGCCGCAGGAAAAATTCGAGCTCTTCGCTCACCGACGGCGAGGCATTGGCGATAACCGGGTAAAGCCCCG
>NZ_JAEMSD010000008.1:7266-11560 GCF_016462955.1 Bradyrhizobium sp. | reverse complement strand
GCGCGTGATCGCGGAAAGCGATCACACCCTCGCGCAGGAAGGAGGCGGTCGCGACGGTGACGCCATCGAAATCCAGATAGGCGGGCTCCGGATCGGCGGGCGGACGCGCGGCGGCGACCAGCTTCCCCAGGAGCTGACGGCCGGCTTGCACCCCGCTGAGCACCGGTTCGCCACCGGCCAAAACAACAATCGACAGCTTCACTTTTTATCCTCATTGAGTCCAGTGAAGATGGGAAGGACGCCGTTTGTTATCAAGGGCCGCCGATTTTATCCCCCGGTTTTCCAAGCCTGGGATGGGCTGGAATGTTAACCTCAAGCTCCTCTATGAGAATTGTAAGCTTCGTGCTACATAACCTTCAAATCTGTAGCATGAAGGTGTCAAATGCCGACCCCCCACAATCCTCCCGCCGCAGTCCGGCGGGCGCTGCGCAAGCTCGGCGCCGACATCCACGACGCCCGTCGGCGCCGACGGCTGCCGATGGCAGTCGTTGCCGAGCGGGCCTTCACGTCGCGCTCAACCCTGCAAAGAGTCGAGGCCGGCGACACCAACGTCAGCATTGGCATCTATGCCGGCGTCCTTCAGGCGCTAGGTCTGCTCGACGGTCTGAGCCAGATCGCCGACATCGGCAACGACAGCGTCGGACAGGCGCTCGCCAGCGCCGCATTGCCCAAGCATGTCCACCTCAAACGCAAGACCGGAGACTCACGCGATGGCTGATTTCGAGGTCCATATCGATCTGAACGGCACCACACGGCGCATCGGCCTGGCGAGGAGTAATCAGGTTCGCGGCTCGGAGACCATTCTCTTCGAGTATGATGCTGCATGGCTTGGCGACCCGGACCGGTTCTCGCTGGAGCCTGCCCTCGCCCTCACCCGTGGCACCTTCGCTCCCCCTGCGGGTCTCGCAACCTTCGGCTCCATCGGCGACTCCGCGCCCGACACCTGGGGCCGCCGTCTCATGCAGCGCGCCGAGCGCCGCCTCGCCGATCGCGAAGGCCGCGCTGTCCGCACGCTTGCGGAAAGCGATTATCTGCTCGGCGTCGCCGACGAGACCCGGCTCGGCGCGCTCCGATTCCGCTGGGTCGGTGAAGACCCCTTCCAGGCGCCGATCCGCGCCGGTGTACCGGCCCTGATCGAACTCGGCCGGCTGCTGCAGATCACCGAGCGCATTCTCCGGGACGAGGAAACGGAGGAAGACCTTCAGCTCATCTTCGCACCCGGCTCCTCCCTCGGCGGCGCGCGGCCGAAGGCCTCGGTCGTCGACCAGCACGGCCATCTCTCCATCGCCAAGTTTCCGAAGGAGACCGACGACTACAGCATGGAGACCTGGGAGGAGATCGCGTTGCGTCTGGCCGGCCAGGCCGGCATCGCCACCCCGCAACACGAACTCATCGAAGTGGCCGGCAAAGCGGTCATGTTGTCGCGACGCTTCGATCGCGATGGCGCGACCCGCATTCCTTTCCTGTCGGCCATGGCGATGATGGGCGCCAAGGATGGCGAGCGCGGCAGCTATCCCGAGATCGTAGACGCCCTCACGCAGCATGGCGCGCAGGGAAAGACCGACGCTCATGCCCTCTATCGACGCGTCGTCTTCAGCGTCCTGATCTCCAATGTCGACGACCATTTGCGCAACCACGGCTTCCTCTGGCTGGGAAAAGCCGGGTGGTCGCTCTCTCCGGCCTATGATCTCAATCCCGTGCCAACAGACGTCAAGGCGCGCGTATTGACCACGAACATCGATCTCGACGAAGGCACCTGCTCGCTTGATCTGCTCGAGGCCGCGTCGGAATATTTCGGGCTGACGCTGGCGCAAGCCCGCACGATCATAAAAGAGGTCGCAACCGTCACCGCGACCTGGCGCAACATCGCCAAGGCCGTCGGCGCCCGGTCGGCCGAGATCAGCCGCATGGCCAGCGCCTTTGAGCACGACGACCTGAAACGGGCGCTCGCGCTGTGACCAGAACGCTCCTTCACAGCTTCGATCCACCCGCGGAAAGCCCTGTTAGCGGGCCGACCGTCGACCTCGAGGTCTCGGACATCGAGGATGCCGGCATCCGCGAGGTATTGCAGACGCCCGGCACGGCTTACGGCGCCTGGTCCATCCTGGACACGCTGCTGACACCGACCGGCGCCGGGACGCCGCTTATTTTCAAAGAGCCGCTCGGACAGGCACGAGAAGTGAAAGTCGCCCTCTCCGGTCTGTTTGGGCGCTTCGTCGCACGCGCTTATCTGGAACGCTATTTCAAGCTCTCCATCTTCGCCCATCTCGGCAGCCGCATCATCGACCTGGATCGCCGCAAGAAGATCAAGGTCAAGCGCCTGGCCCGCGGCGACCTGCCCGACTGGATCGCTTGCGCCTCCGACCTGTCCTCCCTGACGGTCGCCGAAGCGAAAGGCTGTCACGATGTCGGAGGCCCGGCCAAAGCGCTCGATCGCGCATGGGCGCAAGCAAAGCGAATAGACGTTACGGTGAAGGACCGCAAAGTCAGCGTGAAGCGCATCGCGATCGCGACGCGTTGGGGAATGGCTGCCTCAGGCCCAAGCGACGCCTTTCTCTCGGCGCGCGATCCCGTTGACGAAGGCGATCCCATCGAACCGGAAGATCAGGAGTCGCTCTTCATCGGTCTCCTTCGTCTGCATATTGCCAACCTGATCAAGCCACTCGGCCACGCCGAACTGGCAGGCGCGCTCCAGCGCCTCACGCATCAGCCATTCCCGCAAAGGCTCCAGGACGACCTCGGCCGCGCCAGGGCGCTGCTCGATGCTGCGCCGGTAAGGGAGGTGGAGAAGGCGACCGCCTTGGGCGGGCTGATCGGTGGTGTCGTCACCCGTGCGGGACCGGTCACGGAAGCCGACGTTGCGCCAGCCGATCAGGAGACACTCGCCCGCCTCAACCTCCACCCGGTCTTCGTCGGCATCGATCGCGACCTCATCCGCGCGGCCATCGACGCGGAACCGCAGGCGGTCCGCACCCGCGTGATCCAGACGGGACGACCGGATGAATTTGCGCGGCCGGATCGCGCCGGCGGCTGGATCATTCCCATCGGTGAGGATCGGCGTATCAAGGGGAGCACCTGATCCGGTGACACGTCCATAACCATCAAAATGATGGCAATCGAACCGAAAATTGCCGCCTTGAAAACTGGATTGCCAATATCCGGTCGCGGCAAAAAGAATACCGCATAATGATGCCGCTTCACGCCATGCGGCCTCGCGTTGGAGGCGACCCCTTATGGTGAATTGGTCCGAGCTGAAACGGGCATCCGATATCGTCCTGGCCGTCTGGCCCCACTACCGCCCCCTGTTCGAGCGCTGGTTGATGCAGGAGCTCATCGACAAGGGCGAACTGGCGCCGATCTGGCGCGAGCGCATGGTGCCGGGAGAAAACGACAGCGTCTTTATGGACCGCTATCCCGATCGCGAGGCTGCCATCGCGGCCGCCAATGCGCTCAATCCAACCTTGCGGCAGGCACTCTCCGCGCGGACCATGGACCCCGTTGTCAAGCGATCGCTCGAACTCAAGATCGACAAGGCCCTGCAAGCGAAACAGCGCCTGCAAGACGAAGAAGCATTGATGTTGGCCGAAGCCTTGCGCCGACACGCTGATGACGGGCGGCCGGACGCCACCGCCCTGAAACTCGCGCCGGACTCCGAGCGCTATCGTCAGGACCTCGCCGAACAACTGGCCACAATGCCGTATCTGAAAGTGGCCAAGGTGGGACGCTCAGGCAACCAATGGCGCTACGTCCTTCTATACTTGGCCCCGAATGGCGTTTGGTCAAAACCCTATCCGGCCGGCGAGAGGGCCGCGCAGATCGCCGAACGCGCTAAGATCGCCAACGGATTCGGTCTGAGCGCCAGCACCCATTGGGGAAAGACAAAGGCCAAGATCCGGCAGATCCTACTCCCCCGCGCCAATCAATTGCTGAAGCTCGCTAGCGTTCAGCGGATGCTCGCCGAAGCTCTCGCGCGAGGCGAACAGGTGCTGGTCTCAAATGGCATTGTATTTTGGTACGAGCCCGATGGTGGCATCGGCTGGCAGGTCAAGGAGACATCGTCGACGCGCGAGTCCGAAGGCGCGACGATCTGGAAGGAAGGGACGATCCTCTCCACCAATCACGGCCGCCTGGTCGTGCTGCCCTACATCAAGGAAAGTGGTGAGCAGATTCGGGGACACACCAAGAACGGTCCCAATGACGGACGCGCCTTGCCTCGCCATCCGGACCACTATGTCGAGATTCCATTTTCCCTTTACGACGGCGATCTTATGATCGGATTATTTGGGGAATTACC
>NZ_JAEMSD010000008.1:0-7256 GCF_016462955.1 Bradyrhizobium sp. | reverse complement strand
CGCGCAATTTGGCTCGGCAAAAGATAGTTAGGTTAGAAATTCAAGATCTCCTGAAATCCTGCGGCCCGCTAAGCGATATCGATCTATTCAAAGCCTTTCAACAATTGCCTGTAGCCTTGTTCAGTCATCCACTGGGCTCGGGCGAGATGGCTTTCAAACGTTTTGCGCGCATGTTCCTGCTCCCGGTCAGGATCGATATGCAAAACGGTTCGTACGATCTCGCGCCATTCAATGCCTTCAGCGTGTGCGTCGAGTAACCTGAGATATGTCACACGGTGGGCACGATCGTAGGGTGTCAAAGCCGGTTCGGCCGGTGCAATTGCTGCAACCTCGGGATCAGTCATAAATCCAGTCATGTCTTGTGGGCCCCTGCCTAATTGAACGTTCGAGCTAGCGTCGGTCAGCTCTTCAGCCGCGCTGTTGAAAAATAGAATTGCGCGGCGGAATGCAACTTAAAAGCGGTAGTCTTAAAAGCGTCAAACAGATGTATCTGCGTCCGTGAAGAGGACGCACAAAGGACCGCTTCGAGACGTGCTGGCGAAAAATATGCGCCGGCTCCGGGCTGCGCGCGGTCTTAGCCAAGAAGCGCTCGCTCACGAATCCGGAATCAACGGCACCTATCTGAGCTCCGTTGAGCGTTCCGAGCGAAATGTTTCTCTCGACAACCTGGCTCGGATTGCCAGTGGGTTACAGATTGAGCCTTGGAAATTGCTCAAAGGCGACTAGGTGCCACGTCCCGCGGCAGACGAGCCGGGCAAGGATGTGCCCCGCAGACGGAACCATGTATTCGCTGGTGAAGTCATCAGCGCAGCCAGAACGCAGAAGACGCGACCAGCGATTGTGCGGTGAATAACCGAGTATCTGTACCGCGGGCTGCTGCGCGACAAACGGCTAGTTAGCTCTTTGGCGCAGAGGCAATCACGTCGCCGCCTTTCGCAAAGGGAGCGCCCTGCTCCCAATGAATCTTACCTGCTTGACCAGCCCTTGCCGGGCCGACGACATCCGGTCAAGGCCGCCAGCCGCGAAGCGGGGGCGCGGTAGCGCCAGCCTTGAGGGGATGGCGGCGGTCCGGCCCACTCGCGCCAGGGCAGGTAAAGCCCCTAGCCGGTCGCGCTCACAACCCAAGTTCGCGCTTGCGTCCAAAGCTCCACTCGATGCCGCTGCCATCGCTCCGCATGGCGCCGGTGATGTGCTGGCCAATGCGCCGGTCCAGGATGGGCTGCCATGGCACGAGGCTGAAGCCGAGGCCTCCGTCGCCGATGAAGGTCTCGATCATGGCAAAGCGTCCGCTGGCCAGATTGGCCGACCCAAGCAGCCGGCCACTGACGTATTCTCCCGCCTTGGGCGGTTGGAACGCCAGCTTGCGGGCGGCGGCCATCTCGGAGCCGACGCGGGCGACCTCGGCACGCTCCAGCGTCGCAACAAGGTCCTTTGGACCCTGGATCCTGCCGTCCGGCAGGCGGGTGGCATACCCCATGCTGACCAGGCTTTGCCTGCGCCGCTCCAGGGCGTCGGTAACCTCACGGCCGAAGCCTGCCGCAACGAGAGGCGTGCGGTTGCGCGAGGCAAGTTCACGGTCGAGCCAGGTTGCCCCGTCGCTACCGACCTGCCGATCGAGATCAAAAGTCGAGAGTGTGCGGACCGAGAGCCCATCGCCGCCGCCATGGCTGAGGTCATAGGCCATTCCCCGCTCCGTCATGTCCTGCGGAATCTTCCAGTGGTCGGCGTCGATGCGCTCGACATGGCCGGCTCGCCGCAAGGCTTCCAGGCGGCGAACATGGGAGCGGACGAACGCGTCCGGGTCCTCCCCCGTCGCCTCCAGCCGGTCGCGAATTTGTGCTAGGTGGCGGCTCGGCCGGTAGACGCCGTCATCACTCTCCGCCACGAGGGCAATGTTGCGATCGGATGCTCTCGGCCCGGAGACGACAGGGGCTGCCTCGACGATCATGCCGCGGCTGACATCCTCAAGGCGGGAAGCATCGGCGAACTCGATATGGTGGACGCGGCCATCGACGCCGTCGATGACGAGACAGACCCGTTCCCCCATCTCGTCGCCGGCAAGGCCCTTGCCGACCACCCGGCTTGTGACCGGCTCCGCAAGCTTGCCGCCATGGACGGCGTATTGGTCTACGCCGCGCTGCTCGGCGAGGCCGTGATCGGCCAACGTCCGGTGCATGGTCTTGATGATGTCGTTGCGCTCGCCGAGCTCCTTCAAACCCGCCTCGGCCCGGTCCGAGAGGGTCCAGCGTCCGGGTTCTTGCTCCGAGGCGAGGCCATAGCGGCTGCAGCCGCTTCACCCTGTCGATCAACAGATGGCGGTTCTCCCGAACGAGAAAGCTCTGTCCTTTGCCAGCCCTGAGGTCGATCGAACCCTCGTCCCGTTGCTGCTCGATCAATATCCGGTCGAGCCGGGTCAGGCGCTCCGCGTCGACCTCGCTCGCCAGCTTGCGGGCGACGTCCAGTTCGGTCTGCGGACCGAGTTCAAGCGTCACCAGTTCACTCGCCCGGTGGCGGACACCGTGAGCGATGTAGTCGCCTGCGATGTTCAGGATCTTGCCATCATCGGTGACGCCCCGGACCAGGATGTGAGTATGGGGGTGACCGGTGTTGTGGTGATCGACTGCTACCCAATCCAGCTCCGTCCCGAGATCGGCTTCCATTTGCTGCATGAGGCCGCGGGTGAAGGCGCGCAGGTCGTCCATCTCAGCGGCATCCTCCGGCGCCAAGATGAAGCGGAATTGATGCCGGTCCTCGCGGCCGCGCTCGACGAAGGCCCGGCCGTCGGCCTGGTCCTCCACCGCAGAATAGACCCGCCCCTGCTCTCCGTCCCGCGTGACGCCGTCCCGTTCGAGATAGCGCAGATGGGCATCGACCGCTTTGCTGAGCGCGCCTTGCTTCTTCGGGCTGCGGCTACGACCTTGCGGATTGAGTCTGACCACGCGCGCCTTGACCACGACCCGCCTTGCCCGGAAACGAACGCCGCTCCCGTCCAGGCTCCACCCTCCGCCGTATCTCGTAAAAGATGCGACCACCTTCGCGCCGCGGCCCCGGGCGTTGAACCGGCCACTTCGCCCGACGGTCCCAGGTAGTCGATTGGGGTCACCTCCAGCGCGCCGGATCGCCTGCTGAACCTCGCCAAGAAAGCTGCTCGGTCGTCGACGTGACCCACCTATCCGGCCCGCACGCAATCGAGCGCCACCGCGGTCACGGACTTTGCCAGGATGGATGCGAAAATTGTCTTCGTCGTGCGCCATATCACGACAATCGGAGCACGAAGCAACTCCGGCAAGATCGCAAATTCGGTCGGTGCATTCTCGCGTCGAACGACGTGCGCAATCGTAGGCAGACGCCCCCAATTACTCTCACATGACGAATGGTGCCGCCCGGAGCATTGGAAGCTAAAGAGAAAACGGCGATGGCGGCTCGCGCGCACCTTCTCGCCACTCCGCTAAAATTCGAAAAGACAATGTGCAGACAACAACTTGACGAGCACAGCGAGGCGCGAACGAAAGTTCGCTTTATCTTGCCCTCATCCTCAAGGTCCATCGTGATCTCCCGACCACCAGTTCCCGAAAAAGCCGCAGCGACTCGGCAGCCAACCCGGGAAGCCCACACTGCTTCCGAGCGCTTGCGATAGCGATCGTTACCCGAAGGGCCGAGACACACGAAGGGTGGCTCGGTGAGGAGCAAAGCGACGAGTAGAGCGCGGGCCGAAGGCATCGCCCATACGCCGTCAGCTTGCGAGCTCACACAGTTGGTCATTGCGATCCTCCCGAATCCAATCGAGGGACGAATACGCCAATAGGCCATGGGACCATGGGTGAAACATCGGGCGCTGAAATTGCCGTCGTGACACCAATCGACGGCATGAGCGCCAGCAACCGATCGCGCGTCTTCCTTAGATCCGATCGCGTGAAGGATAGCGCCGCGGCTGCTGGTGACCGTCCCTTGGACGTCCACCTCGGCGGCAGTTCGATGGCAAGCAGATTTGCAAGCTTTGCGACGTGTGCTCGCGTCCCGTCTGGCAAACAGCCGCCTGCGAGATGCTTTCATAGCGAGATGGTCCCGGGTTGTTCGCGGTAAAAACGCTAGGCGAGCCATACCGATCGCGCAGTTCGCAAAGGTACGCGATGCCGGCAAGAATGTTGTCACGAGAATCGTAGGGATCGTTGCCGAGGTCGTACGGCGGACGTAGCTCTGACCGCGTCTCCGGCATGATCTGCTTCAGCTCCATGGCGCCTCTTGGTAACCTCGCACGCATGTCGCCGACGCTCTTGACGTCTAGGACTGCGCGTATCCAGTGCACCGGGACGCCGAACCGCAGCGCGGCCTGCCCGACGAAAGCCGCAGACGGATCGATCGCTCGATCACTCGTCGCATCGCACTTCGGCGAAAGCAGGAACGTTGCTCACACTCAGCGCAAAGAACAACGTCACTACGGCGCACAGACTTCTCTCGACGTTTTCGGACTGTTGCCGCATGCCTTGGGCTGACACCGCGTAGGTTCCAGTCGGGCGATACCAATCGAGCTGGACGTACCTCGCGCGCTGCCGATGCAACTATGCGAACCTTGCTCTATGAAGCTCCACGCGTTGTGTTGCGCCGCTGCTCCCGACCTTCCGCGCTCCAGCAATGGGGACGCGCATTGTTCGAGCGATCGAGAAGTAAACTGGCCATGGTCGCAGTAGCGAGGAAACTGGCGGTCATCTTGCATCACATGTGGCGTAACGAGACGCCATTCCAGTGGAGTGGTCGCACCTCGATCGCCTGATCGGTACAACCAACATGGAGATCCTCTGTCTGCGACAGCGGTAAGAGGTACTACCGGGACGAGTGCCGGCTACCGCGCCATTCCTCCTGCGGCTGCAGAGATGCAGACCCCGCTCGGGACATAGCGGCGTCGACCTTCTGACGCAAAAATGTAGCCGCAAAACCAATCGGACTGCGGAGAGAACGGTGGACTTGGCAGCGGCTGACGCTATGGCCGACGGTGTTGTATTGAAGGGTCGAAACTGGCTGAACAGTATGTTTGCTTGACACGGCAAGCTCAAGCCTGGCGCTTTGCGCCCCCGCCTCCGGCGGCTTCGGGTTTGACCTCGCCGTGCCAAGCAAACCTTCGCTCGCCATCGTTTCGACGGACAAGAGCAGCACTCTTGTGTGTACTGAGAAGTGGAAAAAACGGACTTGCATGATGGGCCGCGATTAGAGAACGGAGGAATGGTGCAGCATTTGGCCGAACAGAGGAATGGCAGTTCCAATACCCAATACGTGCACGATGATTCCTCCCGGACCGACACCGGCAGCGCACGGCCAATGACGGACGATGCCGCAAGAACCCGAAATGGCGGCGATCTGCCGGCTTGGTGGACTGGCCGTTCATGACAAAGAGTTTCCCTCGCCGACGACGCGGCAGCCCTTTCATTTTGGGAGCCGCCGGCCGCGGCCATCGCGAGCCGCAGCCTCGCCCTTTTCGAATGCGTCGATGGAACGTGTGAGCTACTTCTGCAGACGAGAGTCTCGGAGGCATGCGTCTGGGCATCTGCTGGAGCTCAACGGCACTGAGGCGCGTAAGCAGCCGCTTGTCGCAAAGGGCTGCTCGACGATCTCCTGCAGAAGGCGCCGGACGGCATCGAGTACAACCATCTTGAAGGTGGCGGCAACACCGTCCTCGAGTACGTGTGCAGGCTCGGTCATGAGGGCATTGTCGCCAAACGAAAGACCTCCCGTGTACGATAGTGGGAGGTCAAGGTGTTGGCTGAAGATCAGGAATCCAAATAGTCCGGCAACAAAGCGGTACGACGTGGGAACCTTCTGAAGCGAAAAGAGCGCCCCCAACTTAATGGGAGCGCTCGATCCGTTTAGAACAGTCGTGATAGTAAGGCGATCATCGAAGCCAGATGCAAATTGCATCCAAGGCCCAGGCGAAACGTCTTACCGCACGGCTGGCTGGCTTCGAGAGTGAACAGCACCGTCATGGTGAAGCTCCTTCTCTATTGCGCGAGGGTCCCTTTCGGTACGTGCCTCGCACACAAGGCCAGTAGGCTGTGGGATTTTTTGTTGAGTGCACCGGTGACCCCACAACACACTGCACGTATTTCCGTATTCAACCTCGATATGGCCGCACTTTGCGGCTTTTCAAGGGTAATTTCCTTAAAACCAACTTAACGCCTGAAAGCCCGTAAAATGCGCCCGGACCTTTTACAAGCCCAAGCAAGCGTCGATTGGGCAATCGGACAATTGCCTGACCTCTCCAAGCGCTTGGATGAGTGGCTGAAGCGCGGCGTGACCATTGAAGTCAAAGTACTCCCGCCGCCGGCAGACAACCTGATCGTCGCAGTCGAGAACGAACTGTTGCCGCTCGCGTTTCATGCGGAGGTCGGCGCTTACCTAAACTCAATTCGCAGCAGCCTCGACGTGCTCGCGATGACGCTCGTGAAGCGGCACAACATCGCGATACCTGAGCATCAGGTCTATTTTCCAATCACAAAAACCGAAGAGGAGTTTGAGAAAAAGGGAAGGCAGCTACTCGCGGGCCTGTCGGCACTCGATCAACGTTTAATGAGAGAACAGGTGAAGCCGTATCTGGGCGGCAACGATTTGCTTTGGATGTTGCACCATCTCGACATAGTACGAAAGCATCGGCGGCTCCTGAACACTCAGCTCAAACCTATCCATATGTGGATGGCCGGCACTCTTGCTGAAGGCGACTTTACGCCGCTCGGCGGCGAGGGTTCGATACAGGTCGGTGAAGAGACAGTGCTAGGAATGATCCGGAAAGGTGTTCCGACGCCAGCAATCCACACGAGGTTCTACATCGCAATTGAAGAACCCGGTATTGTTAGACGGCCTGTTGAGGCCGTGCTGGCGCAGATGGCGAGCGCCGCGACCTTCGCTATCAAACTTTTTGACGCGTGATCCGAGGCCGCAAATGACGGGACTTTCTGACAAAGAAATGGCCGTGATCTTCAAGAAGGATGCCGGCGACTATATGATAGCAGCTGAGAACCTGAGGACCGACGAGCACAGCATTTACCTGGTCGCCCCAACATATTTCCTGCGCGGACACGCGATCGAACTGCTGTTAAAGGCCTGCCTCCTGGCTAACGGGTGGACCCTGGACGCCTGCCGGAAGAAGCTCGGGCACAAACTTCTTGTCGGCCTCACTGAGGCGGAAAAGGTCGGTTTGGTCTTGAGCGACCAGACCAAAAGTGTCATCGCGACCCTTTCCCCTCGGCATGAGGATTACACATTCAGGT
>NZ_JAEMSD010000169.1:886-12950 GCF_016462955.1 Bradyrhizobium sp. | reverse complement strand
CCGTGGCCAGCCTCGTCGATCATTACCACGCCTCGGTGGCGCCGGCTTCGGCCGGGGTCTTGCAATGTCTCGCGCCGCCGCGGCGCCGGCATCGGCAAGGACGAGCGACGACAGCAGGATCGACGCGACCAGCCCGGCGATGATGCTCCGCTGTTGCCCCAAGCGCTGCTCCGCGATCGTGATCCGCGGGATGCCGATGGCCCCGCTTCGTCATCGCGAAAATTGGCGCGCGAAGGGGGCCTGCGTCAACTCAGGACCACCGTCAGATGGGCAAAAGCCGGCCAGGCCAGCGCGTTGCGCGCTGACCTCGCCTACTCCGCCGCAGGCGCCGGCACCTTGGCGCCCTGGCCGTAGCGCTGGTCGATGTAGTCAATCACCAGCGCCTTGAAGTCGGCGGAGATGGTCGGGCCGCGCAGCGTGCGGAATTTCTTGCCGTCGACGAAGACGGGCGCCGCCGGCGCTTCGCCGGTGCCGGGCAGCGAGATGCCGATATTGGCATGCTTGGACTCGCCGGGGCCGTTGACGATGCAGCCCATCACCGCGACGTTGAGCTCTTCCACGCCGGGATATTTCGTCTTCCAGGTCGGCATCTCGTCGCGGATGAAATCCTGGATCGAGCGGGCCAGCTCCTGGAACGTGGTCGAGGTGGTGCGGCCGCAGCCCGGGCAGGCCGCAACCAGCGGCACGAAGGTGCGGAAGCCCATGGTCTGCAGCAGCTCCTGGCCGACCTGCACCTCACGGGTGCGGTCGCCGCCGGGCTCGGGCGTCAGCGAGATGCGAATGGTGTCGCCGATGCCCTGCTGCAGGAGGATGCCGAGCGCCGCCGAGGAGGCCACGATGCCCTTCGAGCCCATGCCGGCCTCGGTCAGGCCGAGATGGATGGCGTAGTCGGAGCGGCTTGCGAGATCCTGGTAGACCGCGATGAGATCCTGCACTGCCGAGACCTTGGCGGAAAGAATGATGCGGTCCTTCGGCATGCCGAGCTCTTCGGCACGCGCGGCCGACAGCAGCGCGGACTGCACCATGGCCTCACGCGTCACCGCCCGCACGTCGCGCGGATTAGGCGAAGCGGCATTCTCGTCCATCAGCTTGGTCAGGAGCTCCTGGTCGAGCGAGCCCCAATTGGCGCCGATGCGGACCGGCTTGTTGTTCTTGTTCGCGATCTCGATGATGTCGGCGAACTGGGTGTCGCGCTTGTCCTTGAAGCCGACATTGCCGGGATTGATGCGGTATTTCGCCAGCGCCTCGGCGCAGGCCGGATAGGCCGCGAGCAGCTTGTGGCCGATATAATGAAAGTCGCCGATCAGGGGCGTGGTGATGCCGCGCTTGGCGAGGCCGTCACGGATGTGCGGGACGGCGGCCGCGGCCTCCTCGCGATCCACGGTGATGCGGACCATTTCGGAGCCGGCGCGCGCGAGCGCTGCGACCTGGGCGATGGTACCGTCAATGTCGGCAGTGTCGGTGTTGGTCATCGATTGCACGACGATCGGCGCGCCTCCGCCGACGGCGACGTTGCCGACCTTGACCTGGGTGGTCCGGTGACGCGGCGCGGGGCCTGCGATGTCCGAAACGATGGGGCTTTCGAGCTTGTTCATGGGGTCCAAATATCAGGTTTTGGTGACGTTCAGCAATGCATCCGGCGGCGTCGCGGCAGATGGGCTCGGACGGTTAACCAGAAAAAGCCCAACAATTACAAGGATCGCAGCGGCCCCAAATGCCAGGCTCAGGGTGTCGTGCATGATGAAATAGCTACCCACCACGCCGAACAAAGGGGTGATGAAGGTAAAAGCGGACAATTTACTGGCCGAATAGGTCTTCACCAGCGCGAACCAAAGGGTGAACGTGGTTCCCACCACCCAGATCGCCTGGAACGCCATCAGGCCGAGCGACAACGGGCTCGGCGTGTGCGTGATGGACTCGCCGAACAGCCAGGCCGCCGTCCCGAGAATGGGGATCGAGGTCGCGACCTGGTAGCCCAGCGCCTTCTCGGGCGCGGCAAAGCGCAGGCGTGTGCCCTTGGCGACCAGTGTCGTCGCTGCCCACAACGCGGCGCCGCCGACGATCATGAGATCGCCGAGCAGGACATGCGAATCGACATTGGGCTGCGGCACGCCGATCGCAAGCGCGACACCGGCAAAGCTGATGGCCAATCCGAGCCATTGCGAGGCGCCGAGACGCTCGCCGAGCACCTGATAGGAGCCAAGCGCGACGAAGAAGGGCGCGGTGTAGAGGAACACGACCGCCCGCGAAGCAGACGTGAAGCGCAGCCCCTGGAAGATCAACACGAACTCGATGCCGAACATCAGCCCGGCGATCAGGCCGGGCTTCAAGGTGCCGTCACGATCGAAGAAATTGACACCGCGAAAGGTGCCGATGATGAACAGCACGGGCAGCGCGCCCATCGAGCGAATGGTGGCCTGGAGCATCGGCGGGATGTCGGGCAGCACCAGCTTCACCGCGATCTGGTTGAAGCCCCAGGTCAGGCACAACATCAGCATCAGGGCGATGGCGCCGGCACTGAGGGGGCGCGCGGCGGATGGATTGACTTGAGGTAAGGACATCTCTTCCCGAATACCGGCTTTGCGCCGTTGTTGGTTTAGTCAGCTTTCTGGCAATGCGTGCAGACGCCCGTGATCTCCACCACAGACAGTTTGGGGGCGAAGCCCGAGCTGCGCGCGGCGGCGTTGAGGTCCTTGGCGAAGGACGCCGAGGAGATCTCGCCGACAAGGCCACAACGCTCGCAGATCAGGAACGCCACCGCGGATGTCGAATCGTGGTCATGGGCAGCGCAGGCGAGATAAGCGTTGCGGCTCTCGATGCGGTGCACAAGGCCGTTGGCCATCAGGAAGTCGAGAGCACGATAGACCGTGATCGGCGCCGGCCGCGAGATGGACTTGGCGAGCTCGTCGATGATCTCATAGGCACCGAGCGGGCGATGGCTGGAGAGAAGCGCTCCCAGCACCTGACGGCGAATCGGCGTAAATTTCTGTGCGCGCTGCTCGCAGACGAACTCGGCATGCGCCAGCGCGTCCGCGGTGCAGCGGCCGTGGTCGTGGTCGGGCGCGGGGAATGCCGGCTTTGCGAGGGTCATGCGCCCGTCTTCTAGCATTTCATCAGGGGAACCCAAAGCACGACACGAGAACGGCTGCCAGCCATGCGGGGGCTGCGGGACAGCCTCCTGCCAATCCACATGGGAATAATGATGAGCTTGCTTATTATATGGGAAGCTTATCGGAGACGAGCCTCATGACACGTGGGTCGGTCGACCAGAATTTCCTGTTCACGCTCGGCGAACTCTACCGCCTGCTGCGCGTCTATGCCGACAAGGAGGCCTCGCGCTTCGGCATCACCCGCGCCCAATGGGCGGTGCTTGCCAAGGTCGAGCGCAGCGAAGGCATGAAGCAGTCCGAGCTCGCAGAGCTTCTGGAGATGCAGCCGATCACGCTGACCCGTCTGATCGACAAGCTCTGCGACAACGACTGGATCGAGCGGCGCAATGACGCGTCGGACCGCCGGGTCAAACGCCTGTACCTCAAGAAGGCCGGGCGGCAGCTGCTCGGCCGCATGAACGGCCTGAAGTCCGAGCTGACGGCAAACGCGCTCGACGGCATTACGCCGGCCGACGCCCATCGCCTCCTCACCCAGCTCGAAGCCATCAAGGAAAACGTGCGGACTGCGATCCAGGCATCCGGCGCGGCACAGCTGCGCAAGGAGCAGCGCTATGGCTGATCAGGTCATCAAGTTCCAGCCCGAGCAGAAAAGCGACAGCGACAAGCCGACCAAGAAGGCCGGCACCGATCCGCGACGCCGCCTGATGGCGGGCCTGCGCCGCTATCGCCGTTTTCTGCTCCTGGTCGTTCTGCCGGTCATCGTCGCCATCGGCGGGGTCACCTTCTATCTCAATGGCGGGCGCTATGTCGGTACCGACAATGCCTATGTCGGCGCGCAGAAGGTGCTGGTGACGCCCGACGTTTCCGGCAAGATCCTGAAGGTCGTCGTGAAGGAAGGCCAGACCGTCAAGCGAGGCGACGCGCTGTTCGAGATCGACCCGGTTCCGTTCCGCCTCGCCGTGGATGAAGCCAAGGCGCAGCTCGCCCAGGCGCACACGACCTACGACAACCTCGTCGCCAACATCAAGATCTACGGCGACATGCTCGATCTCGCCCAGCAGGGCATCGACCTGAAGAAGCGGGACGTCGAGCGCAAGCAGGCGCTGGTGAAGAACAATTTCGGCTCGCAGCTCGATCTCGACAATGCCTCGAACGCGCTGGTCACCGCCGGGGCGCAGGCGCAATACATCAAGCAGCAGCTCTCCAACGCCAAGACGCAACTGCTCGGCAATCCGGGCCTGCCGCTCGAGCAATTCCCGGCCTACGCCCAGGCAAAAGCCAAGCTGGACGACGCGCAGCGCAACCTCGACCACACCGTGCTGCGCGCGCCGATGGATGGCGTGGCGACGCAAGTCGAGCAGATTCAGCTCGGCCGTTACGTCACCGCCGGCACGCCGGTGTTCTCCATCATCGACGTCGCGCATCCCTGGGTCGATGCCAATCCGAAGGAGAGCGACCTCACTTACGTCAGCGAAGGACAACCCGTCACACTCGAGGTCGATGCGTTCCCGAACCACGTCTTCAAGGGCAGGATCGGCTCGCTCTCGCCGGGCACCGGCGCGCAATTCGCGATCCTGCCGCCGCAAAATGCCACCGGCAATTTCGTCAAGGTGGTGCAGCGCGTGCCGATCCGGATCTATTTCGACGAGACCGACAAATATGTGCGCAAGCTGAAAGCCGGCATGAGCGTCTATGCCACCATCGACACCGGCCACAAGCGCTCCCTCGCCGGCCTGCTTGGCCTGTCGGCGACCGCGAGCCAGGATAAAGACCAAGACTGAGAACAAGGACCGATGCGATGTCCGGCCCCAATGCCAGCCTGATGGTGCCCGGCCTGCGCCGGAACATGGTGACGATCTGCGCCATGACCGCGACCATCATGCAGGCGCTGGACACCACCATCGCGAACGTCGCCCTGCCCTACATGCAAGGCAGCCTGTCGGCTTCGCAGGACCAGATCAACTGGGTGCTGACCTCCTACATCGTCGCCGCCGCGATCATGACGGCGCCGGTGGGCTGGATCGCCAACCGCTTCGGCCGCAAGCGCATCTTCATCATCTGTTCGGCCGGCTTCACCATGGCCTCGGTGCTGTGCGGCCTCGCGCAGGACATCAGCCAGATGGTGCTGTTCCGACTGCTGCAGGGCGTGTTCGGGGCCGCCCTGGTGCCGCTGTCGCAATCGGTCATGCTCGACTATTACACGCTCCAGGAACGCGCCAAGGCGATGGCGATCTGGGGCATGGGCGTGATGATGGGCCCGATCATGGGACCCTCGCTCGGAGCCTGGCTGACCGAGACCTATTCGTGGCACTGGGTGTTCTTCGTCAACCTCCCATTCGGGGTCATCACCGTGCTCGGCCTCATCGTCTTCATGGACGAGACCGACAGGAATCTCAGCCTCAGATTCGACTGGTTCGGTTTCGCCGCGCTGGCGATCGCGATCGGCGCGCTGCAGCTCGCGCTCGACCGCGGCGAGCAACTGGGCTGGCTGGAATCCAATGAGATCCTCGCCGAGTTCATCGTCTCGGCCGCCGCCTTCTACTTCTTCCTGGCGCACTCCTTCACGACCTCGACCCCGTTCATCCGCTTCGCGCTGTTCCGGGACCGCAACTTCGTCACCGGCTGCGTCTTCATGATCGTGATGGGGCTCGTGCTGTTCTCGACCATGGCGCTGGCCTCGCCCTACATGCAGAACGTGATCGGCTATCCCATCATCACCGCCGGCCTGCTGCTGGCGAGCCGGGGGGTCGGCACCTTCTTCGCCATGATGCTGGTCGGCCGCATGATGCGCTATGTCGAGGCGCGCACGCTGATCCTCGCCGGGCTGACGCTCACCGCCGGCTCGCTGTTCCAGATGACGGGCTGGACCGACCTGACCCAGGTGCCGGAGATCGTCACCGTCAGCGTCATCCAGGGCTTCGGTTTCGGCCTCGTCTTCGTGCCGCTCTCCACCGTCGCGTTCCTGACGCTATCGAACGAGCTGCGCACCGATGGCACCGCGATGCTGACCCTGGTGCGCAACGTGGCAAGCTCGGTCGGCATTTCCATCGTGATCGCGCAATTGACGCAGGGAACGCGATGGACCTACGCGATCCTGTCCGAGCACATCAACCCGTTCAACCACGCCCTGCAGATGCCCGGCGTCAGCGGCATCATCAATCTGTCGACCGATACCGGCCGCGCCATGGCCGACAGGATGGTCAGCCTGCAGGCGCAGATCATCGCCTTCTCCCATGATTACCAGCTGGTGATGTTCTTCGTGCTCGGCACCCTGCCGCTCGCCCTGCTGATCGGCTCGACCAAGGCCACGCTGCGCAAGCAGGCGGCGGGACCGGAGCATGCGGTGATGGAGTAGCGGGGTGTCATGCCCCGGCTTGACCGGGGCATCCAGTACGCCGCAGCTTCTCCGTATCACGGCAACGTCTCTGGAATACTGGGTCGCCCGGTCAAGCCGGGCGACGACAGCGAGGTTGCGGCGCCGCCTATCCCAACAACTCCTCGCAGCCCAGATCGTCCACCGCCGCGAACACCCGCTCCAGATTGTTCCACCAGATCAACGGCGGGAGATTGATGCTCCACTGCCAGACGGGCCGCGTGATCTGCCAGAGCACCGCCCAGCGGTAGTCGCGATCGAGCGCGCCGCGGGTGTAGCCGGTGATGCCGCTCTCGATCAGCGTGTCGTGGTAGAAATTAAGCAGCAGCCGTTCGAGCCCCTGCCTTCGTTCCGGATACCAGTGCATCGCCACCATAAAGGCGAGGTCCAGGGTCGGAACGTTGATGCTCCAAAGATCGAAATCGAAGATCCGCACGGTGTCGGCGACGCCCGCGCGCGGCAGCAGGAAATTCCAGATATGAGCGTCGCCATGGGTGATGCTGAGGTGGCGGCGTGAAAGGTAACGCTGGGACAACTGCTCCGACCGATCGATGAGGCGGCGATAGATGATGCGGCGCTCCTCGCTGAGGCGATCCCCGACCAGATCGGCGAAGCGGTCGTAATGGCCGGCGAAGATCTCCATGCGCTGCGCGCTGTCTCCGGCGCTCGCGAAGGTGCCGACGGTGTCGCCGAGATCCGGGTGGTCCCACCACGCCGCATGCCAGCGTGCGAGCGTGGTGACGATCGCGACCGCCTGATCACGCGACGGCGGCAGCGGCCATTGGCCCGCGGTCGCATGGCTGTCGGTGAGATCTTCGAGCAGCAGATGCCAGGTCAGGCCCTGCTCGTCGAACTGTCCGTCATAGCAGCGCGGCACCAGCCCCGGCGGCATTTTCGGTGCGAGCTGCGTGTAATAGCCCACCTCGCGCCGGCCGCCATCGGCCAGCGTTTGCGCGAAGGCGGAATTGGGGATCTTCACGATCAGCGACTGCGGGGCGCCGGCGGATTCGCCGACATAGCGCAGGCCGAGCCGGATGATGTGCGACACGACGGTGTCGCGCTGATGCAGCACCTTGATCTCGCGCACGGCGCCGGCGTCGAGCACGCCGCCCCTGCGTAGCGCAGCCGTCAGCTTGGCAGGCTCAACGACCGCCGGCAATTGTGGAGATGTCATGAACCACGATGCCCCTGTCCCGCGCCATACTGCACGATCGCGCTCCCGGGCACCAGCGGCCGAACGGCCGCCGGGCTCAGGCTGCCGCGGTCGAGTCTCGCACGGTTCGCACGACCACCGACCGCAGCTGTTCGAGATTGGCCGCCATCCCCGCAATCGTCTGCCTGACCTCCGCAGCGCGCTCGTCCACCGAGGCGGCATCGCGGCTGACATTGCTGATCTTGGCCGAGACCTCCTTGGCGGCAGACGCCGATTCGGAGATCGACCGCGTAATCTCGCGTGTGGCCGCGTCCTGCTCTTCCATCGCAGCGGCAACCGAGGTTGTCACGCCGTCGATCTCGACGATGTGCCCTCCCATCGTCTCGACCGCATCGACCGCGGCCTGGGTCGAGGCCTGGATCTCGGCAATCAGCCGCCCGATCTCCTCGGTGGACTTCGCCGTCTGGTCTGAGAGGGATTTCACTTCGGCGGCAACCACGGCGAAGCCGCGGCCGGCCTCGCCGGCGCGCGCCGCCTCGATCGTCGCGTTGAGCGCGAGGAGGTTGGTCTGCCCGGCGATGCCCCCGATCAGGTCGGAGACCTCGGCGATCTTCTTCACCGATCCCGACAGCGCCTGAATGGTCGAACGCGCCTGCTCGCGGCCGGCGACCGCCGATTTGGTGACCGTGCTGGTGCGCGCGACCTGGCCTGCGATCTCGCGGATCGAGGCACTCAATTCCTCGGCTGCGGCCGAGACGGCCTGCGAGCTGCCGAGGGCCTGTGTCGAGGCCATCGCGACCGCCTGCGACTGCGCGGAAAGCGACTTTGCGATGTCCGACAGGCCGGAGGCGGCCTGCTCGACGCCTTGCGTCGCCTCGGTCGCGGTATCGACCGAGCGGCCGGTCTCGCGCTCGACCGTTTCGGCCATCTGGTGCAGGGCGGAGCGCTTGGCAAGCGCCGCCTCCTGCTCCTGCCGCAACTGCTCTTCGCGCAGACGGGAATTCTCGATCGCCGCCTGCTTGAACACCAGAAGCGCGCCCGCCATCGAGCCGACCTCGTCCTGGCGGTGCGCGAACGGGATGTCGGCGGCGAGATCGCCGGTCGCCAGCTTCTGCATCGTGCCGGTCATGCGCACGATCGGCCGCACCACGCCGAACGCAACGCCGAGCAGGCCGGCAGCGACGAAGGCGAGCACGGCGATCGAGACGCCGAGCAGGATATAGAGCATCGCGCTGTCGCGGTCCGCCGCCAGCTTCTCCATGGCGGCATTCTGCTTGTTGGCGCTCTCGACGATGCCATCGATGATGGCGCGATGCGCGGTATAGGCGTCCTTGAGCTGGGCATAGGCACGCTCGGAAGCAGCGGCGTCCCTGGCCTTGAGCGCCGGCAGTAGCTGGTCGGACGCCTTCCAGAACTTCTGCACCTCGGCGTCGGACTTCGACACCAGCGCGGTCTTCAGGTCGGGCGAGAGGCTGGACGAGACCCAGAATGCCTTGCGCTCGTCGTAGTCCTTGCGGAGTTGGACCAGCCGCTCGCCATGGGCGGCCACTTGGTCCGGCTCGCGCATGGCGAGGGTGGCCTCGAGATACGCCTCGATGACATATTCCGGCGGCGGCAGGATGTCGGCGATGAGGTCGTTGCCCAGCTTGATGTCGGAATAGAGCGGGCCGCCGACCTTTAGTTCTTTCAGGGCGTAAAGGCTGGTCGAAACAACGGCGGCAAAACCAATGGCGAGAACGATGCCGAACGCGACGATCGCTGAGGACAAGGACAGACGAAATTTCATGGAGCAATCCGGGTCGCCGTCGAAACTGCCGCCACCCTAGATGAATACGGTAAATGCGGGATTGCTTCGCGCGAGAATTGCAGCATGCGAACCCCGCACAAATACGGGAATTCGAGGTCAGGCCATCGGTATTGCGTCAGTGAAGCTGACGCATAAACGCGACGAGCACCGGCGCTGATGCGCCCAATGAGACATGCGTGCCGAGGAGCGGGCCTCCCCGGCACGCCTTGCCGTCATACGTCGAAGAACACCGTTTCGTTGTCGCCCTGGAGCCGCAGATCCAGCCGATAGACCGGCGTGCCGGCATCGCGCACGGCGGTCAAGGTGACGCGCCGATCGGCGGGCACCAGCGCCAGCACGGGGTCGGCAGCGTTGCCGGCCTCGTCGCTGAAATAGATGCGGGTGTAAAGATGCCTGAGCATGCCGCGGCCGAACACGGCGAGAAGGACGTGCGGCGCCTGCGGCTTGCCGTCCGGACCCGGCACCGCGCCCGGCTTGATGGTGTCGAAGGAGTAATGGCCATCCTTGTCGGTGCCGCAACGGGCAAAGCCGCGGAAGCTCGCATTGGGCAGCGCGCGCTCGTCCTGCGGGTCGGCAAAGCGGCCCTGCGCATCGGCCTGCCAGATCTCCAGCATGCAATCCGGCACGGCGAGGCCGTCGCCGTCGAACACGCGGCCTTCGATACGGATGCGGTCGCCCGTGACGTCGGGCGTCAGCGTCGAATTGGTGAAGGCATCGTTCCAGGCGTATTCGCCGGTCGGCGTCAGGCCGTATTTGAAGAACGGACCGACGGTCTGCGACGGGGTGATCCCATTATCCTGCACTTAGCTGTTCTCCATGGGGGTGGCGTTCTTGCCGCGCAGCACGATGTCGAAGCGGTAGCACAGCGCCCATTCGGGCTTCGTGTTCTCGAGGTCGAACGACGAGACCATCCGCGCCCGCGCTTTCTCGTCCGGCACCGAATTGAAGATCGGATCGAACGGGAACAGGGGATCGTTCGGGAAATACATCTGCGTCACGAGGCGCGTGACGAAGGAATGGCCGAACACCGAGAGATGGATGTGGGCCGGGCGCCAGGCGTTGTGGTGGTTGCCCCAGGGATAGGCGCCGGGCTTAATGCTGACGAAGCGGTAATAGCCGGCGGCATCGCTCACGGTGCGGCCCGCGCCGGTGAAATTCGGATCGAGCGGCGCCGGGTGCTGGTCGCGGACGTGAACGTAGCGGCCGCAGGAATTGGCCTGCCAGATTTCGATCAGCGAGTTCGGCACGCCGCGCCCGTCCTCGTCGCGCACATGGCCGTGGACGATGATGCGCTCGCCGAGCGGCTCGCCCGCGTGCTGGCGGGTGAGGTCGTCGTCGCCCTCGCGCACGGTCTCGTGGCCATAGACCGGACCGGTCAGCTCGGACAACGTATGGGGCATCGGGATCAAGGGCTTGTTCGGCGCCCGCTTGATCGAGCTCTTGTACTCGGGCGACAGCGGCAGCGGATGCGCCTTGTTGCTGTCGGTCGGATAGATGAATGTCATTGGCGAACTCCTCCCCGACCATTTTCGGTGGCCGGATCACGTTTCGGGCAATCATTATAGGATATAACTAAATGGGGGAAGCGGGTTTGGCGACCATGCCGCTCTGACACAGGCCCAGGCTATTTGATCGGCGGCCGCGGCAGCACGGCCTCCCCGGCTTCGAGCCGGTAGGTGTGGTCGAGCGAGTACCAGGGCGGCGCAACGTCGCTTGCGGTCGGATGTGGCGTGTCGTGGCACTGGAACTTGCCGATCAGCGCCTGCGTCACCCCGAATTGCACGTCACTGTCGATATGCGGGTCGGCGGGATCGTAGACCTGCGAGATCAGAACCTTGAAGCCGGGCTTGAAGATCAGGGCGTGCAGATGCGCGGGACGGTAGGGATGCCGGCTTTGCGCCTCGAGCAGGCGGCCGACGACGCCATTGGTCGGAATGGGATAGCCGACCATCATCACCGAACGAAATGCAAAGCGCCCATCCGAGTCGGTCGTGAACTTGCCGCGCAGGTTCATGTCGGCCTGCTCCGGGTCCTGGTTCTCGTAGAGCCCGACCGGCGAGGCGTGCCAGACATCGACCGCCGCCCCGGCGACCGGACGGCCGTCCTTGTCGACGACACGGGCGCTCACGAACAGCGGCGCGCCCGGCGTCTCGGACCGGACGATCGACCCGCCGTTCTCGACCCGGGGCGAATTCAACCGCCAGAACGGCCCGAGCAGCGACTGGTCGGTCTCGGTGTTGCCCTGATCGCCATTGTTGAGCAGGCACACCAGCGAGGAGACGCCGAGCGAGCCCGCCATCAGCACGACTTCATTATGCGTATCGGTGGTCAGCTTGCCGAGTTCGGCGATGACGGCGGTCGCATCGCGGAACTCTTTCTCGGTCAGGTGCACATCACGGACGAAAGCGTGCAGGTGCTGGACCAGGGACACCATGATCTGGCGCAGCCGTGGATCGGATGTCCGCTCCATCACCGCCAGCGCCGACGGCATCGAGGCCGGAGGCACAGAGCCGGTTCAGGGTCTGCCCGGGAACCGAATCCGGCAGGCCCGCCAGCAGCAGCGCCATGCGCGCAACATTGCGATTGTCCTCGCCGGCCTGGTTGGCGCAGCCGAAGAAGAC
>NZ_JAEMSD010000169.1:0-876 GCF_016462955.1 Bradyrhizobium sp. | reverse complement strand
CCCGGATTCCGCTCTAACGAGCGGCTCCGGGATGACGGTCCACGTAGTGGACCGTCAATTCACCTTCTCGATCGCGACGGCGACGCCCTGGCCGACGCCGACGCACATGGTGGCGAGCGCGAGCTTGCCGCCGCGCTTCTCCATGCCGTGGACCGCGGTGAGGGCGAGGCGCGCGCCGCTCATGCCAAGCGGATGGCCGAGCGCGATGGCGCCGCCATGCGGATTGACGAAATCGGCATCATCAGCCACGCCGAGCTGGCGCATGCAGGCGATGCCCTGCGAAGCGAAGGCTTCGTTCAGCTCGATCAGGTCGAAATCGCCGATCTTCTTGCCGAGACGCTCCATCAGCTTGCGGGTGGCTGGCACCGGGCCGATGCCCATGATGCGCGGCGGCACGCCAGCCGAGGCAAGGCCGAGGATACGGGCCCGCGGCGTCAGCCCGTGCTTCTTCACGGCCGCCTCAGACGCCAGGATCATGGCGGCGGCACCGTCATTGACGCCGGAGGCGTTGCCGGCCGTCACCGTGCCGGGATTGCGCACGATCGGCTTCAGTTTCGCGAGACCTTCCAGCGTGGTTTCAGGGCGCGGATGTTCGTCCTTGTCGACGGTGATGGGACCGGCTTTGCCGCCGGGAATCGTGATGGGCGTGATTTCCTCCGCAAAATAGCCGGCCGCGATCGCCTTGCCCGCGCGCTGCTGCGAGCGGATGGCGAAGGCGTCCTGGTCGGCGCGCGAGACCTGGAATTCCTCGGCGACGTTCTCGCCGGTCTCGGGCATCGCGTCGACGCCGTACTGCGCCTTGAGCAGCGGATTGATGAAGCGCCAGCCGATCGTGGTGTCGAAGATCTCGGCCGAGCGCGAGAAGGCCTCCTGCGC
>NZ_JAEMSD010000168.1:8643-12960 GCF_016462955.1 Bradyrhizobium sp. | reverse complement strand
CGGGTGAGGAAGCTCAGCGCGACCTGACGGGGCGTCGCACGATGCGCTTCCGCGATGCGCGCCAGCACGGCACCGCCCTTGCTGCCGCTCGCCGGGAAATCGTCATGGCCGAACGGCGAATAGGCGACAACGGCGACATTGTGCTGCTCGCACCACGGGATCACCGCGTGCTCGATCGCGCGTTCTTTCAGGTGATAGAGCACCTGGTTGCAGGCGATCCGGCCCTCGCCCGCAACATCGAGGATCTCGTCGAGATCGTCAGCGTCGAAGTTCGAAACGCCCCAGGACTTGATCTTGCCTGATTTCACCAACTCCTCGAACGCGGCAACGGTGTCCTCCAGCGGATAAGAGCCGCGCCAGTGCAAGAGATAACAGTCGAGGCGATCAGTCTTCAGCCGCTTCAGCGAGCGCTCGCAGGCGGTGATGGTGCCGCGGCGCGAGGCGTTGCTCGGCAGCACCTTTGAAACGAGGAACACTTCGTCGCGCCGGCCTGCGATAGCCTCGGCAATGACGAGCTCGGCATCCCCGTACATCTCGGCGGTGTCGATGTGCGTCATGCCGAGATCGAGCCCGCGCTGCAGCGCTGCAATCGCGCGCTTGCGGTCGCCATGGTCGAGATACCAGGTGCCCTGCCCGATGACGGAGACGTTGGTGCCGGTGTTGCCGAAGGGCTTTGTGTTCATGTTGGCTCCAGGGCGCGTTTCCCACGCCTGCTTGAAGGAAGCGCGCGGCAGCATAGGGCACAATCGCAGACGCGTCGATTGGGCGGGGCCGTGGCCCGCCAGCCCATACTCTCGTGTCCCGGACGCGCTGCAACGCTCGAGCGTTGCGGCGCAGAGCCGGGACCCAGGACGCCACGCAACTCGGTGCAGCATGGGCCCCGGCTCTGCAGCGCACCGTCGCACCGGACAATGCTTCGCACCGCCGGGGAGACGCTGCACTGCGTCGGGGGCACGAGATCGCAGTGTTGGCACACACCCGTATCCAAGCCGTCATCGCGAGCGTAGCGAAGCAATCCAGAATCCTCGCCGGGAAGACGCTGGATTGCTTCGCTACGCTCGCAATGACGGTGGAGAGAGCCAGCCTATCCCGCCGCGCCTGCGACCTTCGCCGGCTTCACCGGCGCCAGTTCCGTCGTGGCGATCAGACGCTTCAGCTCGGGGATGCAGGAGCCGCAATTGGTGCCGGCCTTCAGCTCGGCGCCGATTTCGGCGGCCGTGCGGGCGCCGCTGGCGATGCTGTCGCAGATGGTGCCGCGGCCGACGCCGAAGCAGGCGCAGACGATGGGACCAGTCGAAGCCGCGCCTTCGCCGGACCTGCCCGACAGCAGCATACGGCGTTGCTCGTCGCTGACCTGATCGGCCGCGAACAGGCTCTTCACCACCTCCCAGTCGCCGGCATCGTGCGCGGGTCCGACGAACAGGCAGGTCTCGATTCGATCCCCATCAAACGAAGCCGCGCGAAAAACCCCGCCGCCGAAGTCGCGATATTCGGCAACATCCTCCCCGGCGACATTCTCGAGCCAGGCAGGCCAGCGCGAAAGATCGCCGTTGTCGGCAAAGAGATAACCGAATCCGCCGCTGACGGTCACGCGCGTCCACAACAGGTTTTGCGGCAGATCGAGCCGCCTCCGCGACAAAGCAAAACCGCGGAAGACGTATTCGTAAGGAGCGATCGCCGCGGGCGTCGCCTTCAATTCCGGCTGCCCCGAGAACGGATCGGTGAACGGCGCGACCATCGCCCCGATGCGGCCGTGCGAGGCGTTCATCGCGCTCCAGTGGATCGGCACGAACAGCGCGCCGCGCTGCTGCCGCTCGCTGACGACGACCTTCAGGATGCACTGGCCGTAGTCGGTGGTGATGCGTGCATAGCCGTCATGTGCGACGCCGTATTTGCCGGCGTCGTCGGGATGGATCTCGACGAACGGCTCGGGCAGGTGCGCGCCCAGCCGCTGGCTCAGCCCGGTGCGCGTCATGGTGTGCCACTGGTCGCGGATGCGTCCGGTGTTGAGCCTCAGGGGGCGCGACGGGCCGGTCTCCCCGCGCAGCGTGGGCACCTCGGGCGCGACGAAGCGGCCCTTGCCGTCGTTGGTGAAGAAGCCCCCAGCAGCGAAGAAGCGCTCGCCGGGCATCCCGCCCTCGCGCACCGGCCACTGCACCGGTTGCAAGGCATCGAACGCGTCGTCCGACAGCGAGGTCAGCGCGCCGATGTCGAAATCGCGGCTGCCATTGTTCTCGAACGCCGACAGCGCGGCATGCTCGCGGAAGATATCCGCCGCGGATTTGTAGTTGAAGCTGTCGCCGAAGCCGAGGCGCTTCGCGGTCTCGCTCAGGATCCACCAATCGGGGCGCGCCTCGCCGGGCGCCGGCAGGAACGAACGCTGGCGCGAGATGCGGCGTTCGGAATTGGTCACCGTGCCCGACTTCTCGCCCCAGGCCAGCGCCGGCAGCAACACATGCGGGCCGGCAGCGACGGTGTCGTTGGAAAGCACGTTCTCGGAGACCACGAACAGTTCGAGCTTCTTCAGGGCCTCGCGAACCATGTCGGCATCTGGCAGCGACACCGCCGGGTTGGTGCCCATCACCCAGAGCGCCTTGACCTCGCCGCGGTTGATCGCCTCGAACAACTGCACCGCCTTCAGCCCTTCATGCGTGGCGATGCGCGGCGCCTTCCAGAACCGCCTGACCCGATCGATGTCCGGCGGCGTGAAGCTCATATGGGCGGCGAGCATGTTAGCGAGGCCGCCGACCTCGCGGCCGCCCATGGCGTTGGGCTGGCCGGTGAGCGAGAACGGCGAGGCGCCGGGCTTGCCGATGCGCCCCGTCGCCAGATGGCAGTTCAGGATGGCGTTGACCTTGTCGGTGCCCTGCGCCGACTGATTGACCCCTTGCGAATAGAGCGTGACGACCTTCTCGGTGTCACGGAACATCTTGAAGAAGGTGGCGACGTCCTGCTCGGACAGCCCGGTGGCGAGCGCCGTCGCGGCGGCGCTGCCGGCTATGCTGCGCGCACGCGCCAGCGCATCGTCGAAACCGCTGGTGTTCTGCGCGATGTAATCCCGATCGAGCGCACCATTGTCGGCGAGGTGAACGAACAGGCCGGAGAACAGCGCGGTATCAGTGCCGGGCTTGAGGCCGAGGAACAGATCGACGTCACCAGCGGTGTCGGTGCGGCGCGGATCGATCACGATCATGCGCGCGCCGCGCTCCTGCCTATTCTTCAGCATACGCTGGAACAGCACCGGATGACACCAGGCTGCATTCGAGCCGACGAAGACGAGCAGGTCGGCCTGGTCGAGATCCTCGTAGCAGCCCGGCACGGTGTCGGCGCCGAAAGCGCGGCGATGACCGGCCACCGAGGAGGACATGCAGAGCCGCGAATTGGTGTCGACGTTGGCGGTGCCGACGAACCCCTTCATCAGCTTGTTGGCGACGTAATAGTCTTCGGTGAGCAGCTGGCCGGAGAGATAGAACGCGACCGCGTCGGCGCCGTCACGGGCGATGATGTGCTGCATGCGATGGGCGACATGATCGAGCGCATCGCTCCAGGCAACCCGCTCCAGCACGCCCTTGCAGCGGATCATCGGGTAGAGCAGACGGTTTTCCGGCCCGACGGTCTCGCCGAGCGCGGAGCCCTTGGAGCACAGCCGGCCGAAATTGGCGGGGTGGTCGGGATCGCCCGCGATCGCCGCTCCGCCCTTGCCGTCCGGCGTCGCCAGCACGCCGCAACCGACGCCGCAATAGGGACAGGTGGTCCTGGTGGTTCGGAGGTCTGGATCGATCGCGGTCATATCAAGCCGCCTCCGAAGGCTGCGCCAGGGCGCGGCCGAATATCATGTCGGCGCGGATTGCCGTCACCTTGTCGCGATTGCGGATCAGCTCGAGATACCAGAGCGCATCGATCGTATCGCCGATCAGCACCGCACCGGTGAGCCGCCCGTCCGCGATCACGAGCTTCTTGTAGGTGCCCCGCCTGCGGTCCGATAGGACGAGGCTCTCGCTGCCCTCCCCGCCCATGAAATCGCCGGCGGAGAACACGCTGACGCCGGACACCTTCAGATTGGTCGAGACCACGCTACCCTGATAGGCGGCGGGCCGGCCGGCGAGATGCCGCGCCAGCACCCGCGCCTGCTCATAGGCCGGCTCGACCAGGCCATAGCAGCTGCCGCGGTGCTCGGCGCATTCGCCGAGCGCAAAGACGTCGGGCGAGGAGGTCTGCATCACGTCGTTGACCACGACGCCGCGGTTGACGGCGATGCCCGCCTCCTTCGCCAGCACGACGTTCGGCCTGATGCCGGCAGCGAAGATCACCGCGTCG
>NZ_JAEMSD010000168.1:0-8633 GCF_016462955.1 Bradyrhizobium sp. | reverse complement strand
TCGGCGAGCTCGACGGCTTCGACATGGCTCTCGCCGTGGATGCGGGCCGTCGACGCGTTGAGCAGGATGCGGATGCCCTTCTGCTCGACCAGCGTCTTCAGCAGGTCGGCTGCGGGCGCATCGAGCTGGCGCTCCATCAGCCGGTCCATCAGGTGCAGCAGCGTCACGGGGGCGCCGGCCTTGGCGAGACCGTAGGCCGCCTCCAGCCCGAGCAGGCCGCCTCCGACCACGACGACGCGCTTCTTCGCCGCGGCCAGTGTCAGCAGCAGGTCAACGTCCCGGGTGTCGCGAAAGGTGTGCACGCCCGAGAGATCGGCACCGGGCACGTTGAGCCGCAGCGGCGTCGAGCCGGTGGCGAGGACGAGCTTGGAATATTCCATGCTCTCCGCGCCTTCGATCTTGAGCTCGCGGCGACCGATATCGATCTCGGTGACGCGATAGCCGTAGCGCACCGTGACACCGCGATTTCGCCACCAGTCGGCCGGCCGCAGCTCGATCTCGTGCGAGCCGGTCTCGCCGGCCAGCACGGAGGAGAGCAGGACGCGGTTGTAAGCGAGCCGCGGCTCCTCGCCGATCACGGCAACGGCGTAACGGCCGAGGGCGGTGTTGGCGAGCTCGTCGACCAGCCGCGCGGCCGCCATACCGTTACCGACGATGACGAGCGGTTCACTCACAAAGGCCTCTCCTATTCGGCGGCCTGCGCTTTCGCGCCATAAGCCTCGGAAATCATGTAGCCGGACAGCACGCCGTAGGCGTCGGTCCAGGCTTTGGCGAGTTCGGGCGTCCAGGCCTCGCCGAGCCCCTTCTCCAGGGTCCACAGCAGGGTCGCACCGACGACCGGGTAGTGCTCGGCCTTGGCGCCGTAGTCGACGTGACGCTTGGCGAGCGCGGAGGCCGCGGGCAGAATGGATTCCAGGTTCGACAGGCCGCCGACCACGGCGGCGAGCATGCCCATCAGCTTCTTGCGCTGTTCGGTCATGTCCTCGGGAAACATCGCGCGCACGGACGGCGCCACCTCGAACAGACGATCGTAGAACAGCACCGCGGCGGCCTCCGAAATCGGCGCGACCTTGGAAAAGCTCTGCTGAATGAGGGCAATCTGTTCGGGCGTCATGATGTTTCTCCTGTCTGGTTCGTCTGCCTTCGTCCGCGCCATTGCGGAAAAAGTTCATGGGTCAAACGTCATCAGAGAGACTCCTCCCCGCTCACGGGGGGAAGCGACATTCGTGCCAAGTCCTGGACCGTTGTTTCGGCGAGGCTTGGCGCGCCTTCAGCCTGCGGGATACGACGCAGGTCAAACCACCAGGTCAGAGCGAGGCAGGAGGCGTGCACGGGTACGCCTCTTGCAGTAGCGCCGGCTTTACGCGGCCTCGACGAAGCGATGACGCTCGTAGAGGAATTCGAGCACGCGCTGGCGGCACTTCAGGTAGGTGGCGTTGGTGGCAAGCTCGAGCCGCTTGCGCGGCCGCGCCAGCGGCACCTCCAGCACCTCGCCGATGCGCGCGCTCGGCCCGTTGGTCATCATGACGATGCGGTCGGACAGCAGCACCGCCTCGTCGACGTCGTGCGTGATCATCAGGATGGTGTTGCCGAGCTTCTGGTGCAGCGCCATCACGGAGTCCTGCAGATGCGCGCGGGTCAGCGCGTCGAGCGCGCCGAACGGTTCGTCCAGCAGCAGCACCTTCGGCTCCATCGCCAGCGCCCGGGCGATACCGACGCGCTGCTTCATGCCTCCGGAGATCTCTGACGGGCGCTTGTCGCGGGCGTGGGCCATCTGCACGAGGTTGAGATTGTGCATTACCCAGGCGTCGCGCTCGGCGCGAGACTTGGTCTTGGCGAAGACCTTGTCGACGCCGAGCCTGACGTTCTCGTAGACGGTCAGCCACGGCAGCAGGCTGTGGTTCTGGAACACCACGGCGCGATCGGGCCCCGGCGAGTTCACTTCGCGGTTCTCCAGGAGCACGACACCCGTGGTGACGCCGGTCAGCCCTGCGATGATATTGAGCAGGGTCGACTTGCCGCAGCCGGAATGGCCGATGATCGAGACGTACTCGCCTTTCTCGATCGTAAGGTTGATGTCCTTCAGCACCTCCGTGGTGGCGGCGCCGCGGGTGAAGACCTTGTCGATGTGGTCGAGCTTCAGATAGGCGGTCATGTGCCCTCTCCTCTCAGTTCTGCGCGGTGCCGCGGGTGACGAGCTTGCCGGCGCCCGCGATCAGGCGATCGAGCACGAAGCCGACGATGCCGACATAGAACAGCGCCAGGATGATCTCGCTGATATGCGAGGAGTTCCACGCGTCCCAGATGAAGAAGCCGATGCCGACGCCGCCGATCAGCATTTCCGCTGCGACGATCGCGAGCCACGACAGGCCGATGCCGATGCGCAGGCCGGTGAAGATGTAGGGCGCCGCCGCCGGGATCATAATCTTTGCGAAGAACTCGAGCGGATTGAGCTGCACCACCGCGGCGACGTTGCGATAGTCCTGCGGGATGTTGCGGATGCCGACCGCGGTATTGATAATGATCGGCCAGATCGAAGTGATGAAGATGACGAAGATCGCGCTGGGCTGGCCGTCGCGGAACGCCGCGAGCGAGAGCGGCAGCCAGGCGAGCGGGGGAATGGTGCGCAGCACCTGGAACAGCGGATCGAGCCCGCGCATGGCCCAGACCGACTGCCCGACCAGCACGCCGAGCGCAATGCCCGCGATCGCCGAGAGCGAATAGCCGAAGGCGACGCGCTGGAGACTGGCTGACAGATGCCAGAACAGGCCCTTGTCGATGCCGCCATTGTCGAAGAACGGATCGAAGATCAGCTCCTTGGTATCACTGAAAACTTTCGACGGCGGCGGCAGCGCCGAGCCGGCCCGCCGGCAGACCAGCTCCCATATCAGCGTCAGCAGCGCGATCACGATCAGCGGCGGGATCACGCGCACCGCCGTCTCCCGTGCCATGCGCGCGTAAGCCTCAGTGCGCGGGGGACGCTTCGGCGTCAACGCGACGACTGGCGCAACCGTTGCGACAGGCTTCGCGGTCTTAACCTCGATCTTGGTGGCAGTCATGCTCATCGCAATCTCTCTCCGGATTGGCTGGGACGATGCGGCCGCCCGCCCGTGGGCGGCCGCTGGCTCCATCAGACTTCGACGCGCTTAATCGCGAGCGACTTCAGATAGGCGGCCGGATTCTCCGGATCGAAGACCTTGCCGTCGAAGAAGGTCTCCTTGCCGCGCGAGGTGGATGTCGGAATATCGGCGGCCGCGACGCCGAGGGTCTTGGCCGCGTCCTTCCAGAGGTCCTCGCGGTTGACCTTGGCAATCAGCGCCTTGCTGTCGAAACCGGCCTCGTACTTGCCCCAGCGGATGTCCTCGGTCATGAACCAGAGGTCGTGGCTCTTGAAGGGATAGGAGGCATGGTCCTTCCAGAAGCGCATCTGCTGCGGCGAGTTGTCGACCACCCGGCCGGTACCGTAGTCGAACTTGCCCTTCATGCGGTCGGTGATGTCCTCGACCGGGCAATTGATCCACTGGCGCTTGGCGCAGATCACCGCGGCTTCCTCGCGGTTTTCCATCTTCTCGGCCCATTGCTGCGCTTCCATCACCGCCATCAGCAGCGCCTTCGCTGCCTTCGGATATTTGTCGACCCAGGCCGCGCGCATGCCGAACGACTTTTCGGGATGCTTGTCCCAGAGCTCACCGGTGGTGATTGCGGTGTAGCCGATGTTCTGATGGATGAGCTGCAGATTCCACGGCTCGCAGACGCAGAAGCAATCCATGGTGCCGACCTTCATGTTGGCGACCATCTGCGGCGGCGGCACCACGATGGTTTCGATGTCCTTGTCCGGATCGATGCCGCCGGCGGCTAGCCAGTAGCGGATCCAAAGATCATGCGTGCCGCCTGGGAAGGTCATCGCTGCCTTGACGGCCTTGCCTCCGGACTTCTTCTTCTCGAGCGCAGTCTTGAAGGGCGCGGTGTCGATCCCGACCTTGATATCCGCATACTCCTTGGCGACGGAGATGCACTGACCATTCAGGTTCAACCGCGCCAGGATGTACATTGGCGTCGGCTGATTGTTCTGTGTCACCTTACCCGCCGAGATCAGATACGGCATCGGTGTCAGGATATGTGCGCCATCGATGCCGTTGCCCTCGGAGCCGAGCACGAGGTTGTCGCGCGTGGTGCCCCAGGAGGCCTGCTTCTGCACCTCGACATCGGGCATGCCATACTTGGCGAAGAAGCCCTTCTCCTTGGCAACGAAGAGAGGGGTCGCGTCGGTGAGAGCAATGAAGCCGAGCTTGGCGCCCTTGACCTCGGGGCCTCCGTCCTGCGCGAAGGCGCCGGCGGGAAAATTCAGCTTTGCGGCGGCGAGCAGTGCGGCGGTCGCGCCGGTGGCTTTCAACAATTGACGGCGGCTGAGGCCAGTCGCGGAGAGCCGGCGAATGCGCTTGGTCATAGGTCGTGTCGTCCTTTTGCGGCGTTACGGAATGATTTGCGGCTGTGCGCGCGAGCGGCCCGTCCGTCCGTGGCGCCGTCTTCGGCGCATGCGAACGCGCGACGGGGGAACCCCCGCCTGGCGGCGTCAGCAAATCGGATGAGAAATCTCGCGGGACGGCTTCAATGGCGTCGGCTTGGAACTATTCAAGCTTCATGCCAAGGTTGCCGATACAAAAGATCTAGATAATTCAATGGACTGTGACAGTCGCTAAAAACAGTCGCAGTCAACTCCGCACGCGAAATTTGCGACCTGCATAAAGTTTGTGCGGCGCACAAATCTTATGCAGGAGCACAAGCTTTGTCAGAGTGTGAGATTTTTTGCATGGGAGCGCCTGAGGACGGGCGCCCCGAAGGGCCCCCGTCGTCGATAAAGATGTTCTGGCGAAGTCAGGCGATCGCCACGGCCGTCAGGCAGCGGCCGTGATCTCGGCGACGAAGTCGCGGTAGGTCCGCAAGGGACGGCCCAGCATGTCGACCAAACGCCCGATGTCGCCGACTTCGGGGATCATTCCCTCACTCAGAAAGCGCTCACTCATCACCCGCATGTCGAAAGCCATCCAGGGCGGCATGAACTGCCTGAGGTTCTTCTCGAACCCCGCGGTGTCGTCTCCGCCATAGACGACGGCGCGTCCGAGCACGTCCGACCAGATCGCGGCAGCTTTCGCGCCGGTGATCGTATCGGGACCGACGAGATTAAAGCGCTGGAGCGGAAGCGGCACCGCGGATGCCTCACGGCGGATCAGTTCGATCGCCGCGATCTTGCCGATATCGCGCGCGTCGATCATCGCCAGTCCCTTGCTGCCGATCGGCATGGGATAGACGCCGTGCGCGGTCACCACATCCTTGATCATGAGCTCGTTGTTCATGAAATAGGCGGGACGCAGGATTGTCGCCTGGAAGCCCATCTGCTCGATCATGCGCTCGACGCCGAACTTGCCGGCGAAGTGCGGCACGTTCACGTAGCGGTCGCTGTGGATGACCGACAGGTAGACGAGCCGCTCGATGCCGGCCTCGCGGGCGAGGTTGAGCGCAGTCAGCGCCTGAGTGAATTCGTCAGGCACCACGGCATTGAGCAGGAACAGCGTCGAGACTCCCGAGAGCACTACGCGCACGGAATCGACGTCCAGCAAGTCGCCTTGGGCGACGGCGACACCTGCCGGAAGGCTGGCCTTCTCAGGATTTCGAACGAGTGCGCGCACATCGGCGCCGCGCTTGACGAGCTGCTCGACGACGTTGCGGCCGATGGTGCCGGTGGCGCCGGTAACGAGGATGGTCATGGGATCACTCCGGTTTGGGGGCTGAAGACACCCCAGAAATTAATGATCCACATGCGAGCCGATAGCCGCTATATTTGGACAGACCGTCTCATTGGTGGAACAGATGGATTTGCTTGCGCTTGCCGACTTCAATCTCGTCGCGCGGCATGGAGGGTTCGGAAAGGCCGCGCGTGCAGCGGGACGCCCGAAAGCGACGTTGTCGCGGCGCGTGTCCGAGCTCGAGAGCAGTCTCCATCTGCGTCTGTTCGAGCGCGGCGCGCGCAGTCTCAAGCTCACCCATGAAGGGCGCGCGCTTTACGAGCGAACCGCAGTGCTCCTCACCGAGCTCGGCGAGACGGCGGCAGCGATCGCCTCCGGCGGAGACAAGCCAAGGGGCAGGTTGCGGGTCAGTGCCCCCCAGCTCTTCTCGCAAACCGCGATGGGCCGTCTGGCGGCCAACTTCGCGCTCAAGCATCCGCAAGTCCGGCTCGAGGTCACCACCGATGATCGCCATGTCGACATGATCGAGGAGGGCTTTGACCTCGTGATCCGGGTCAACCCCGCCCCGGATGAAAGCCTCGTCGGCCGCATCTTCTTGCGCGACCGACTGGTGGTCGCAGCCGGCCCCGGACTGAAGCGCCCGAAAGGAAACCTCGCCGTTCCGGCCGTCGTGCGCGGCGACGATGATGCTGCGGTCTGGGACATCAGGCAGCCAAGCGGCCCATCGCGCATCACGGTCGATCCGGTGCTTCGGCTATCATCCCTGATGATGGTTCGCGATGCCGTGAGAGCCGGAATCGGCGCGGCACGGCTCCCCCTGTCGCTCGTCAGTCACGATCTTGCCGCCGGCACGCTGGTGCGCTGGGGCGATGTCGAGGGATCCGACATCGCCCTGTGGACGCTCTATCCCTCGCGGCGATTGCTCAGCGCGCGCGTCTCCGCGTTCCTCGATCATCTCAAGGACGCCTTTCCAAAGGGAACGCCCGACGAGCTCGCCGCCTACATTCGGGGATGAGCGCATCTCAGGAGACGAGAAGTCTCACGCCGGCTCCGCCGCCTTCGTCCCCAGCGGCTTCGGAGCCATGCCGCCGCCCGGCTTGAGGTGGAATTCGTAGGTCATCAGGTGCCATTTCCCGCTCGCCTTGGTGCCGTCCGGCATCGCAGCATCGTTGCGCGGCTCGACCTTGGCGACGAGCTCGTCCTTGACCCCGAACACGACGTCGGAATCGAGATATTTGTCGCCGCCGATGAAGACGTGGGTGATCAGCGGCTCATGGCCCTTGGCGTTGACCAGGAAGTGCACATGCGCGGGCCGCATTGGATGGCGGCCGGTTTGTACGATCATCTCGCCGACCGGTCCGTCGGTCGGGATCGGATAGCTGCACGGCAGGATGGTGCGGAAGAAGAAGCGGCCGTCGCTGTCCGTGATAAAGCGCGCCCGCGCTGAGGCGCCGACCTCGTCATAGTCCGGCTTTTGGGAATCGTAGAAGCCATCGTCGTCGGCATGCCAGACGTCCACCGGCACGCCGGCGAGCGGCTTGCCGTTAATGTCGGTCACGCGGCTCTGCACGAACATCTTCTCGCCGGCCTCGTTATGCGGCGAGATGTCGGTGCCGTGCGCAGTCACCTTGTGCTCGCCGACATAGAACGGGCCGAGCACGGTGGTCTCCGTCGCGCCGTCGCGGTCGCGATGGTTGACGGCGTCGACCAGCATGGAGACACCGAGCACGTCGGACAGGAGGATGAATTCCTGCCGCGTGTCGGTGCATTTCTGCCCGGTGCGGGTCAGGAAATCGATGGCGTAGTCCCATTCCTCGAAGGTGAGGCCGGTCTTGCTCACGTAATCGTGCAGCGACTTCACCAATTCCTGGAGCAGGAATTTCGCACGCGGGTTCGGCGTGTTGTCGAAGCTCCTGATGACGGCTTCGGTGAGCTCGGTCTCGTTGAACTGGGTCATGCTGCGTTTGCCCTCGCGTTGTTCTCGTTGCCCCAGGCGGGCTGCTTCGGCGTTCCAGGGGACAGCCTATACCAGCTGGCCGGCCCGCGTTAAGCGCGACCGGCTTGGAATGGGCCCGCCATTTGGCTATCACGGTGATCGAGAAACTGCCCGGAGGAGCTGATGCTTGCCCCCACCCCCGCCTCGCCCGAATCCGTCGGCATGTCCAAGGCCGCGCTCGACCGTGTCGATGCGCATCTGAAGAAGCGGTACATCGATGCCGGCCGCTTCCCGGGCACACAGCTCCTGGTCTACCGCCGCGGCAAGGTCGCGCACAGCTCGGTGCAGGGCTTCGCCGACGTCGAGCGCAAGCTGCCGGTGAAGGACGACACCATCTATCGCATCTATTCCATGACCAAGCCGCTCACCAGCGTCGCCTTCATGATGCTGGTGGAGGAAGGCCTCGTCGCGATCGACGAGCCCGTCGCCAGATACATTCCGGAGTGGAAGGATCTCGGCGTGTTCGTTGCCGGCACCTATCCCTCGTTCCTGACCCGTCCGCCGTCCCGGCCGATGCTGATCGTCGACCTCTTGCGCCATACCTCCGGCCTCACCTACGGCTTCCAGCAGCGATCCAACGTCGATGCCGCCTATCGCAGTGAGAAGATCGGCGAGGTCGAGAAGTCAGGCACGCTCCAGACCATGATCGAGAGCCTCGCGAAGATCCCGCTGGAGTTCTCGCCGGGCGAGGCCTGGAACTACTCGGTGGCGACCGACGTTCTCGGCTACCTCGTCGGCAAGATCTCGGGGATGCCGTTCGAGCAGTTCCTGAAACAACGCATCCTCGATCCGCTCGGCATGACCGACTCCGATTTCCACGTGCCGGCTTCGAAGGCGCATCGCTTCGCCGCCTGCTATTCCGCAGATCCCGGCGGTGGCATGACCTTCCATGC
>NZ_JAEMSD010000167.1 GCF_016462955.1 Bradyrhizobium sp. | reverse complement strand
CTTCACCAAGCTGAGCGAGCAGTTCTTTCATCCGCTCGAAGACGATGTTCCGCGCGCCCAGCAGATCCATCCGTCGGTCGAAAGATGCGAGGCCGAGTTGGTGGATCGAACCCAGCACATGTTCAGCCTCACGGAGCTGCGCGGCCCGCAATGGTGGAGCGCGTGGTGCATCCGCGTGGCGCTGCGCATCGTGACGTTCGCCGGACGGGTGTTCTTCACGCAAGGTTGGCTCGGCAACGCGCCGGGCATCCATTTCGGCCATTGGCACATCATCGACAACGGTCGCCGCTTTCTGTTCTGCTCGAACTATGACGGCAATTTCGGCGGCTATCTCGACGACTTCATCAACGGCGCGGCCGTCGGCACGACGTTGGCATGGCGCTGGACCGAGCTTCTTCCACGCGCCCCGGCGCTGGAGGGACAGCCCGGTGTCGCAAAGCCCCGCAGCTTTCCGCCAACGCGCTTTGTCATTTTTCGCGGCGTGAAGTGCGAGCTGAGATTCAAGTCCTATGCGCGCGACAGCATGCTGCCGCATGTCTATCGCTTCGACGCCTGCAACCGGACGGTCGACCAGATCAACCTTGCCACGGGACTGCGTGACGCCTTGTTCGGCGAGCGCAACGAGAAGAACGACGACGTGATCATGAGGGCCATCGAGACATGAAGCACGCTCCGCGCCTGTCCGAGCAAAGCCACGACATCCAGGGCATGCTGAAGAGCGGCTTCGGCTGGCTCAAATCCAGCCGCTTCTGGCTGCTGACGATCCGCGACGGATGCGAGGACCAGGCGCGGGCCTGGCTCGCGCGTCTGGTCGAGAGCAAGCTGGTCGTCAGCGCCAGATGTGTCGCGACGGCCAAGACGAAGCCCGAGACGTCGATCGGGGAGGCCGTGTCGGTCGCCTTCAGTTTCGCAGGCCTCGAGAAGCTCGGCTGCACCGAGACCGCGACGCATCCGTTTCCCACGCCCTTCAGGAGCGGCATGGGGAGCACATTGCGCGAGCAGCTGTTGCGCGACGCTCCGCGCGATCAATGGCGATGGTCGGATGTCGAGAGCGCCGAAGGCCGCCAGGCCGTTCACATTCTCATTGCACAATGGTGGGACGCGGCAGCACGTATGGAGGAGCCGGATCCGGCCGTGTTCATCGTCAGGGTCGTCGACAACAATCCCTGCTCGTTCGCGAGGGACAAGGACGGCAGATTGCGCGAGCCGTTCGGCTTCCGCGATGGCCTCGCCCAGCCGGTGATCCGCGGTCTCAGGGAAGAAGGAGGCGCCGCACTGCGACAGGCCCGAAACGACGCCGGCCGCTTCTATGAGGATCGTGTCGTCGAGCCCGGAGAGTTCATTCTGGGCTATCGCAACGAGTATGACGAACTTACCTACTGTCCCAACGTGAATGACTGGCGGCATTCGGAAGACCGCTTCACGCTGAACGGGAGCTATCTGGCCGTGCGGCAGATCGAGCAGAACGTCGATGCCTTCGAGCAGTTCAGGAAGGCGCATGGCCAGGACGTGTGCGAGAAATTGATGGGACGCCGTAAGGACGGCATGCCGCTCGGCTGGCAAGGTCCACCGGGGTCGGATTCGGCAGCCGACGCCTTCCGTTTTCGCGTCGAGGACGCGAACGGATTCGTCTGTCCGAAGGGCGCCCATATCCGGCGCTCCAACCCGCGGGATTCCCTGGGCATCGATGTGCGATCGAGCATCAAATCGTCGAAGCTCCACAGACTGCTCCGCCGCGGCCGGCCTTATCGCGAGAAGACGGAAAAAGGACATCGCGACGGCATTTTCTTCATCGCCTGCAATGCCGATCTCGAGCGTCAGTTCGAATTCATCCACCAGCGCTGGCTGCAAAACCCTCGCTTCGGCACGCTCGACAATCAGGACGACCCGGTCGTGGGGTCACAGCCCAGCGGCAAGACCTTCACCATCCCGGGACTGCCGAGCGGCGGCGAGGTCACGCTGGCTTCGTTCACGCTTACGCTCGGAGGTGGTTACTTCTTGCTGCCAGGGATCGCGGCGCTCAAGTTCATCGCCGCAGATCGGGCCGGCACGAAGCCGAGCTCAGCTCACCGCGTTGAAGCGGCAGCCTGCTGAAAGGCGGGATCCTGCGGGGGCAGTCCTGCGAGGTCAGTCCTGGGGCTCGGACGCCGTATCGCCCTGCGCGTCGATCCGCAGCCAGCCCGAGGGGGCGAGGCGCTGCTGTGGCAGGAAGCGCGCCTTGTAGTCCATCTTCTTGGAGCCCTCGATCCAGTAGCCGAGATAGACATACGGCAACCCTTGCCGGCGGGCGCGGGCGATGTGGTCGAGGATCATGAACGTGCCCATCGAGCGGCTGACCTGGCTCGGCTCGAAGAACGAGTAGACCATCGACAGGCCGTCGCTGAGCACGTCCGTGAGGGCGACTGCGATCAGCTCCTCGCCGCGGCCGGTGATGCCGCTGTCCGGGCCGCGCTTGCGGTACTCGATGACGCGGGTCTCGACATGGCTGTCTTCCACCATCATTGCGTAGTCGAGCACGGTCATGTCGGCCATGCCGCCGTGACGGTGGCGGGCGTCGAGATAGGCGCGGAACACCGAATATTGTTCGGAGGTCGGCACCGCGCTGCGCTGCTCGCCGATGATGTCGGCATTGCGCGCCATCACCTTGCGGAAGCTACGGGAGGGCCGGAACTCGTTGGCGACGACCCGGACCGAGACGCAGGCGCGACACTGGTCGCAGGCGGGACGGTAGGCGATCGACTGGCTGCGGCGGAAACCGCCATGGGTCAGGAGGTCGTTGAGGTCCCCGGCGCGGTCGCCGACCAGATGCGTGAACACCTTGCGCTCGTGCCGGCCCGGCAGATACGGGCAGGGGGAGGGCGCCGTGAGGTAGAATTGTGGGGTGTCGCGCGAGTGCTGGGTCAAGGGACGTCGTGGGCCTCCAAAACAGGCATCAGCATCGCGCTCCAGAAGCCCACGGTCAATCGATTAGCTCACCAGGTTCGCGCCGTCTGGGGTGCGGGCACGCGGACCGAATTATTGATCACGACCGTTCCCAGCACGAAATCGTGCAGCAGGCGACGGCGGCCGTTGAAAAGGCCGACCAGCACCACGAACGGCGTCAGGAACGACACCGTCACCCAGAACAGCACCGCATGCGTTGCACCTAGCACGAAATAGCCTGGCGCGCCGTACCAGGTGCGCAATTCCAGGTCCATCAGGCGCATGCCCACCGTGGCGGAGGACGGTCCGCCGATGCTGGCGCCGTAATAGACGATGGCCCAGATCACGGAGGCGGGCCAGGCGATCCAGAACAGCGCCCAGCCGATGCCGAGCGTGACCACGCCGAACAAGGCGATGAAGACGTAGCCGAGGATCACCGGCACCGTGATCACGACCATGTCGATCAGGAAGGCGAATACCCGCCGGGTCGCCACTCCGCGGAACAGTTCCGGATTCAGAGAGGGGTCAAAGGCGTGGGGCTGCATCCCGCCGTCACTGCGCCAAGCGTTGCCCGAATCCGAATACGACATATCCGTTCTCCCAGGGAAAACTCCCAAGGCAGGACATGGGAACAGGCCATCCCCGTGCCAAGGGCGCAGGGGCATTAACAAGCCGAAATATTCCGGCGATTCGGGGGCGGCGACCGGTGCGTCAGGATGGGGTGAGTGCAACTGCGCCCTCGTGTCCCGGACAAGCGCCGTGAAACGGCGCGACAGCCGAGATCGCGGTGAGATGCGCTCCGGCGATGCGTTGCGTCCGGGTCACGGGAGGCACCTCATCCCTGGGCCCGCAGCTTCTCCGCGGCCTTGGGCGCAAAGTAGCTCAGCACGCCGTCGGCGCCGGCGCGCTTGAAGGCGAGCAGGCTCTCCATCATCGCGCGCTCGCCGTCGAGCCAGCCATTGTTCGCGGCGGCTGCGATCATCGCGTATTCGCCGGACACCTGATAGGCGAAGGTCGGCATTGCGAACGTGTCCTTCACGCGGCGCACCACGTCGAGATAGGGCATGCCGGGCTTCACCATCACCATGTCGGCGCCCTCGGCGATGTCGAGCTCGACCTCGCGCAGAGCCTCGTCGGTGTTGGCGCTGTCCATCTGATAGGTGCGCTTGTCGCCGGTGAGCGTCTTGGCCGAGCCGATCGCATCGCGGAACGGGCCGTAGAATGCGGAGGCATATTTGGCGGCATATGCCATGATCTGCACGTCGAGCAGGCCCGAGCGGTCCAGCCCTTCGCGGATTGCGGCGACGCGGCCGTCCATCATGTCCGAGGGCGCGATGATGTCGCAGCCGGCTTCGGCCTGCACCAGGGCCTGGCGCACCAGCACGGCGACGGTTTCGTCGTTCAAGATCCTGCCGTCGGAAATCAGGCCGTCATGGCCGTGACTGGTGAAGGGATCGAGCGCGACGTCGCAGAGGATGCCGATCTCCGGAAATTCCTTCTTGATCGCGCGCACCGCCTGGCAGACCAGATTGTTCGGATTGGTGGCCTCCGAGCCCTCCTCGTCGCGCAAGGCGGGATCGGTGTAGGGAAACAGCGCGATGCAGGGGATGGTCAGCTTCATCGCGCGCTCGGCCTCGCGCACGGCCTGATCGACGCTGAGCCGGTCGACGCCGGGCATGGAGGCGATCTGCTCGCGCTTGTTGGTGCCGTCGATCAGGAACAGCGGCCAGATCAGGTCGTCGGTGGTGAGGACGTTCTCGCGCACCATGCGCCGGGACCACTCGGCCTTGCGGTTGCGGCGCGGACGGACGGTCAGATCGAGGGCATGCGGCACCGCCGTGCTGTCCTGGCGCGACACTTCGCGCAATTCGATCGGACGTCCGTATTTGATCGCCATCACTCTTCCTCCGGCTGGAATTATTCTTATACCAGCTTCCACGGTTCCCGTCACCGCGGCTTGACCTGCCGCAAGGGATAGCAGCCGATTGATTTTGCGGGGCGAAGCAGCCAGAAGGGGCCATGTCCGAGATCTCAACCCGCGATGCGGCCCGTGACGGCGCCAATGCCAGGGACGCTGCCCGAGACCCCGCCAGGGAGAGCGTGCTCTCGGTGGCGGCCATCTCGTCGGAGCGGTCGACATCCGACGACAATGTCTGGACGCGCCGGCTGGTGCTGTTTCTGCGGGTGATGGCGCTGCTCTCGATCCTCAAGGGTCTCTATCACTGGGCGCAGGTCACGGGTTTCGTCGGTGGCGAGGACGAGGCGTTCGAGAACCAGTCGATGGCCTGGCAGGCCGCGACCGTCTACTTCGCCGTGATCGAACTCGTCGCCGCGGTCGGCCTCTGGCTCGCCACGCCCTGGGGCGCGGTGGTGTGGCTGACGACCGTGGTGTCGATGGCGGTCATCGAGCTGATGTTCCCCGGTATCTATGGCGGCAGCCTGATCGTCGTCGGTGTCGAGGCCTTCATGCTCGCCGCCTATCTCGGGCTCGCCTGGATGGCCGCGCGCGAGCGGCCGCCATAGGCGACAACGATTGAACGCTCACTCTCTCGTGCCCCGGACGCTGCGCAGCACGCAGTGATGTGCGGCAGAGCGGGGGCCCATCTCTCCGCGACTTCGTTTGTGGCTCTCTAGGTCCCGGATCTGCGCGCCGCTTTGCGACGCTTGTCCGGGACACGAGAGTATTGCGCTTGGTTGACCGTTGGTTGCCTAAAATTCGCGGTAAGTTTTCATTGACCAGCCGGTTCCGCCACAGCTCTTACGCGCACGTTTCGAAACGGGGCGGGGCTGTTCTGGAATGTGACACCAGCGGCGGACGGAGGGTGAACAGGAGCTTGCGAAGGTCAACAGAGACTTTCGAAAAGTGCTTGTGGCACAGGCTTAATCCGCAATTCACTGTCTTAAATTCATGATCTCTTTATTCTCTTATTTAAGCCGATCTTCAAAAGGCGCCCCTTAAGTTGCACCTATCAGGCGGGACACAAGTTTCGTCGAATAAGTGTCGATAAAAACGACAACAGGGGAAGTGTCATGATGAAAGCCGTCGCAACTGCGGCAGATACCGCAGAGCGCGTCTCCGGCCAGCAGGGTTCGGTGCAGTCGCTCTATCTGGAAGCGTTGACTCTGGTGGAGCGGCTGCATCGCCGGCTCCTCGACGTGATCAAGGACGAATTCGATCGCCGCGGCCGCGCGGACATCAACTCCGTGCAGGCGCTCCTGCTCTACAACATCGGCGACAAGGAGCTGACGGCCGGCGAACTGCGCACGCGCGGCTACTATCTGGGCTCCAACGTCTCCTACAATCTGAAGAAGCTCGTCGAGCTCGGCTTCCTCGATCACCAGCGCTCGCGCGTCGATCGCCGCTCGGTGCGCATCCGCCTGACCCCGCAGGGCCAGGAAGTCCGCCGCATCGTCGACAGCCTCTACCAGAAGCACGTCAAGACGGTGGAGCAGGTCGGCGGCATCTCCGGCGACGAGTTCGCGACCCTCAACAAGTCGCTGCACCGTCTCGAGCGGTTCTGGACCGACCAGATCCTCTATCGCCTCTGAGCTTCCGAATGGATCAGGGCCAAGCCGGCCCGCAACAAGACCGGCAGCCCTTTCCGAACGTGCCTCACTCCCCCAAGCGCGCCGGCCCGGAGTTGCTCCGGACCGGTGCGCCGTTCGTGCGTCTGCAGAAGCGCAGCATAGCGCCGTCGCCTTTCTCCCCGGCTCGCATCTCAGCGCAAGCGCTCCTCCCAGTGGCGAAACAGGGCGACCTCATCGTCGGCCACAACGACGGGGTCTGATAGGCCGCCAAGGCGTGCACGCCGCGGGCTGAACCCGAATTGCTTGCGAAAGGCCCGGCTGAAATGCGCCGCGCTCGGAAAACCGTATTCGCGCGCAACGTCGCCGATTGCGAGGGCTTCGCCGGCATTGAGGCGAGCGTGGATCGTCTCCAGCCGTCGCTTTCGGATATACGCCGTGACGCCGCCTGCATTGGCGAAGGCACGATAGAGATTGGATTTCGACGTTGCCAGAGCCCGGCTCATGGCCGCGATATCGAGCCGGTCGGATGACAGGTTCTGATCGATATAGGCTTCCGCGCGCTCGCGCAGCGAGGTCACCGAGCTGCGGGACGCGGCCTCGCCGCCGGCCGGCCGCGCGCCCAGCACCGTCGCCAGCAGCCCGACGAAGGCCGACGACAGGCTGGCGGCGTCCTGGACGGTCATCTCCTCGAGTTGTTGCACGAACGACAACAGGAAGTCGGCGACGAGGCGGCCCCATGCACCGTCGATGATGACGCCGTGGGTGGAGGGGTCGTATCCCGCTCGCTCGAAGGCGCGTCGCGCGACGGTGCAGGTGATGCAATCCAGCGCCGTTCCCTCGGTCACCAGGGGCCGGCGCGTGTCGAAGGCGGCCAGCTCGCCTTGTCGCATCGTGCGCGGAGAGGGCTCGACCTCGGTGGTGAAGGTCACCGCGCCGGTTTTGACGAAAACGACCTGGATCATGTCGAGGCCATCGGCCTGCGCCATTTCGGCGGTTCGCACCATCCTGACCGGGCCGAAACGGGAATGCGTCACGACCATGTCGCCGAGGGTCCAGGCATCCACGACGGCTTCGAAGGGGCCGTCGGCCGAGCCCGCCCGGGTGATCTGGTGCGTGGCGATGCCCGAGCGCCAAATGTCGAATCTGTCGGTCTCAGGGAAATTACTGGTGTCGAAATGCAGCACCGGAATGGGGGAGGACATGGTCTTTCTGCGAATGCGCGAACGTGTTTCGAAGCCAGTTATAAAGCGGGGCCTCGCGTGCACCGAAGACAATTTTGACTTCCCGGACCAGAGAGTTGACCGCTGAACTCAAAATCAATCCGCCGCGCTTTGTAGACCCCGAATCCATTGTACGATGACGGACCGGCAATTTATCCGTCGCAATTGATTTGACTCCTCAGGCCTTTGCAATGCCCCCGTCCGATTTGTCGCGCGCGATGTCCAGTCTCTCGTCGCGCGCGTTCGGGCCGTCTCCGGGCCGCTTGTTCGTCATCGTTGCCGCAGCTTCTGCCGCCATGACGCTGCTCTCGGCGCCGGCTCAGGCTGCCTGCACTCCCGCTGCTGGCAACAATGTCTCAGCGACCTGCACCGGCGTCACCACGGATCAGAATGGCACGAACGGTTACGGCACCGCCGGGATCGACAGTCTTGCGGTCACCATCGTCCAGGGGGCGTCGGTGACCGGGACGAGCTACGGCATCAGGTTCAACACCGGGACGGTGGTGAATTCGGGCACGATCACGGGAATCAACGACCGCGGTATCTTTGGTGCGACCAGCGGGACCGTGACCAATTTCGGCACGATCAGCGGCTATGCCGGAGTCGATGCGGGTCTCAGCGGCGCCGTGACGAATTTCGGAACCATCACCGGTACTGTCAGCGATGGCGTCACCGGCAGCAACATCACCGTCGTGAATTCCGGGACGATCACCGGCTTGGGCTTTGACGGCGTCTTTGCCACCGGCACGAGCACAATCAACAATTCGGGCAGCATCGTCGGAAACTTGCACGGCATCTACGCCCTGGCCGACATCAGCGTTGTCAACTCGGGCTCGATCAGTTCAGCGAACAATGCCATCTATGCGGTGAACGGCAGCGCGACGGTGATCAATTCGGGCACCATCGCGATGACCGATACGTTCGGCACCGTCATCTATGCTCAAACGAACCTGACGCTGGTGAATTCGGGGGTGATCACGTCGACGTCGGTGGGACCTTCTTCCAGCGGCACGATCGACGTGACCAATTCAGGGTCCATCCTCAACAATGGATTCGGCCCGGCCATTTCCGGCACGATTGCGAAGGTGACGAATTCGGGCACCATCATCGCCGTTGATGGCGCGGCGGTCAGCGCCTCGAACGTCACCGTTGCCAATTCCGGTTTGATCCGCGGCTATTGGGAGGGCATTGGTTCCCAGTACGCCACAGTCACCAATTCTGGCAAGATCATCGGTGAGCATTCGGCAGGCGTGCAGGCCTCGTTCGATGCGATCGTCACGAATTCGGGCACGATCACTGGCAGCGGCGCGGGCATTCGCACCTTCAACGGCGGCGTCAACCTGACTAACTTCGGGACGATTACGGGCAGCGGGCCTTCCGGCATCGGTGTTTTGACTGCGACCGCGGGGACGGTAGTCAATTCCGGCACAATCATCGGCGAAGGCGGTACGGCGATCCAGTTCGGCGCGACGACGCCTGCACAGTCCGACGGTCTGACCGTGCTGCCCGGCGCGCGCTTCGGCGGCGTGGTCGATTTCACCGGGGGCGCCGACGCCGTCAGTTTCGGCCCCGGAAGCTGGATTCTGAACACCGCCAATTTCGACAAGACGCTTTCGACGGTGACCACCGCCGGGAAGCCCTACGTGGTCACGCCCAACCAGATCATCGTTGCCGATGTCTCCAGCTTCGGCGCGCAGAACCGCGCGATCATGGACATCACCGGATGGATCGGCTCGGTCCTGCCCGATGCGCCCGTGTTTGCTCCGGGCATGGCCGCCGCCAGTGCATTTGCAGCGCCCGAACCGGCGGCGTCTTCGTTCGATGCATTCGCCAGTTTTCCGTCCGGCGCCCCGGGATTTGCCCCGGCTCCAGCGTTCAAGGGGGCAAGCACAGATTATGGCGACGGGAATGCGGTCTGGGCCAAGGCCTTTGGCGGCCAGCGGCTGCAGCATGACAACGGCGCGTTGATCGGCGGGACGACGACAGGCTTTGGCGGCGCGGTCGGCTACGAGCGGCTGGTCAGTTCCGACCTCAGGCTGGGGGTGCTCGCAGGCGGCAGCAGCAACAAGACCAACCTGTATCTCAACGCCGGAAGCACCAGCACCGACGCCGTGTTCGGCGGCGCCTATGGCCGCAAGACCTGGGGCGGCACGTTCCTGGATCTCTCGGTGATCGCCGGAAGCCTCGACAATTCCAGCGGGCGCAACATCGGCGGCGGTCTCGCCTTTGCAACCGCAACGGCGTCCTATGGCGGCTGGTTCGTCAATCCGGCGCTGATGTTCGGACGCCGCCTTGATGTCGATGGGCGCGGCTTCACGGTCACGCCGGCGGTGAAGGTGCGCTACGTGGCCGCGCATTTTGGCGGCTATACCGAGGCGGGCGCAGGCGCCGCCAACATGAGCGTCGCCGGCCGCGACTTTCAGGCTTGGGAGGAGCGGGCCGAGATCACCTTCGCCAACACCAGGACGCTCGCCAACGGAAACCGGGTCACAACCCGCGTTGCTGCGGGCGCGCTTGCCCAGCAGCGCAGCGCGGGCGGCCTGCTCGATCTCTTGTTGCTGGGGCAGAACTTCCTCGTGGCGACCCCCGAGCGCAACAGCGTGGCAGGCGGGTACAGCAGCGCGGGGGTTGCGTGGCAAATGGGCCGCCTGACCTTGTTTGCAGCCGGCGAAGCCACCTACACCAATGATGTGTCCCGCACTTTGGCGGGAAAGGCCGGCGCGCGGGTCAACTGGTAGTCATCGGCTCGCCCGGGCCGGGACGAGGAACCGAAACCCTTTCGCACTGCAAAAAGTTGGCTCGGAGCAGGGAACCAGAACGCTGCGTCGTCGTTATTGCTTCCAACCGGAGGGTGCGATGCTGGTCGAGCGCGGGCTTCAGGCGATGAACGTGGAACTCGTGAGTGAGGCCTACGCCATCGCCGCAAATTATCTGAGGCGTTCCGGCGCGATCCCCGACTCGCTTGTCACCGACGAACGCCTGCTTGGGATTATTTTGAAGCTGCTCCAGCAAGGCGAATTCAACAAGATCAGGCTGGCCAACGTGGCGATCGCCCGATTTCAGGCGAAGTCCGAGGCCAGAGCGGTGGCCTGAACAATCTCGAGAAATCGCGACCAACCAGAGGATGCCATGCAAGCTGCCATCGACCGCATCATGCAGACCTACGACCTGCTCGCCAACCGCACCGCGGCAGCCAGCACTGAGGCGCGTGAAAAAGTCACCAACTACCTCAACACCCTGATGGAAGCGGGGGAGACGGACACTCACAGGTTGACGGTCTGCGGCCTGACCTACCTGCGCCAGCTCGACGGCAGCGTGGACCCCGTGAAGGCGGGGTATACGGGGCTTTAAGAAGGAGCCTCCCGCCTGATGGCTGCTGGCTGGCGATAAAGCGGCTCTGGCCCGGATATTGACGAGGAGCGGTTCCATGAAACCGCTCCAGGGCTGAAAATCTCCAATCCCACCATATCTTGCATAAATACCAGGCCCGACCCGCAACTACTTGGCCTGTTGCGGGCGATGTGGTAGATCGCGCGTGCTTCCGACCGCCACACCAGACCCGCCCGTAGCCCGCCAAAAGGCTGCGGCGGTGGAGATATTCGCAAGATGACCCTCGCAAAGACCGCCTCCGCGCCCGATTCGTTTTTCACCGCCTCGCTCGAGCAGGCCGATCCGGAAATCGCCGCCGCCATCAAGGGCGAACTCGGCCGGCAGCGCCACGAGGTCGAGCTGATCGCCTCCGAGAACATCGTCAGCCGGGCCGTGCTGGAAGCGCAGGGTTCGGTGATGACCAACAAATACGCGGAAGGTTATCCGGGCGCGCGATACTACGGCGGTTGTGAGTGGGTCGACGTCGCCGAGAACCTTGCGATCGATCGCGCCAAGAAGCTGTTCGGCGCCAATTTCGCCAACGTGCAGCCGAACTCCGGCAGCCAGATGAACCAGGCGGTGTTCCTGGCGCTGCTGCAGCCCGGTGACACCTTCATGGGTCTCGATCTCGCCGCCGGCGGCCATCTCACCCATGGCTCGCCCGTCAACATGAGCGGCAAGTGGTTCAAGGCCGCGCACTACACCGTGCGCCGCGAGGACCAGATCATCGACATGGACGCGGTGGCGAAGCAGGCCGAGCAGGTCAAGCCGAAGCTGATCATCGCCGGCGGTTCGGCCTATTCGCGCGCCTGGGACTTCAAGCGCTTCCGCGAGATCGCCGACAGCGTCGGCGCGTACCTGCTGGTCGACATGGCGCATTTCGCCGGGCTCGTCGCCGGCGGCGTGCATGCCTCGCCGGTGCCGTATGCGCACGTCACCACCACCACGACGCATAAATCGCTGCGCGGTCCGCGCGGCGGCCTGATGCTGTGGAATGAGGAGACGCTGACCAAGAAGCTCAACTCGGCGATCTTCCCGGGCCTGCAGGGCGGTCCCCTGATGCATGTGATCGCGGCCAAGGCGGTCGCTCTCGGCGAGGCGCTGCGGCCGGACTTCAAGGTCTACGCCAAGAACGTCGTCGAGAACGCCAAGGCCCTGGCCGAGACGATGAAGAGCCATGGCTTCGATATCGTCTCCGGGGGCACCGACAACCATTTGATGCTGGTCGATCTCCGGCCCAAGGGCCTCAAGGGCAACGCCTCGGAGAAGGCGCTGGTTCGCGCCGCCATCACCTGCAACAAGAACGGCATTCCCTTCGATCCTGAGTCGCCATTTGTCACCTCCGGCATTCGTCTGGGCACGCCCGCGGCGACCACGCGCGGCTTCGGCGTGGCCGAATTCCAGCAGGTCGGCGGCATGATCGCCGAAGTCCTAAACGCGATCGCACAGTCGTCCGACGGCAAGGCGCCGCTGGTGGAGGCCGCGATCAAGGATCGAGTCAAGGCGCTCACCGACCGGTTCCCGATCTACCAGTAAGGCTAGGCCAAGCGGATGCGCTGCCCGAACTGCAACAGTCTGGATACGCAGGTAAAGGACTCGCGTCCGACCGAGGATTCGGCCGTGATCCGCAGGCGGCGCGTGTGCGTCGCCTGCAATTTCCGCTTCACCACTTTCGAGCGCGTACAGCTGCGCGAACTCACGGTGATCAAGCGTAATGGACGCCGCGTGCCGTTCGATCGCGACAAGCTGATGCGCTCGGTGCAGATCAGCTTGCGCAAGCGGCAGGTCGAGCCCGAACGGGTCGAGAAAATGGTCTCCACCATCGTGCGCGAGCTCGAGACGGGGGGCGAGGCTGAGATCTCCTCGGAGGTGATCGGCGAGACCGTGATGGAGCATCTGCGCCAGCTCGACGACGTGGCCTATGTC
>NZ_JAEMSD010000619.1 GCF_016462955.1 Bradyrhizobium sp. | reverse complement strand
CGACGGCTCGCCCGAGATCGGGGCCTGGGTCGTGGTCAGGCCCGACGACACCGTGGTGATCCGCATCGCCCGCTCCGAGATGGGCCAGGGCTCGCTCACCGGGCTCGCCCAGCTCGTCGCCGAGGAGCTCGAATGCGACTGGACCAAGGTCACGACCGAGTATCCGACCCCGGGCCAGAGCGTCGCCCGCAAGCGTGTCTGGGGTGACTTCTCCACGGGCGGCAGCCGCGGCATCCGCTCCTCGCAGGATTATGTCCGCAAGGGCGGCGCCACCGCACGCGTGATGCTGATCCAGGCCGCCGCCGACACATGGAAGGTGCCGGCCTCCGAATGCAAGGCCGCCAACAGCGTCATCACCCATACGCCTTCGGGCCGGACCACGACCTACGGCAAGGTGGCCGAAGCTGCGGCGAAGCTGACGCCGCCCGCGGAGGTCAAGCTGAAGGATCCGAAGGATTGGAAGCTGATCGGCAAGGGCGTGAAGCGGCTCGACACCGTCGACAAGACCACCGGCGCCATGATCTACGGCGCCGACGTCAAGCTGCCGGGCATGCTGAACGCCGCGATCAAGGACTGCCCGGTGTTCGGCGGCAAGCTGAAGAGCTTCGACGAAGCCAAGATCGCCGGCATGAAGGGAGTCAAGAAGGTGGTCAAGGTCGGCGACACCGCCGTCGCCGTGGTCGCCGACACCTGGTGGCACGCCAAGACCGCGCTGGACGCGCTGCCGATCGTCTGGGACGAGGGTGACAACGCCAAGGTCTCCAGCGAGTCGATTGCGAAGTGGTTGGCCGAGGGCCTCAATGACGACCAGCCGGCCTATGTCGGCAACAAGAACGGCGACGCCAAAGCGGCGATTGCGAGTGCGGCGAAGAAGGTCGAGGCCGTCTACTCCTATCCCTACCAGAACCACGCGACCATGGAGCCGATGAACGCCACGGCGATTTACACGGCGGACAAGTGCGAGGTCTGGTGCGGCACGCAGAATGGCGAAGCAGCTTTCGCGGCGGTACTCGAGGCCTCCGGCCTGCCGGCGGAGAAGTGCGATGTGCACAAGGTGATGCCAGGGGGCGGTTTCGGCCGGCGCGGGCAGACCGACTATGTCCGCCAGGCGGTCATCATCGCCAAGCAAATGCCGGGCACGCCGATCAAGCTGCTGTGGTCGCGCGAAGAGGACATGGCGCACGGCAGATATCACCCGATCACCCAGTGCAAGATGACCGGCGCGTTCGATGCCAACAACAACCTGATCGCGCTGCACTACCGCCTGTCCGGGCAATCGATCCTGTTCTCGCTCCGCCCGGAAGCGCTGCAGAACGGCATGGACCCGGCAGCCTTCCAGGGCGTCGCCCAGTCCGGCGAGGCCGCGTTCGGCTATTCGGTGCCGAACCTTCTGGTCGAGCATGCGATGCGCAATCCGCACGTCCCGCCCGGCTTCTGGCGCGGCGTCAACGTCAATCACAATGCGATCTACATGGAATGCTTCATGGACGAGCTCGCCCAGGCCGCAGGCCAGGACCCGCTCGAATTCCGCCGCAAGCTGATGGGCAAGCACCCCAAGCACCTCGCGGTGCTCAATGCGGTTGCCGAAAAGATCGGCTGGGACACGCCGGCACCGCAGGGCGTCTATCGCGGCATAGCCCAGGTGATGGGCTATGGCAGCTATGTCGCCGGAGCCGCCGAGATCTCGGTGACCGACGCCAACAAGATCAAGGTGCATCGCATCGTCGCCTCCACCGATCCCGGCTACGTCGTCAACCCGGCGCAGGTGGAGCGGCAGGTCGCCGGCTCCTTCGTCTATGGTCTCTCCGCGCTGTTCTATGGCGGCTGCACCGTAAAGGACGGCAAGATCGAGCAGACCAACTTCGACACCTACAATTCGATGCGCATCAACGAGATGCCGAAGGTGGAGACCGTGATGGTGCCGAGCGGCGGATTCTGGGGCGGTGTCGGCGAGCCGACCATCGGCGTCGCCGCGCCCGCCGTGCTGAATGCGTACTTCGCCGCGACCGGCAAGCGCATCCGGTCCGTGCCGCTGCGCGACCAGAACATCACCTTCGCCTGAAACACGCCGCGGCAGCCCATGGCCGCCGCGGCATTTTGCCTGGATAGCCCATGACGGGACGCCCGGTGACACGGCGGAAGGCCGTGCTCGGCATCACCGCGGCAGCCGCAGCGCTGGCCCGGCCAGCGACCCCGCGCGCGCAAGCCTCGGGGCGTGTCGTCGTGGTCGGCGGCGGGTTTGGCGGTGCTGCTTGCGCCCGAGCGCTGAAGAGAGCGCGGGATGATCTGCACATCATCCTGATCGAGCCCAATGCGGTCTTCACCTCCTGCCCTTTCAGCAACGCGGTGATTGCGGGTCTGCGCGAGATCGAGGCGCAGCAATTCGGTTACGACAAGATCGCGGCCGACGGCGTCACATTGATCGCTCAGGCCGTGACCATGATCGAGCCGGAGCGGCGCAGCGTCATGACGGCCGACGGCGTCGCGCTGCCCTATGACCGCCTCGTGCTCTCGCCCGGCATCGACTTCCACCTCGAAGCCCTCCCCGGCTATGACGCGGCCGCATCGGAGAAGATGCCGCATGCCTGGAAGGCCGGTGCGCAGACTCTGCTGCTGCGCAAGCAGCTGGATGCGATGGCGGATGGCGGCACGGTCGCCATCGCGATCCCCGCCAATCCCTCACGCTGCCCGCCCGCACCTTACGAGCGCGCCAGCCTGATCGCGCATTATCTGAAAGCCAAGAAGCCGCGCTCGAAAGTGCTGATCCTCGACGCCAAGGACACTTTTTCGCAACAGCGGCTGTTCGAGAGGGCGTGGAAGGAGCTGTACGGCGACATGATCGAGCGGATCGGCCTGTCGCAAGGCGGCCGCGTCACCTCTGTCGATTCCGCGACGGGAACCATCGTCACCGAGTTCGGCAACTACAACCCTGATGTCGCCAACGTCATCCCGCCGCAGCGCGCAGCGCTCATCGCCGAAATCGCGGGCGCTGCCGATGCGACCGGCTGGTGCCCGATCGATCCTGTCACGTTCGAGTCGAAACTCGTCAGGAACGTCCACGTCATCGGCGACGCCTGCCTCGGCGGCGCCATCCCGAAATCGGCATCGGCTGCAAGCGCGCAAGGCAAGGCCTGCGCCGCTGCCATCATCGATATTCTCGCCGGCCGCACGCCGGAAGCACCTCGGCTGACGGGCGTCTGCTACAACGTCGTTGCGCCCACTTACGGCTTTTCACTCGCCGGCAGCTACCAGCCCAGAGGCGACATCTTTGCCGAGGTCGAAGGCGGCGCGACGAGTCCGGTCGACGCGCCGCGCGAATTGCGAGCGCGCGAAGCAAGTGAGGCGGAGCGCTGGTTTGACACCATCACGGCGGAGACGTTTGGTTAAGGCATGAAGATCCGAGCAAGTCGCCGCGACCACGATGCGCTCCCTCCCCCGCCTGCGGGGGAGGGCTGGGAAGAGGGTGTCTCCGCTCGCGAGAGCCCCCAAGAG
>NZ_JAEMSD010000618.1:385-3494 GCF_016462955.1 Bradyrhizobium sp. | reverse complement strand
ATCTTGGGCTATAAGGGCGTCGCATGAGTCGCCGCGGCATCACCATCCTCCTGCTTTTGCTCGCCTTCCTGACCGCCGGCAACGCGCTGGCGCAGGACAAGGGCAGCGTGACCCCGAAGCCGCTGCCGCCGCTGGCCAATCCGAACGACCCCGACGTGGCCGCCAAGGAGCTGTTCGCGCGAAAGCTGCTGCCGTCGAAGGGACCCGCCCACGTGATCGGCTCCTACACGCGGGGCTGCATCGGCGGCGCGGAGCAGATTCCGGTCACCGGCGCGCATTGGCAGGTGATGCGGCTGTCGCGCAACCGCAGCTACGGTCACCCCGACATGATCGCGCTGATCAAGCGGCTCGCCGCGAAGGCGCACAAGGACGCAGGCTGGCCCGGCATCCTCGTCGGCGACATCGCCCAGCCGCGCGGCGGGCCGGCGCTGTCGGGCCATGCCAGCCACCAGATTGGCCTCGATGCCGACATCTGGCTGACGCCGATGCCGGACCGCCGGCTTTCGCGCGAGGAACGCGAGGAGATGTCGGCGGTGATGATGGTGCGGCCGGACCGGCTCGACGTCGATCCGAAGGTGTTCACGCCTGGCCATGTCCTGGTGCTGCGCGATGCGGCGCGGGAACCCGCCGTGCAGCGCATCTTCGTCAACGCCGCGATCAAGAAGGCGCTGTGCCGCGAGGCCAAGGGCGACCGCGCCTGGCTGTCCAAGATCCGGCCCTGGTGGGGCCACGACTACCACTTCCACATCCGCATGCGCTGCCCGGCGGGCGCCGCTGAATGCGAGAGCCAGCCGTCCCAAGCCGAGGACGAGGGCTGCAAGCCCGCCGATCTCGCCTATTGGTTCTCCGACGCGGTGCTGCACCCCAAGCCGCCGCCCGAGCCGCCCAAGCCGAAGCCGCCGATGACGCTGGCGCAGATGCCGGCAGCCTGCAAGGCGGTGCTGCACGCGGGCGACGCGAAGCCGTAAGGGCAAGCTATCGCCTCGCCCACCGCCGTCGTCCCGGGGCGTGAAGCGAGCCCGGGATGACGCATCTGGTTTGACCTTCCGAACGGGCCTGCTATCTTCGCAGTTGCGATATCCCACGCTGGCCGTAAGCCACCGTGGCGCCGTGGAACAGCGCGTCCGCTCGTCGCATCAAACCGTCAACGCCAGATTTGCGCGTGCATCGTCCGCGCAAGCTCGCACGGAGCGCTATTTATGATTCGTATTGCAGGACTTCTCACCGCCTTCGTCATCCTGGCCGGCGCGAGCTTCTCGCCTGCGAGCGCCCAGGACAAGACCATCACCGTGTTCGCCGCCGCCTCGATGAAGAACGCGCTCGACGAGATCGACGCCGCCTACACCGCCAGGACCGGCGTCAAGTTCAGCGTCAGCTATGCCGCAAGCTCGGTGCTGGCCAAGCAGATCGAGCAAGGCGCGCCGGCGGACGTGTTCGTCTCCGCCGACACCGACTGGATGGACTATGCGATCTCGAAGAAGACTATCAACGAGGCTTCCAGGGTCAATCTGCTCGGCAACAGCATCGTGCTGATCGCGCCGAAGGATTCCAGGATCGACAGCGTGACGATCGCGCAAGGTTTCGATCTCGCCACGCTCGCCGGCGACGGCAGGATCGCGACCGGCGACGTCAAGTCGGTGCCCGCAGGCAAATACGCCAAGGCTGCGCTCGAAAAGCTCGGCGCCTGGCAGGCCGCCGAGCCGAAATTCGCCATGGCCGAGAGCGTGCGCGCGGCGCTGACGCTGGTGGCACGCGGCGAGGCGGCCCTCGGCATCGTCTACGCGACCGACGCCAAGGTCGAGCCCGGCGTGAAGATCGTCGGCACCTTCCCGGCGGACTCGCATCCCGCCATCGTCTATCCGGTCGCCGCGACCGCGACGGCCAAGCCGGAGACGAACGACTATCTCGCCTTCCTGCGCTCGACGGCGGCCAAGACCATCCTGGAAAAATACGGCTTCAAGTTCCTGGTCAGTCCCACCACCTGATATCCTCGACCTGATGCTGGACCTCTCTCCCGCCGAATGGACGGCGATCCTGCTTTCGCTCAGGGTCGCCGTCATCGCAACGCTGGTGGCAACGCCGTTCGGCATTGCGCTGGCCTGGCTGCTCGCGCGCCATGATTTCTGGGGCAAGTCGCTGCTCGACGCCATGGTGCACCTGCCGCTGGTGCTGCCGCCGGTCGTCACCGGTTATCTCCTGCTTCTGACCTTCGGCCGCAAGGGCCTCGTCGGCGGCTTTCTCGCCGATCATCTCGGCATCGTCTTCTCGTTCCGCTGGACCGGTGCTGCGCTCGCCTGCGGCGTGATGGCGTTTCCGCTGCTGGTGCGCCCGATGCGGCTGTCGATCGAGGCGATCGACCGCAGGCTCGAGCAGGCGGCCGAGACGCTGGGCGCCGCGCCGTGGAAAGTATTCTTCACGGTGACACTCCCGCTGGCGCTGCCCGGCGTGCTCGCCGGCATGGTGCTGGGCTTTGCCAAGGCCATCGGCGAGTTCGGCGCCACCATCACCTTCGTCTCCAACATTCCCGGCGAGACCCAGACGATATCCTCGGCGATCTATTCGCTGATCCAGACGCCGGACGGCGACGCCGCTGCGGGACGGCTGGTGATCGTCTCGATCGTGCTGGCGCTGGGCGCGTTGATTGCCGCCGAGTGGTTCGCCCGCCGCGCCACCGCGCGGCTGCACGGAAACTGACCATGCTGCGCGTCGACATCGAAAAGCAGCTCGGCGAATTCTCCCTGCAGGCATCCTTCGCCAGCGAAGGCCGTGCCATCGGCCTGTTCGGCGCCTCGGGCGCCGGCAAGACGTCCCTGGTCAACATGATCGCAGGGCTGCTGCGGCCCGACCGCGGCACCATCGTGATCGACGGCGAAACCGTCGACGACACCGCCGCCGGCATTCATGTGCCGACCTATCGCCGCCGCATCGGCTATGTGTTCCAGGACGCGCGGCTGTTTCCGCATTTCAGCGTCGCGCAGAATCTCGACTATGGACGGCGGATGAACGGCCTTGCGCCGGATCCCGCGCAACACAAGCGGGTCGTGGACCTGCTCGACATCGGCGCGCTCGCCGTCGCACGGCGCACACGCATCTCGCTGCGCACGGTCGC
>NZ_JAEMSD010000618.1:0-375 GCF_016462955.1 Bradyrhizobium sp. | reverse complement strand
CTCGACGAGGGACGCAAGCTCGAGATCCTGCCCTATCTGGTGCGGCTGCGCGACGAGGCCAGCGTTCCGATGGTCTATGTCAGCCACGACGTTGCCGAGCTGCGCCAGCTCGCCACCCAGATCGTGATGCTGAAGCAGGGCCGGGTGACGAGTTTTGGCGGTGTGAAGCTGCTGGCGTAGAGCGCATGGCTGCGGCGGATTTCGTGCCCCGGACGCGAGCGGGTCGCTAGACCCCCGCCACCGACGCCCACACGTCCGCGAGCTTCCTGCGCAGCGCCTGCGTGCGCGTCAGCTGTGGCGGGGTCTCGTCCTCCTCGGGCAGGCGCAGGCCGACGAGGTTGACACGGCCGCCGGAGATGCTGCGTACCACCAGCA
>NZ_JAEMSD010000166.1:10550-12979 GCF_016462955.1 Bradyrhizobium sp. | reverse complement strand
TCACCGGCGTGACCTCAATCTTGATCTGCGCATCACCTTTCTGGACGGTAAGCTTGGTGACGATCTTTTCACGGGCGTTGACGACTTCCGTCACCCGTGAGCCCGGCAATCCTTTCCTGATGGCCGCTGCCATGCGCTTCATCGCCGCATCGATCGCAGCAAGAGATTCGGGGCGCGGAGCCACCGGCAGATAGGTCAGGTCGATATCGACTGATAAGCGTGGCATATCGCGGTGGAAGAGATTGATGGCAGTGCCGCCCTTGAGCGCAAAATCGGGCTCCGCCGCGACGAACGGGATCGTCTCGATCAACAAGGCGACTTGATGCCGATATTTTTCAGATAGGGGCATTGAGGTCGTCTGGGATGGTTATGAGGTATTTGGTGTCGAGTTTGCCGCCCTTGACGAGCATGCGCTTTCCCGTGCCGAGATTGACTTTCGACGTGTCGATCTGTTTGAGCCAGGCGTGTTGATGTCGCTCTGCGAACCAGAAGAACAGTCGTTTGACCTTGATGCTTTTGCAGTCGTTCAGAAGCGTTTGCAGCCGCCGGGGACTTAGGCTCCTCAATCCTTCCGCCAATGCATCGACTTGGTGGAAGCTTTCGTGGCGGGGCAATTCGTCGAGCAGTTCGAGGAACGCACGTTCGGGAGTCGATACCATGAGAGGCCAGTCGGATGGTCCCGGTATTTCCCGTGTCGTCCCCGACTTTGATCCGGGCGTGCTCCCGTGCGTTTTGAATAGACTTTGCGTGCGGTGAACACGGAATTTCTGTTTGAGCGGAAGTTTGCCGAGCCAGCCGGGAGCAGGCAGCGTTCCGTATAGATGTACGGTCGAAGGACCGGTTTGGCTCAGGTAGTGACTGAAGCCTTGCGCTTCGATGGCGGTACGTCCGCCGACGACGAGGTCGGAGCCGAGCAGCCGCTGGAGTGACACGACGACGCCCTGCCAGGAGAGTTCGCCGAGCGGACGCTTGAAGGTTCCCCGCGCCGGCTGAACCAGCCAGCCGGCCGATACGTATTGGCTGCGCAGGCTGGTGGAATATCCATGTCGTTCCATCCAGGCGGCATCGACCAGAAGTCCCTTGCGAGGCATGTCATTCGGCCCTTTAATTGCGGATTGTTGTCAATCACCTTTTGAACTTTCCGACGGCACGACGGTAGCGCTCGCGCTGTCGGAGCTGGTCAGGGTTGCGGAGACGGCGCGAGCGCGGCTGATGCGTACTTTGCCGGCCAAGCATTGGATCGCCCTGGCTGGTTATGTCTTCACTGGGGTCACGGTCCTTTCCGAGGTCGCGCAGCGCCTCATGATGATGTCCGGGTCGGACGCCTCAACGTTTGCAGCGGAGTACGGTCGAGCCGCCACCAGCCGAATGAACGAGGTCGCCTCAACACCGTCCCAGCGGGACATCGCCAGTCCGGCAGACCGGACCAGGAACTTGCGAGCAAATATCAGACTGGCTGCGGCTGCCCCCAGTCGAAGGATGTGCCATCGACCCAGATGCAGTGAAGGATGACTGCGATCTTTCGGGCGACGGCGACCTTTGCCTTCCTCATGCCGATCCGCTTGGCGAGCTTCATGCCCCAGGCCTTAAGGGAAGACCACTTCTTTGTCCGATAGAGAAGTACGGTGGCGGCCTCAAACAAGTAGGTTCGGAGAAGCCGGTCGCCCCATCGAGATATCTTGCCGTTGATGTCAGTTTCGCCAGATTGGTTGCGCCGAGGTGTAAGGCCGAGGTAGGCACCGACTGTCAACGCCGATCGGAAGCGCAATGGGTCATCGATTGTATGGCGGAAAGTCAAGGCGGTCACCACGCCGACACCGGGAACGGTCATTAGGCGGCGCGTCGTCTCGTCCGCCTTCGCCAACTGGCGAACTTCGTCGTCGAACTTGTTCTGCTGATGACAGATATGCTCATGGATCAACAGGAGCGGCGAGATCACGCTAAGGAGTGGATGATTATCGCCCAATAGCTCGCTGACCAGGTTGCGGAACTGCTGGCCGATTGCGCGCGGGAACAGCAAGCCGTATTCTTTGATCAAGCTCCGGACCTGGTTCTCGATGTCTCGGCGCATGGACACAAGCCGGGATCTCGCGACGAGTATCGCGCGGATCTTCTGACTTTCCTTGCTCTTGACCTTGACTTCTCGATACCAACCAACCCGCACCAGTTCGGCCAGACCTCGAGCATCATTCTGATCGCTCTTGTTCATGCGTACGGACAAAGCCGCGTGGGCATGCCGCGCGTCGATGCAAACCACTGGGAGATCGACCCTACGAAGTTCATGCCATAGCCAGCTCGCCATCGCCCCGGTCTCAAATCCGATGCGCTCCGCTTGTGGCGCCCGCTTGCGAAGCAATGCCGCGAGCGCCCCGGGGTCGGACTTTGCCTTTCCTTCGAACAAGATCTGACCCACTTCGTCGACTACACAT
>NZ_JAEMSD010000166.1:0-10540 GCF_016462955.1 Bradyrhizobium sp. | reverse complement strand
CTACACATACTGATGTTTCTTTTTGCGAGACATCCAGCCCAACATATTGCTTCATGGCCCCCTCCGATTCGTGAGATTGCGGGAAGGCTTGAAGATAGCGGACCTTTTGAGCCGCGGGCGCCGACCGCAATTACGACATCGTCTGCAATATTGACCCCCCGTATTGCCGCATCTACGAATGTTACCCTGATGGTGCCATTGCCGATGGCGATCCGATGTCGATTGATTGACCGCGCCAAATGGGCTTTCCGGCTTGCTCGACGAGAGGGGCTGTGGGCGGGTCGGGCCCTTCATAGCCCGAGCCGTCCACAACCCCGGGCAATGGGGCAGCGGTCGTGGCGTCGTCGAGCGGGCCCTGGGCGACCAACCGTTCGGCAGCCCTCCGTCTGAGCGCCCTCAGCAGACGTTGCACAATCGAATGCTGTCTCTTTCCGAACTCCTCGGGATATTTCTCGCGCAGCCGACCGACAATTGCGAGCGCCGTCAGCTGCGGCTGCTCTGCGAGCCAGGCTTCAATCGCAGCAATATGCGGATCGAGCTTGGACGGCATGCGAACTCTGGTCTTATAGGGCCGACGAGTTCGCCGGTGCGTGGCACGCGGCTCGCCGACCGTCGCGGTCTTGCCGAGCGTCTTCGCGAACGACGCCGCGGTCGCTGGCAGGGTGCTAGTGTGAGCGGGTTGCAGGCCGCGCGCCTGTCCGGCACGACGATCGACGCGATTGCCTAGTTCCTCTTGGGTTGCGCGAATCTCCGCCAACAGCGCGACCGGATCGAGCGAGCGATACTGATCGCGCAGCCGTTTCTTCACGGCCGCGGTCACCTTGGGATGCGCCAAGGCACGCTCATAGGGCGTCGATGGGAGATGATAGCGCTTGATCACTTTAGCCCCTTCGCGACGCTTCTCCTTCAGCTTGAACGACGGCTGGAAGAAGTTGACGTAGAGCCGTGCCGCCGCGTAGAGGCGGCCCATCATACGCGCCGTCTCGACGCCATCGAAGCGGCCATAGCCCATGAGGCGGCGGACGACAGCACCATTCTTCTGCTCGACGAACGCTTGATCGTTCTTCTTGTACGCGCGCGAGCGTGTGACTTCGAGTTTCTGTTCGCGACACCATGGCACGACGACATCGTTCATGAAGGCGCTGTCGTTGTCGAAGTCCACGCCGCGCAACAGCCAGGGGAACAGGCTCTGTGCGCGGTTGATCGCCTCGACGACCAGCGAACCTTCCCGCGTCAGCAATGGCAGGCACTCCGTCCAGCCGGTGGCAACATCGACCATGGTCAAGGTCTGGATGAACGAGCCAGCCACCGACGTGCCGCCATGGGCGACCATGTCGACCTCGCAGAAGCCGGGCACCGGGCTGTTCCAGTCATTGAACGTGCGGATGGGGACCTCGCGCCGGATTGCCGAATAGAATCCGGCACGGCGCCGCCTGCCGCCGCTCGCCGCGATCTTCACATCGACGAGCAGGCGATCGATGGTGGCGGCGCTGATAGCCAGGACACGATCACGGTCCGACTGGCTAAGCTGCAATCGGCCATGTTGCTCAAGGGCAGGTAGCAAGGTCGGGATCATCACCTTGAGCCGCTTGCCGCACACCCGATCCGACGCCTCCCACAGCGCCGTCAGCGCGTCCTTGATCGTCGCGCCATATCTGCGTCTTCGCTTTCTTTTTGCCTCGACCTCGCCCGGTCCAACCGTCTCGCGTCGCCGGAGCGCGCGCACCGCATGCTTGCGATGCCAGCCCGTCGTCGCGCACAGCTCGTCGAGAATCCGCCCCTTCTCCGCTCGTTTGGCCGACCGGTAGCGCTCCGTTACCGCCGATACCACCTCGCGCCGCGCGCCCATGCTGATCTTTCCCGCCATAGACGCCACCGAACCAATTCGATGGCACCGACCCAATCATCGGCGAGAAGTTGTCCAGTAACATTCTGGATGAGGCAATGCGCTCTGACGCAATTTTGGTGCAGCTCCGATTATTCTGCGCCGATTAGTCTCGCTTGAAGCAGATCGATCTTGCCGCGGCCGTACATCTGGCGTTTGACGAGCTTGAGGCGCGTGATCTGACCTTCAGTCTGGCCGTTAGACCAGGGCAAAGTGATTGCTGCTCGGACTGCCGCTTCGTCCCTGGCGACGCCGCTGGCGAACGAGGCGACGAGACTAGCGCGGGCGCGCTCGATCCACGTCATGAGACCCACCTCGATCTTGCGGCGGATCATCATGTGGAATTCGGCAATGATCTCGCGTGCCTCGACCAAGGTTGGCACGCCCGCTTCGATCGCCACGACCGTGACGGTCTCCGCTTTCGTGAGGGAGTCCCGCCCGATTGTCATGAGGCGCGCGATCGTCCTGGCCGACGGGATCCTCTGCAAGTTTTGTGTGTCGGCCCTCTCCGCTCGTCGTCTGCGGGTGGCCCACTCGCTGATGACGCGGAGCGAGCCTCGGAAGCCACGCCCTGTTAAGCGGCGCCACAGTTCAGCTCCATTGCGGCAGCCGGACGCCCACTGCTCGTCCAGCCAAGGCAAGTGCAGATCCAACGAACTTTGCCGGGTTCGGAAGACGTCGTGACGTTCGCCGCGGACCACCTGTCGTACCAGCTTCCTGCTGTGGCCGGTCTGACGCACAATCTGCTTGATAGGTATGCCGTTCTTCGACAATGCTAAGATGGCCGCGTTAGTCTCCTCGCGGCGCAGATAGCCCTCATACTGAAGGCGTTCGGCGGCCGTGAGCAGCTTGGGGTTGATTGTGGTGGCGCCGATGACGGTGCGTATCTGGCGCATCGATTTGCGTACGGCGTCGAGGAAAGCCCGACTGGCGTTCTCCATCAGATGCCAACGATCGGCGACCTGTACTGCATGCGGTAGAGCCTTGGCTGCCGCTTCGCCATATCCGCCGCCACGATCACGGGCGACGATTGCGATCGTGGGATGAGCAGAGAGCCACGCTTGGGCAGTTGCCGGTTCACGATCCGGCAGCAGGGTGACCACCCGGCGCCTTTCCAGGTTGCAGATGATGCTGGCGTATCGGTGATTGCGCCGCCAGGCCCAATCATCAATGCCGATAACCTTGAGCGGGTCAGTTGGAGGACGGCTACGGCGCCGAACTACCCGAAGAAGCGTATCTTTGCTCACCGGCAGCATCAGCCGCTTTGCAAAGCCTGCTGCCGGTCGACCGCCAAGCGCCAGGCCGAGGTGATGGACGATGGAGTCCAGCCTTGCCGTACGTCGCGCCGATGGCGCCAGTACGCCTTCAGCGAAGCGTTCGGTGAAGATTTGGCGCCCGCATAGAACCGCGTCACAGCGAAAGCGGCGGGCGATTACCAAGAGCTGGACGATCCGCCCCGAGAGCGGCAGATCGGTCACGCGGCGTCGATAGCGGCTATGGACACGTCGGGAAACCGTTCCGCAAGATGGACACAGGCCGACGCTTCCGGACGCCCCAACCACAACAATGGCCTTATCACCCTCGTAGTAAGCACTCTCTACAACAAATCCACGCGGCACCAAACTGGAGCGGTGGAGTGCCTGCTGCATGGCGCGATTCTCCTCCTATCAAAGCGCCAGTCGTCCCTCAAACTGCATCAAAAGTGAGTCAGAGCCCAAAAATTGACCCCCTACAGGTTGGTCTGTTGCGCTGCCTGCTTCGTAACAAAGCAGGTGGTGGAGGATGCTGGTCGTGGAGACGATTGCGCGGATTCGGCGCGAGCACTTCATCAAGGGCAAGACGATCAAGGAGATCGCCCGTGACCTGAAGGTGTCACGGAACACGGTCCCGAAGGTTCTGAGGTCGGGAGAGACCTCCTTCGAGTACGAGCGGCAGGTGCAGCCGCGGCCAAAGCTCGGACGATGGGCTTGACGGATTGCTCGCGGCGAACGCGGCTAAATCGGCTCGTGAACAGCTGACGTTGATCCGGATCTTCGAAGAGCTGCGCGGCCGCGGCTACGACGGCGGTTACGATGCGGTGCGGCGTTACGCCAGGCGGTGGAGCAAAGAACGCGGGCAATCGACGGCGGCCGCTTATCTCCCGCTAAGCTTTGCCCCAGGCGAAGCCTACCAGTTCGACTGGAGCCACGAGGTCGTCCTGCTGAGCGGCACCACGGTGATGGTGAAGGCTGCTCATGTCCGGCTCTGTCACAGCCGCATGCTGTTCGTGCGGGCCTATCCGCGCGAGACGCAGGAGATGGTGTTCGACGCCCACGACCGGGCGTTCGCCCTGTTCAAAGGCACCTGCACCCGCGGCATCTATGACAACATGAAGACCGCCGTGGAGACGATCTTCGTCGGTAAAGGGCGTCTCTAGAATCGCCGCTTCCTGCAGATGTGCAGCCACTATCTGGTCGATCCGGTCGCCTGCACGCCAGCGTCGGGCTGGGAGAAGGGGCAGGTCGAGAACCAGGTCGGGCTGGTCAGGGAACGCTTCTTCACGCCCCGGCTGCGGTTCAAAAACCTCGACGAGTTAAACGCCTGGCTGCTCGACAAGTGCATCGCTTACGCCAAGGCTCATCGCCATCCGGAGCTGGTCGATCAGACGATCTGGGAAGTGTTCGAAGCCGAACGCCCCAAACTCGTTCCCTATGCCGGCCGCTTCGACGGCTTCCATGCGGTAACGGCATCGGTCTCGAAGACCTGCCTGGTGCGCTTCGACAACAACAAGTACTCGCGTGCCTTTCCGAGGCCCAGCCCAACAGCTCCGGCTCCGATCACAAACGAACGACGCGATACAGTTCCCATGACCCTCCTCCCCCTTTCAGATCATTGATTTGGCAATAACGTTGCGAAGAATTTCGCTGGTGCCGCCGCCGATGATGCCGATTCGCGAATCGCGGAAATACATCTGCATCTCCGAACTCATCATCAGGCCAGCGCCGCCCATCACCTGAATACCCATATCGGCACAGCGTGAATTGCCCTCGGTCGCATAGATCTTGGTGATTGCCGCGGCCGTACCGGGAGCGATGCCCTTGTCCATCAGCGACGCCAGCCGATACGTCATCACACGAGAAATCTCGGCGCCGATACGCATGTCGGCGAGCTTGTGACTGATCGCCTGATATTCGGTGATCGGCTTGCCGAACTGGACGCGCTGCCGCGCAAATTCCAGCGCCGTGTCGATAATACGGTGCGAGTTACCGCTGGCCGCCGCCGAGAGGCAGAGCCGCTCGACGTTGAGGCCGCGCATGATGTTCTGCCAGCCGTTATTCAATCCGCCGAGAATGCGCGCCGCCGGCACTGTCACCTGATCGAAGAACACCTCATTGGTATGGATCATCTTTCGGCCGAGGCCACGCAGCGGGCGAATGGTCACCCCTTTTGCCTTGGCATCGACGAGAAAACTCGTGATGCCACGGTGCCGTTGGTCGGGCGCGGTCTTGGTTGCGACCACGAGGTGGTCCGCGACGTGTGCGCACGTGATGTAAACCTTCTGACCATCGATCACATAGTCATCACCGTCGGCAACGGCACGCGTTCGAATGGCGCTTGCATCGGAGCCGGTGTCCGGTTCCGTCAAACAGAAGGCGAGCCGCAAATCTCCTGAAATCAATTTCGGCAGCAACGCGGCCTTCAGGCTCTCACTGGCGCCGAACCTGAGCTGCATTCCGCCATAGACAACCGTGGTTAGATAGGCGGAGGCCATCTGGGCGTTGTGTTAGGCAATCGCTTCGATCAGAACAGCCAGATCCATGTAGCTGCCATTGGCGCCGCCATAAGCCTCGTCATGCGGCAATCCGAGCCAGCCGGCTTTGGCGAGCGCCGCATAGGCATCGAACGGAAATTCGCTCGCATCATCCAACTCGGCTACTTTAGTCGCGGGTAAGGTCTCGCGAAGCAGGTGCAACACGCTGTCACGCATCCGCACCTGATCCTCGCTGAGATCGAACTCAGCGTTGTTCTGAAAAGAGGTCATCAACAAATCCCTGAGTTGCGTTTACAGACGCATGGAACGCCTTATCGATGATGGACGCCTACGCCGGCCTACGGCGATAGAGCAGCGTGGCCTGCATCTCCTGAACCACCTTGCCATCGTGACGCACGCACTCACGTTTGAAAGTGACGACGCCACGATCCGGCTTGCTGCTTTCCTTTTTATCGACGACCTTGGAGCGCAAGCGAATGGTGTCGCCGTGCTTGACGGCGTCGAGCAAACGCCACTTGTCGATTTGCAACAACGCCAGCAGCGTGCCGTCGTTGATACCACTCGCGTATTGCAAGCCGCCCATGATCGCGTAGACCAGCGGACCGTGCGCGATCGACTCGCCGAACTGCGTCGTCTTGCAGTATTCGAAATTGGTGTGGACCTCGTTGAAATCGCCGGACAGACAGGCAAAATTGATGATGTCGGCCTGCGTGACGGTACGCGCCGGGCTTTCGAACTCTTGGCCCACTTCGAAATCGTCGAAATAGCGGCCGCGCGGTTTTTGATTGCTCATTGTCTTCTCTCGTCAGTTGGGTTGGTTGCCAAGAATGAGTGTGCAGTGGGATGACAGAATGCCACCCTCGTTGTGGACCAGAGCGAGTTCGGCACCCTCGACCTGGCGCGGGCCAAGCCCGCCACGAAGTTGCCGGACGCCTTCCACGATGCCGAACAAGCCGCCCGCAGCGCCTGCATGAGCGTGCGACAGCATTCCGCCATGGGTGTTGATCGGCAGCTTTCCGCCGATCGAGGCTCGGCCGTCGGCAAAGAAGCGCCGCCCTCGCCCGGCTCGCAGAACCCGCGCTCTTCCAGCTCGATCAGCGGGACGATGGAGAAGCAGTCGTAGAGTTGCGCGACGTCGATGTCGGACGGCTTGACGCCAGCCATCTCGTAGGCGCGCTTGCCGGATTCCTTTGCGCCAATTCCGTCAGGCTTGGCGCGCACATGATGTGTTCGTGCGTGTGATGTTCTCCGATGCCCAGCAGATAGGCCGGCTTGGATTTGAGATCCTTGGCGCGCTCGGCCGACGTCACGATGAACGCGCCGCCTGCATCCGAGATCAGGCAGCAATCCAGCATCCCAAACGGATCGGCGATCGGCTTCGCCGACAGCACATCCTGCAAGGTGATCGGCGTCTTCATATGCGCATTGGGATGCAGCAGCGCGTGCCGACGGGTATTCACAGCGATATGCGCGAGGTGCTCGCGGGTCGTGCCATACACATGCATATGCCGTTGCGCGATCATGGCGTAGAAGCCGGGGATCGATCCGCCATAGGGCTGCTCGAAGTACGGATGGCCCACCGCCAGCAACGCCGACACGGCGGAATCACGCGATTGACCCGTCGCCCTGTTCTCCCCGGCGCAGACCAGGATGGTGTCCGCGCTGCCGGCCAGGATCGCTTCCGTAGCGTGCTTCAGCATCACAGCGGGTGATCCGCCGCCGACGATGACCGACGCATTGTACCGCGGCTTGAGGCCAAGATATTCACACAACACCGATCCGAGCATGAAGTACGGTTCGGTGAAGGAGTACGCGGTCAGAACCCCGTCGATGTCCGACACCTTGAGACCGGCATCGTCGAGCGCGCGCTTGGCGGCCTGCGCGTTCAATCCGAGACCGGTCATGTTGGGGACCTTGCCGATGTCGGATTCGCCGACACCGACGATCGCGACCCTGCCTGAAGCTGACTTGTTCATTGCTTATCCTCTTTCTCGCGCAGCACGATCAGCGCATCGACAGCGGTTGCGCTGACGGCCGACAGTTTCACGGGGTTGATATCCAGCTCGGCGACGTGGTCTTGCAGATCGAAGCCGAAGCGCTGGAGATGATCCAGTCGCTGCGCGGCGGCAGGCTGCTGTCCGGCTATCGCAACGCGGCTCTCGCGAATGTGGATGCCCTCGCGCAGGCCGTGTGCCGTGCGTCCGAACAGCGTTCGCGTCAGCGACAGGATGCCGGCCTTGGCAGCGGCGGCATGCGCCGCGCCCGGCTATCCCGACAGCGCCTGCATGGTAATGTTGTTGATGATGCAGCCGCCGCCACTCGACGCATCGAGATGTTCATAGGCGGCGCGGCAACCGTGGAACGTGCCATTGAGATCGATATCAACGACCGTCTTCCATGCGTTCGAAGACATCGCGGCCGTTGGGCAGAAAAAATTTCCCGCCGCATTGTTCACCAGAATGTCCAGCGATCCGAACCGATGGACCACCGCGCGCACCGCCTCGGAAACCTGTTCGTAGTTTCGAACGTCGGCCTGGACGCCCATGACATTGTCAAACCCGCGCTCCTTCAGCGCGGAGGCCGCTTCGGCCGGTATGCGATGCGTGCCATTCTTTCGAAACCCGGTGGGTCGAAGCATCGGGGCAAGGTACAATTCACAGCTGGACGATCACGCATCATCCGTTTCACGACGGTTACAGGTCCGATCTGCCCTACACGCTGGTGACGGTCGATCTGGAGGAAGGTGTACGCATGCTGGCGCGGCTACATGCCCCTGCGGACACACGGCTCGATATCGGCATGTCCGTCCGCCTCGTCTTTGAGAAAGCGAAACCTGGCCTCACTCTGCCTGGATTCGTTCTGGCAGCCCCCGCGACCGACATGTCCGTACCCAGCTCGGGATAACGATGATGGCTGCCGAAATCGACATTGACGGCTTGCGCAAACACATAGGCACCAAGATCGTGGAAGAAGACGAAGCTACGCGAGCGCCCCTCTTCGGTCTAGTCGCGGCATTCGATCGAGACGATGCGGTACCTACCAAGGGTGAAGCGATTCCGCCCGGATGGCACCTCGCCTATTTCAATTCATTCGCGCGCAGGGCGACGCTGGGCGAGGATGGCCTGCCAACTTCGGGAGGCGTCATTCCCGATGTGCCGTTTCCGCGACGCATGTACGCGGGGACAAGTCTGACGTTTCATCATCCGCTCCTCGTGGGAGACGCCCTCAAACGTGAGACGGAGCTGACGGACATGACGTTGCGTTCCGGCAGTACGGCCCACTCATCTTTGCCACACAAACGCGACGCATATTCTCGCCATGCGGCCTCGCGATCGTGGAGGAGAGTTTCACCGTGTTTCGCGACGCCGTAAAGCCGGGTGAGAAAAGCGGGATACCGAAACGAGACACGCCGCCCGCCGATCTACCTTGGACGCGGCAGATCACAACGGATCCGGTATCGCTCTTCCGCTATTCTGCTGTGACCTTCAATCCGCATCGTATTCACTACGATCGGACTTACGCGATGACCGTGGAGGGCTACCCCGGGCTGGTGGTGCACGGCCCTTATTCGCAGCAATGTCTCATTGATCTCGTCCGGGACAACAATGCGAGCAGGACTATCGCCTCGTTTACGCAACGCGCACGCGCACCCTTGTTCGATACTGCGCCGTTCAACGTCGCCGGACGTCCGGTCAACGGCGGCGCCGGCGCCGAGCTGTGGGCAATGACGTCGGGCGGGACCATCGCCATGGAGGTGCAACTTCGGTTCACCTGACCGTTTGGCCGCGGGAAGCGACGGCAGACACATCGTCAACTTCCGCCCGGGCTTAGAGATCGACGTCACCTGACAGTAATCGCTGGGCAATCATTCGCGTCGGGATTTCATTCGTGCCGTCGGCAATGTTGACGATTCTCAGGTCTTGCCAGGCGTGAACAAGACCGATTTCGTTCGTCAATCCCATGCCGCCGTGTGTCTGAATTGCACGATCCACGGCGCGAAATCCGGCTTGTACCGAATAGGCCTTTGCCATCGAAAGCTCCTTCGGCGCTTTATCGCCGCGGTCGAGGAGCATCGCTGCATTCAATCCCATCAGGTGCGCAGCGTGCAATTCCGTAGCTGCTTCGGCTATCGGAAACGAGACGGCTTGATACTCCGCGATCTTTGAACCGAAGGCCTCACGTTGCTTCGAATAGTCGATGGCCATTTCCAGCGCCCATCTTCCCTGTCCGACAGCTCGGGCGGCGTTGTAGACCCGACCCAGCGAGACTCCATATAGTGCGATCTTGAATCCCTGGTCGAGCTCGCCGACCAATTGCCAAGGGTGTACCTCTACCTCCTCAAGCACAAGAGCGCCCTCGTGCCCGCCAACGTGACCAAACAAGCGCACGACGCTCTCAACATGAAATCCTCGTGCATCGGTTGGAACGAGAAATGCGCTGATGCCTCCAGCCTTTCGCACAGCTTTCTCGACGTCGGTGACGGCGAAAACAATGCACCATTCCGCAGTGGGAGCGTTGGTTGTCCAGAGCTTGCGGCCAGAGATTTTCCAGCCTGTTCCGGTCTTGTCAGCCCGCGTCTTGATCATGCTGGCGTCTGAGCCGGCCCCCGGCTCGGAAAGACCAAAGCACATCGATGTCTTCCCGGCCATCATGCCCGCCAAGCATCTCTCGCGGGCTACCTCTGTGACCTGGGTGAGCAGTCGGCTGGGCCCGAAAGCCCAGTGTGCAATGACCCAGGGAATAATGACGCCCTGCCCCCCGAGCCGGCGATATATCGCCTCCCAGGCCACGTAGTAGACAAGGTGCCCCAGCCCACCTCCCCCGATTTCCGCCGGTGCGCACATCGCATAGAAGCCGGCTTCGGCCGAAAGCATCCTAACTTGTTGGATCAACGTGCGTACTTC
>NZ_JAEMSD010000617.1:2860-3498 GCF_016462955.1 Bradyrhizobium sp. | reverse complement strand
GGCTCCGCCACTGCGGCCTCGATCCTGGCCGGCGCCCGCGAGGTGCGGACCACGCTGGTCACGGCGTCCTCGGATGCGGCGAGCCAGGTCAAGAGCCTCACTGCCGACGTGCAGCGCTCGCTGTCGATGGCCGGCACCGCCACCGCCGAATCGATCACCGCCGGCGCCCGCGATGCGCAGAGCGCGCTGATCGCGGCCTCGACCGAGACCGCCAACCAGATCAAGGCGCTGTCCTCGGACGTGCAGCGCTCGCTGACGATGGCGGGGACTTCGACCGCCGAGACCATCATGAGCGGCGCCCGCGAGGCCCAGAACACGCTGGTCACGGCGTCGTCGGATGCGGCGAGCCAGGTCAAGTCGCTCGCCGCCGAGGTGCACCGTTCGCTCTCGCAGGTCGGCCAGTCGACCGCCGAGACCATCACTACCAGCGCCCGCGACGCCCAGAGCACCCTCCTTGCTGTCTCCGCGGAACAAACCAGCCAGGTCCGTTCGCTCGCGGCCGAGATGCAGCGCGCGCTTGCGACCGCCGGCGGCGCCACAATCGAGGCGCTCACCAGCGGCGTTCGCGAGGCCCAAGGCTCGCTGATCTCCGCTTCGACCGACGCGGCGAGTCAGATCAAGTCGCTGACCACCGACAT
>NZ_JAEMSD010000617.1:0-2850 GCF_016462955.1 Bradyrhizobium sp. | reverse complement strand
GGGTCGTCTCGCGCACGCTGACCTCGGTCGGCGCCGACACCGCTTCGACCATCCTCAGCAGCGCGCGCGAGGCGCAGATCTCGCTGACCTCGACCTCGGCCGACGCCGCAAACCAGATCCGCACGATCTCGACCGAGATCGAGCGCACGCTGAGCACGGCCACGGCCAACGCGACCAGCGACATCCAGACCAGCGCGCTCAACGCCCAGAACGCGCTGATCTCCGCCTCCAACGAGGCGAGCTCGCGCGTCAAGTCGAGCTCGGCCGACGTCGAGCGTTCGGTGCTCGCCGCCACCTCCAGCTTCGGCCAGGCTATGACCGGCAAGACCGACGAGATCGTCACCTATGTGCAGCAGCAGGCCGACCGCCTGTCGAGCATGATCGACACCAAACGCGGTGCGCTGGTGGACGCGATCGGCTCGAAGGCCAGCCAGCTCACGCTCGACATCGACCGCGTCACATCCGATGCGCTGAAGTCGATCGAGACGCGCGGCCAGGCCTTCTCGCAGACCATGATGGGCAACGGCTCGGAAGTCGCCCGCACCATCAACGTCGCGAGCGAGATCGCCACCGGCGCGGTCAGCAAGTCGCTCAAGGACCTCGAGCAGGCCTCGCGTTCCGCGATCGACCAGTCGCGCCAGGTTTCGATCGCGGCCGTCACCGAGATGCAGGAGACCAGCAAGATCCTGCGCACGGACACGGTGGCGCTGTTCGAGCGCCTGCGCGAAGGCAACATCCTGCTCCAGGAGGTGCTGACCGGTGCGCACGACAACCTCAACTCGCTGGAACGGGCGCTGGTGACGCGCGTCGCCGACTTCGTGTCGGCGATGAACGACGTCACCTCGCGCAACGGCGCTGCGACCCAGAACCTCGAAGAGCAGCTCAACGTCTTCAACAGCAAGACCACGAAGGCGCTGCAGGACCTCGGCGAGCTGTCGACGCAGTTTGACAAGCACGGCCAGGCGCTGGTCGAGGCCGCGCAGGTGGTCGAGCAGAGCAACAAGAACACCACCGCCTCGCTCGCCGAACGCAAGCAGGCGCTGGAATCGCTGGTCACCACCATCGACCTGCGCACCGCCGATCTCGACCAGCGGCTGTCGCGCTTCACCGGCCTGCTCGATGAATCGCTGGCCGCCGCCGAGGAGCGCGCCCGCGACATCGCCCGCGTCGTCGCCGAGACCGCCGGCGCAGGCTCTGCCGCGATCACCCGTCAGTTCGAGGCGGTGCGCGTGGCGTCCGAGGAGGAGCACCGGCAAACCATCGAGGCCATGCACGACATCTACCGCCAGACCACGGACGAGGCGGATGCGATGTTCAAGCAGTCGACCGAGAAGTTCACTAACCTCGTCGCCAGCATGAAGCAGATGGCTCTCGAGATGCACAACGAGCTCGAGGCCACCCGCAACGAACTGCGCCGCGGCGTGCTCGAGATGCCGCAGGAGGCCGCCGAAAGCACCGCGCAGATGCGCAAGGTGATCGTCGACCAGATCGAGGCGCTCGCCGAGCTCAACCGCATCGTGGCCCAGCACGGCCGCGGGCTCGACGTCACCACGGCGGGCCGCGCGAGCGTGCACCGCCAGGAAGAGCCGGTGATGGCGATTGCAGGCGCTCGTGTCGCCGAGACGCGCATGCGCGACACCGGCAGCGCGTCCACGCTGCCGCCGCCGGACCTCGGCATGCCCGCACCCTCGCGTCGTACCGAAGCGCCGCCGGTTGCGCCTGGCGGCAACGACCAGGGCCGCGACGGCTGGCTGTCGGACCTGCTGAGCCGCACGGACGCCAACCAGGGCGCTCCGTCCGGACGTGAGGCCCCGCGCCGCCCCGCGGCGCCCGCGCCGCAGCCGCAGGCCCCGCAAGCCAGCGGCAATCCTCTGGAATCGCTGTCGCTCGACATCGGCCGGTTGATGGACCGCAACCTCGCCGCCGAGATGTGGGACCGCTACCAGCGCGGCGAGAACAAGGCCTTCACCAAGCGCCTCTACACGCCGGCCGGCCAGAAGGCCTTCGACGAGGTCGCCCGCAAGTACCGCGCCGACCGCAACTTCAAGGGCACGGTCGACCGCTACGTCGTCGAGTTCGAACGCCTGCTCGACGAAGTCGCCCGCGACGGCCGCGGCCCGCAGGAGCTGCGCAGCCACCTGACCTCGGAGACGGGTCTGGTCTACACGCTGCTCGCGCATGCGGCGGGACGGCTGGGGTGAGACGCGAAAGCAGATAGCGAATGAAACGGAGGCCTCACGGCCTCCGTTTTTGTTTTGGGCGCATGATTCGCACTCGTGCCCCGGACGCAGCGCAGCGCTATCCCGGCGATGCGGAGCATCGTCCGGTCAGCGGTGCGCTGCAGAGCCGGAGCCCATCTCACAGCTCGTACCCGTGTTGCCGTCTGGGTCCCGGCTCAGCGCAGCAACGCTGACGCATTGCTGCGCGTCCGGGACACGAGACCCACGACGACCAAAGTGCGAAGTGGACGAACGCGTGCCCCTACCGCCTCGGCGCTGCCGCCGGCTTCGGCGGCTCGGGCGGCGGGGCGGGCTGCGACGAGTTGCTGGCGCCGAACAGCACGCGGGTCGGATTGCGGTCGAAATTGTTCACGGCGCGGCTGATGTCGCCGAGGGTACGTCGGCCGTCGGCCATCAGCGCCCCCGAGCGCTTGTCGAAGTCGTCGGCCAATTCGCGGATCGACTTCACCGCCTGGAACAGCTCGCCGCCGTCCTTGCCGCCGGCCAGCGTATTGAGGCCGAGCATGAGGCTGTCGGCCTTGAGCATGACGCCGTCGACCTTGGCCATCACGCCGTCGATCTTCTCGGAATTGCGGGCGAGCGAGTTGGTGAAGGTCTCGAGGTTCTTCAG
>NZ_JAEMSD010000165.1 GCF_016462955.1 Bradyrhizobium sp. | reverse complement strand
GCGACTTCCATTGCCGCCTGCGGAAACGAAACCTCTTCGCCCGAATAGGCATCGTAACCGAGCAGCTCGGCGCCGAAGCGGGAGAGGGCACTGCCGCTGCCTGAGGCGAAATAAATCGCGTAGCGGGGGAAACCTGTCATCGGCTCAGCATAACCAATTTATGCCGCGACGACAGCCTCGCGGGGCGACGCTGCGGCCGTGAGCAGCCGTGCCGCATCGGTGAGATGCACCAGCCTGCCGCCCGAGACCACCGCGATCAGCCGCGGACGCAGCTTCGCGCTGGCGTCGACGAGGAGGATGTCGGCGCGGCGTCCTTGCGCGAGCATGCCGCGATCGGCAAGGCCGGTCGCGCGCGCCGGGCCGGCGGAGACCAGGTCCCAGGCCCGAGCCAGCGGCAACACGCCGTCGGCGGCGAGCCGGAACGCGGCGAGCAGCTGGGCGGGATAGTAGTAGTCCGACGCCAGCACCGAGCAGAGGCCCTTGGCGATCATGTCCGATGCCTTGGTCCAGCCGGTGTGGCTGCCGCCGCGCACGACGTTCGGAGCGCCGTAAACGATGGCATCGCCGTCCTCTGCAGCGGCCTTCGCCGTCTCTTCGTTGATCGGAAACTCCGCGATGTCGGCGCCGAGCTCGCGAAACTCCCGGCGCATCGCCGGTGTCGCATCGTCATGCGAAAGCATCCGCACCTCCGCGGCGCGGGCGACTGCAGCCAGCCGCGATACCGAAGCCGGCACCTCGTCGGCGCGCGAAACCACGCGCTCGACCAGGCGGTCGAACGCCTCGCTCGACAGTCCGGTCCGCTCCACCATGCGATTGCGCTTGCGGGGCTTAGCCATGTCGGCGACGGTGCCGTCCATGTGGTCGTTGAAGGCGAACAGGTCGACGCGGCCCTCGGCAAGCCACCGGCTGATTTCAGGCTCGGCGTCGAGATTGTAGGTTTCGTGGCGCAGGTGGAAGCGGGTGTCGGCGGCGAATTGCGGACGCTGCCGCTCGATCGCCTCCATCAGGCCACGCGCATTGTCGGCGCTGCGCAGGCCCGGCTCCCACGAACAGGTCGTGGCGTGAAACACGGTGGTGATGCCGTTGCTGATGGCCTGGCGGTCGCTGTCGGCGAGCGCAACGTCGATCGGAAAGTCGACGCCTGCGCGCGGCATCATCTGCCGTTCGAAGGCATCGCCATGCAGGTCGACGATGCCCGGCAGCACCAGCAGGTCACGGGCATCGATCGCCAGCCGCGCACGGCCGCGAGAGCCATCGAGCTGCGCAATCTCCGCTCCCGACACGAGAAGCGAGGTCTCGACGAACTCGGTGCCGATCAGGGCCCGTCCGCCTTCGAGAATTATGTCTGTCACGCGAGCGCGCTTCGTTTGCTGGCCGAAGGATTGGTGAGAGAGCTCGCTTGTGCTTCGTATGTCGCAAGAAAATCTTCAATCCCGAGCTTGCGGAAATCGGGCAGCGCCTGGCGCAATTTGTCGTGATCCCAGTCCCACCAGGCGAGCTTCGCAAGGCGCCCGGCGATCTCCTCCGAAAACCGCCGTCGCACGATACGGGCCGGATTGCCGGCGACGATAGTGTAGGCCGGCACGTCCTTGGTGACGATGGCGCCGGCGGCAATCACTGCGCCGGTGCCGATGTTGCGGCCCGGCAGCACGATCGCGCCGTGGCCGATCCAGACGTCGTGGCCGATATGGATGTGATGCTGGCGCCGCCAGTCGAAGAATTCGGCATCGTCGCTCTCGCCCTCGAAATAGGCGCTGGAGCGGTAAGTGAAATGCGCCTGGGTCGCGCGTTGCATCGGATGGTTGCCCGGATTGATCCTGGTCATCGCCGCGATTGAGCAGAACTTCCCGATGGTCGTGTAGGTGATCTGCGAATCGTTGACGACATAGGAGTAATCGCCCATGGCCACTTCGTGCAGGATGGTGCGCGCGCCGACCTCGGTATAGGCGCCGAGCCTGGTCTCGTGCAGCTTCGCCGAGGGATCGATGGTCGGCTGAACCGAAAGAGCTTTGGCAACCATGTTGCATCCGGAGTGTGAGGGCGGGCGTTCCTCTTCGAGCGGCTTGATGACGATGTCATGACAGCGGGATGACAGGGGATGAACCGTGCAGGATCGCCGCGCCGCAACAGCATTGTCACACAAGTGTTAAGCATGGGGGTTAGCGGTTGGCTCCTGCCAATCTGGAGCCCTGCATGCTGGTGGTGGATGGTCTGACGTGTCGTTTCGGCGCAAAAGCCGCCGTGGACGACGCCTCCTTTCAAGTTTCCCCCGGCGGCTTCGTCGGTGTGATCGGGCGATCCGGTGCCGGCAAGTCGACGCTGCTGCGGTCCATCAACCGGCTGGTGACGCCGAGCGGAGGGCGCATCCTGTTCGACGGCACCGACGTCACCGCGCTGCGCGGCAAGGAGCTGCGGCAGTGGCGAGCGCGCTCGGCGATGATCTTCCAGCAATTCAACCTGGTCGGCCGGCTCGATGTGCTCACCAACGTCCTGATGGGACGGCTGTCGATGGTGCCGACATGGCGGTCGCTGCTGCAGCTTTGGCCCGAAGAAGACAAGGCCATCGCAATGTCGGCGCTCGAGCAGTTCGACATGGCTGCCATCGCGGCCCAGCGCGCCGACCAGCTCTCAGGCGGTCAGCAGCAGCGCGTGGCGATCGCGCGGGCGTTGGTTCAGCAGCCCGACATTATCCTTGCCGACGAGCCGATCGCCTCGCTCGATCCCCGCAACACCAAGATCGTAATGGATGCGCTTCTGCGCATCAACAAGCACTTCGGTATCACGGTGCTCTGCAACCTGCATTCGCTCGATCTGGCCCGCAGCTATTGCGATCGCCTGATCGGGATGGCCGCGGGGCGGGTCGTGTTCGACGGCGCGCCGGCGGCCTTGACCGATCATATCGCGCGCGAGCTGTACGATCTCGAGGCGAATGAAGTCATGGATGTTGCGCCCGGGAATGCATCGGTCGGCGCGGCAGTTCCTGCCCTCGGCACGGTTGCCGCGGCCTGATCGCTGCTTCTTTGAATTTGAGCCTAGCGTAGAGCCGGAACTCGACAGTTCATAACCTTGAAATGGGAGACGTCATGATAGACCGTCGTACGATCGTTGCCGCTGCGGCGGCCTTGGCATTCTCAGTTTCCGCCGCTGCGGCTCAAGACTGGAAGGCAAAATATCCTGAGTTGATCTTCGCAAAAGTCCCCGACGAGAATGCTTCCGGCACCACCAACCGCTGGACGCCTCTGACGGAGTACCTGTCCCGCGAGCTCGGAACCAAGGTCACGCTGCGGATTGCCAACGACTACGCCGCGGTGATCGAAGGTCAGCGTGCAGGAAACATTCACATCGCGATGTACGGCCCGGCGTCCTACGCGCGTGCCTACATCATTGGCGCGAAGGTCGAACCTTTCGCGATCGAGGTGAACGGCGACGGCACCAAAGGCTATTACTCGGTTCTCTATGTCAAAAGCGATTCGAGCTACAAGGACATCAAGGACCTGCAAGGCAAGAACCTCTGCCTCGTCGATCCTAATTCGACTTCCGGCAACAACGTGCCGCGTTTCGCGATGAACAAGATGGGCATCGACCCGGAAAAGTTCTTCGCCAAGGTGGTCTACTCGGGGAGCCATGAAAACGCGGTGATCGGGCTCTCCCAGGGCACCTGCGATGCGGCGTTCAACTGGTGGAACGACGAGAAGGAATCGAACCTGCTCCGGATGGAACGGAAGGGCATGGCGAAGGCCGCGGATTTCAAGATCATCATGAAGTCCGAGCAGATTGTTAACTCGCCGATGGCTTATCTCAGCAGCCTGCCTGACGACCTCAAGGCGGCGATCAAGAAAGCAGTGCTGGAAATTTCGGTGAAGGACAAGGCCGCTTTCGACAAGATCTACGAGGGGAAGCAGTTGCCCTATGTCGAGGTCGACCACAAGGCGTATGAGGCCGTGATCGAATTGACCAAGTTTGTCGACAGCATTCGCAAGCAGAAATCCTGAGGGAAACGAAGGGTTGGAAAGACGGGCAGATCGCAAATCTGCCCGACGGCTCTTCCGAACATCCCATGCGAACAGCAGTTCCCGAATTTCCAGAAGCCAGGCTGCGTGAGCTTGCCGATCGTTATGCGGCTGCAATTGCCGCCAAGCGCCGGCGCGTGTGGCTCGGTGCCGCCGTCCTGATCGCCGTTGCCATTGCAGCGGGCTGGATGGGCGAGGTCAGTCTCGGAAATTTCGTCGAGAACTTCTGGCGCTTCCCGGCCTATTTCATCAGCATCGCACCCAAATTTTCGTTCGCGACCGCATGGAGCGATTTGGCGGACTGGCTCTGGGGATTGCGGCGCTGGGCACGGCTTCTCGGGGATACGTTGCTGATCGCCTATATGGGCACCCTCTCGGGTGCGCTGTGCGGCTTCGCACTTTGCTTCCTCGCCTCGGCCAATCTCGTGAAATCAGGAACGACTGTTTTCGTCACCCGGCGCGTTCTGGAATTTTTCAGGACCGTGCCGGAGATTGTGTTTGCCCTGATCTTCGTGCTGGCCTTTGGTCTCGGGCCGCTGCCGGGCGTTCTGGCGATTGCAATCCATACCGCCGGAGCGTTGGGCAAGCAATTCGCCGAGGTTGTCGAGAACATCGACAGCAAGCCGGTCGAAGGGGTGGCGGCAAGCGGGGGCAGCTGGGTTCAGGTCGTTCGGTTCGGCGCGTTGCCTCAGGTCCTCTCGAACTTCGTGAGCTATGCCTTGCTCAGGTTCGAGATCAACGTGCGTGGCGCTGCCGTGATGGGCTTCGTCGGCGCCGGCGGGATCGGCCAGGATCTGATCGAGGCGGTCCGCAAGTTCTACTACACCGACGTCAGCGCCATCCTGCTGCTCATCGTCCTTACCGTCATGCTGATCGACTTCCTGACAGAACAGTTGCGACACCGCCTGCTCGGGCTGGAGGGAAGCACCCGATGAGCTCCTTCAGTTTTGAAAACCGGGCCGGCATTGCCGAACGGTATCCCGACGTCTTCCGGACCGATTGGTGGCAGCGGGGAAGGATCGCAATACTGGTCGGCGGTGCGGTCGGGCTGTTCCTGCTCGGGATCGTCCAGCTTGATATTCCCTTTAACCGGCTCTCCCAAGGCATGGTCAGGCTGGGCGAATTCGTCCAGCTCATGTTGCCGCCCAACCCCGGTTCTTGGGCGGAGGTCCTGAAATATCTGCATGCGCTCGGAGAGACGGTGTCGATCGCATTTCTCGGCACGCTGGGCGGCGCGCTGCTTGCGCTGCCGGTATCCCTGCTGGCGGCGCGCAACGTGGTAGCAAACCGGATCATCCACGTCTTGACGCGCCGTGGTCTCGATACCATTCGTGGAGTCGATACCCTGATCTGGGCCCTGATCTGGGTCGGCGTTGTGGGGCTGGGGCCGTTTGCCGGCATCCTGGCCGTGATCTGCAGCGATTTCGGAACGTTCGGCAAGCTGTTCTCGGAAGCGATCGAGGTCGCCGACAAGAACCCCGCGGAAGGCGTTCGATCATCGGGCGGCAACCATCTCCACAGCGTCCGGTTCGGATTGCTGCCGCAGGTATTCCCGGTCTTGCTGAGCCAGGTGCTTTACTATTTCGAGTCGAATACGCGATCGGCCACCATCATCGGCATCGTCGGCGCCGGCGGCATCGGCCTCCAGCTCGCCGAACAGATCCGGGTGCTGGAATGGCAGAAGGTCTTGTTTCTGATCCTGCTGATCCTGATAACGGTATCGTCGATCGACTGGATTTCCGGCAAGCTGCGCTTCGCGATCATCGGGCGAAGGGCGGTGGCCTGATCGTAGGTCTCGTAGGGTTGGCAAAGCGCAGCGTGCCCACCCTACGGCTCCGGTTTCTTGGAGAGGGTCCCTATGATTCCACCAGAAACTCCACCCGCTCCGCCGCGAACCGCGAGTGCTTGGTCACCAGCGGCCTGCCCTCGAGATCGTGGTCGGTCGCATCCACCACCAGGATCGGCCGTCCCAGCGCCAGATCTAGCCGCGCCGCGTCGGTCGCGTCGACGATGCCGGCGGTGATCCGGGTCGCGCCGCGGCGGTAGTCGCGCACGCCATAATGCTCGAGCAGCTTGGTCATGGAGCGCGTCGCGGCGAACACGGCGCCGGCGTCCGGAAACCGCTCCGCCGACAGCCAGGTGGTGGAGACGCAGATCGGCGTGCGATCGGCGAGGCGGATCGCCTCGATCCGCACCAGGGGCGCGCCGGTCTTCAGTCCCAGCTCCCGCGCGAGCTCGCGCGTCGCGACGTCCTCGGTCGCCTCGATCAGCCGGCCATGCGGTTCGCGGCCCTCGGCGCCGACGATCTCGGAAAAGCGTGTGCGCGAGCGCAAGGGATAGGCGAGCTTTTGCGCCTCGACATAGGTTCCGCTGCCGCGTTCGGCCCGCACCAGGCCGCGCTCTGCAAGGGCTGCCAGTGCGCGCCGCACGGTGTGCCGGTTGACGCGATAGGTTTCGGCGATCTCCATCTCGCCAGGCAGCTTGTCGCCGGCCGCAAAGCGGCCGTCCGCGATGCCGCGCTCGATGCCGTCGGCAACGAGGCGCCATAGCGCCACGCCGGACGATGCAGTGTCTTGCATGCTCATATCGCCGGTCAGCCTAGCCCAGAAATCACGGATTTGTCACGAAACAGTCATGGCGTGCTCGTATGAAGTTGTCTATTATCATAGACAACTTCGGTGCGGCAAGTTCGGTGAATCAGGTGGCTCAGCACAATAACCAGAAAGCCCAGCGCAAGGCCGCGATGGCCGTGCTGGCGCACGCGGAGGCGGGCGAGATCGCCGCCCGCCTCCGCGACTTGGCCTTGGACCTGCCCTTGCCGGAGCATCAGGATCTGCGTCAGCCCGAGAACGGCCTCGTCATGCTGCGCGGCCGGGTCGGCGGCGACGGCGCGCCGTTCAATCTCGGTGAGGCCACGGTGTCGCGCGCGGCGGTGCGGCTTGCCAGCGGCGAGGTCGGCTTCGGCTACACGCTCGGGCGGGACGGCGAGAAGGCGCGGCTGATCGCGCTGTGCGACGCGCTGGTGCAGTCCGGCGATTTCAGCGCCGCCGTCGAGCGCGGCGTTATCGCGCCGTTGCGCGAGCAGCTTATGATTCGCCGTGAACGGGCGGCGGCGGAAACCGCCGCGACGAAGGTTGATTTCTACACCATGGTGCGCGGTGAGGGGTGAGATCATGACCACGATTGCGGAACTGCCGCCGGGTTTCGCCGACAAGGTGTTGTCGGCGCAATCGACCTTTCGCTCGGTCATGGACGCGATGGCGCGGCCGGGCTCGGTCCAGCGCATCGTGCCGATGCCGGGTACGCCTGATACGATGATGCGGGGCACCGCCGCGATCGCGCTGACGCTGTTCGACCACGACACGCCAATCTGGCTCGACGCGCGGATGGCGGAGAGCGCGGACGTGACGAAGTGGCTCAAGTTCCACACTGGCGCGCCGGTCGTGCAGGATTCGTCGATCGCTTCATTCGCGCTCATTGGCGACGGTGGTGCGCTGCCTGCGCTCGATCGCTTCGCGCTCGGCACCAGCGAATATCCGGACCGCTCGACAACGCTGATCATTCAGGTCGACAGCCTCGCCTCCGGCCGGAGCTTCGAGCTGCGCGGCCCCGGCATCGACGGTGTCGCGGCGCTGCTGGCGTCGTTCAAGCCGTTCGACCTGTTCGAGCGCCTGCATGTCAACGAGGCGCTGTTTCCGCGCGGCATCGACGTGGTCCTGGTCGCCGATGACGCCGTGGTCGCGATCCCGCGCACCACGCGCATCGTGAGCAAGGGAAGCTGAAAGCATGTATGTCGCAGTCAAGGGCGGCGAACGCGCCATCGACAACGCCCATCGCCTGCTCGCGCATAAGCGGCGTGGCGACCGCAGCGTTCCGGAGGTCACGCTCGACCAGATCTCGGAGCAGCTCGGCCTCGCCGTCGACCGCGTCATGAGCGAAGGCTCGCTCTACGATCGCGAGCTCGCGGCGCTTGCGATCAAGCAGGCCCGCGGTGACCTGATCGAGGCGATCTTCCTGGTTCGCGCCTTCCGCGCCACGCTGCCGCGTTTCGGCGCCAGCGAGCCGGTCGACACCGGCGCGATGCGCGTGGAGCGGCGGGTGTCCTCCACCTTCAAGGACATTCCCGGCGGTCAGATCCTCGGGCCTACCTTCGATTATACCCATCGCCTGCTCGACCCCGCGCTCGCGGAAGGCTTCGTTCCCGACGCGCCGGCGACGGCTGAAGCGCCCACCGCGCCAACGCCGCGCGTGACCGACATTCTCGGGCGCGACGGGCTGATCGAATCCTCGCCGCAGGCGGAGGACGGCGCCGGCATTGGCGATCTCACCCGCGAGCCGCTGAACTTCCCCGCCGAGCGCGACCTGCGCCTACAAAATCTCGCGCGCGGCGACGAGGGCTTTCTGCTCGCGATGGGCTATTCCACCCAGCGCGGCTATGGCCGCAACCATCCCTTCGCCGGCGAGATCCGCTTCGGCGAGGTGGAGGTCGAGTTCTTCGCGGAGGACGCAGGCTTCGCCGTGCCGCTCGGCGCCATCGAGCTCACCGAGTGCCAGATGGTCAACCAGTTCAAGGGCTCCGCCACCGAGGCGCCGTGCTTCACGCGCGGCTATGGACTCGCCTTCGGCCAGAGCGAGCGCAAGACCATGTCGATGGCGCTGGTCGATCGCGCATTGCGAGCCCGCGAGCTCGGCGAGGAGGCGCTGGCTCCCGCGCAGGACGAGGAGGTCGGGATGTCGCATTCCGACAACGTCCAGGCGACCGGTTTCGTCGAGCACTTGAAGCTGCCGCACTATGTCGACTTCCAGTCCGAGCTCGGCCTGCTCCGCAAGCTGCGACAGGAGTTTGCGGATGCCAATGCGCCCGACGCCATGAAGGAAGCCGCGGAATGAACGCGCCAACCTACAATTTTGCCTATCTCGACGAGCAGACCAAGCGGATGATCCGCCGCGCGATCCTGAAAGCGATCGCGATCCCCGGCTATCAGGTGCCGTTCGCCAGCCGCGAGATGCCGATGCCCTATGGCTGGGGCACCGGCGGCGTGCAGGTCACGGCCGCGATCCTCGGTCCCGCCGACGTGCTCAAGGTAATCGACCAGGGCTCCGACGACACCACCAACGCGATCTCGATCCGCAAGTTCTTCGCGAAAACCGCCGGCGTCGCGACGACGACGGCGACGGACGAGGCAACCGTGATCCAGACCCGGCACCGGATCCCGGAGACGGCGCTGAACGAGAGCCAGGTGCTGGTCTATCAGGTGCCGATCCCGGAGCCGCTGCGCTTCCTCGAGCCGCGCGAGACCGAGACGCGGCGCATGCACGCGCTCGCCGAATACGGCCTGATGCATGTGAAGCTCTACGAGGACATCGCCCGCTTCGGCCACATCGCGACCGCCTATGCCTATCCGGTGAAAGTCAACGCGCGCTATGTGATGGATCCGTCGCCGACGCCGAAATTCGACAATCCCAAAATGGACAATTGTCCCGCGCTGCAATTGTTCGGCGCAGGCCGCGAAAAGCGCATCTATGCGATCCCGCCATATACGCAGGTGGTATCGCTCGATTTCGAGGACCATCCGTTCGAGCCGTACCGCTTCAACGCGCCTTGCGCGCTGTGCGGGGCGGAAAATTCCTATCTCGACGAGATCGTCACCGACGACAAGGGCAGCCGCATGTTCGTCTGCTCCGACACCGATTATTGCGAGGGCCGTCAGGCCGCCGGACATCACGGCAGCCTGAGCGCCGCGCCGTACAAGGAGAAGGCGCAGGAGGTCTCGAATGGCTGAGCAGAATCCGGTCGAGAACGACGAGCCGCTGCTGATCGCAAATTCGCTCAGCAAGTCCTTCGGCCGCATCCATGCTTGCCGCGACGTGTCCTTCGAGCTCTATCCCGGCGAGGTGCTGGCGATCGTCGGCGAGTCGGGCTCGGGCAAGTCGACCCTGCTGCAGATGCTGTCGGGCCAGCTCGCACCGAGCGCCGGTCGTGTGTCCTACCGCATGCGCGACGGCGTCACCCGCGATCTCACGACGCTCGGTGAAGCCGAGCGGCGCTTCCTGTTTCGCACCGATTGGGGTTTCGTGCATCAGGACCCCGCGCAGGGCCTGCGCATGGCGGTCTCGGCCGGGGCCAATGTCGGCGAGCGGCTGATGGCGGTGGGCTGGAATCACTACGGCCGCATCCGCGACACCGCCTCCGACTGGCTCACCCGCGTCGAGATCGATGTCGCGCGCATCGACGATGCGCCGCGCACCTATTCCGGCGGCATGCGCCAGCGCCTCCAGATCGCCCGCAACCTCGTCACCGAGCCGCGGCTGGTGTTCATGGACGAGCCGACCGGCGGCCTCGATGTCTCGGTGCAGGCGCGCCTGCTCGACCTCCTGCGCAGCTTGGTCGCCGAGCTGCATCTCGCCGTCATCATCGTCACCCACGATCTCGCGGTCGCGCGCCTGTTGTCGCACCGGGTGATGGTCATGAAGGGCGGCCGTGTCATCGAGACCGGTCTCACCGACCAGGTGCTCGACGACCCGCGCGAGCCCTACACGCAACTCCTCGTCTCTTCGATTCTGCCGCCATGAACCTTTCAAGATGAGCTTTTCGATGACCGCCATGATCGACGTCGCCGACGCCAAGAAGACCTTTACGATGCACCTACAGGGCGGCATCGAGCTGCCGGTCGTGTGCGGCGTGACCTTCCAGGTCAATCCGGGCGAGTGCGTCGTGCTGTCGGGACCCTCGGGCGCCGGCAAGTCGTCGATCCTGAAGATGATCTTCGGCAATTACCGCTGCGACAGCGGCCGCATCGGTATCCGCCATCGCGGCACGGTGATCGACCTCGCCACCGCCGAGCCGCGCGAAGTGCTCAACGTGCGCCGTGCTACGATCGGCTATGTCAGCCAGTTCCTGCGGGCGGTGCCGCGCGTTGCGACCATCGACGTCGTCGCGGAGCCGCTGATCGTCAACGGCATGAGCCGGGCCGACGCGCAGGCCCGCGCCGGCGAGCTGCTGCGCCGTCTCAACATTCCCGAGCGCCTCTGGCGGCTTCCGCCCGCGACGTTCTCGGGCGGCGAGCAGCAGCGCGTGAACATCGCGCGCGGCTTCATCTCGGAGCTGCCGGTCCTGCTGCTGGACGAGCCGACCGCGTCGCTGGATGCCGCCAATCGCGCCGTAGTGGTCGAGCTGGTCGCCGAGAAAAAGCGCCAGGGCGTCGCCATGGTGGCCATTGTCCACGACGACGAAATCCGGCATCTGATTGCCGACCGCATCGTCGACGTCACCAGCTTTGCCGCCGCGGCCTGAAGGACAAGGAAATGAATGCCAAGCCGAAAGAAGCCGTGATCGCCAACGCCAGGATCGTGCTGGCCGACCGGGTGATCGAGCAGGGCTGGCTCGCTGTTGCCGAAGGCCGCATTGCCGAGTTCGGCGAAGGCAGGGCACCTGCCGGCGCCGAGGACGCCGGCGGCGATCTGATCATGCCGGGCCTGATCGAGCTCCACACCGACCATCTCGAAGCGCATTACGTGCCGCGCCCGAAGGTGTTCTGGAATCCTGTCGCCGCCGTCATCTCCTATGACGGCCAGCTTGCGACCTCGGGCATCACCACCGTGTTTGATTCGCTCCGGGTCTGGCGCGAGGACGGCGCCGAGGAGGTCGACGGCCGCGCCGGCGTTCTCGCCGCCGCGATCACGACCGCGCGCGAGGCCAGCCTGCTGCGTGCCGATCACTTCCTGCACCTGCGCTGCGAAATCCCGATGCCGAGCGTGGTCGAGGAGGCCAAGGAGCTGATCGACCGCCCCGACGTCAAGCTGATGTCGCTGATGGACCACACGCCGGGCCAGCGCCAGTTCCGCGACGAAGTGAAGCTGCGCGACTATTATCGTGGCAAGGGCGGCGGCAAGACCGATGCCGAACTCGACGAGCTGTTCGCAAGACGGTTTGAGTATCAGAAGAAATATGCGGCGGCCAACATGCGCGAGATCGTGGCTCTGGCGCATCGGTACAACATCCCGCTGGCCAGCCACGACGACACCACGGAGGAGAACGTCGCGGATGCCGTGCGCGACCGTGTCTCGGTGGCGGAATTCCCCACCACGCTGGAAGCGGCGCGCAGCCTGCACCAGGCCGGCATCGACATCCTCATGGGCGCGCCGAACGTGGTGCGCGGCGGCTCGCATTCCGGCAACATCGCCGCGGTCGATCTTGCGCACGAAGGCCTGCTCGACATCCTGTCGTCGGACTACATCCCGTCCAGCCTCTTGATGGCCGCGCTGCAATTGCCCGAGCATGTGCCCGCGATCAGCCTTCCGGCCGCGGTTCGCACCGTGACCAAGGCCCCCGCCGAGGCCGTCGGCCTCACCGACCGCGGCGAGATCGCGACAGGCAAGCGCGCCGACCTGATCCGCGTGCATGTCGCCGGCCACGTTCCCGTCGTGCGCAGCGTGTGGCGCGAAGGACACCGCGTCGCATGAGCGAGATGGCCACCGCGGCGCGGGAAGAGGCGGTTGCGATCGGCCCCGGCCGGCTCGTGCTCGTGGTCGGTCCCAGCGGCGCCGGCAAGGACACGCTGCTGCGTCTGGCGCAAACGGCCTGCATCGACGATCCCGACATCGTCTTCCCCCGCCGCATCGTGACGCGCGCGTCGTCAGCCGATGAAGACAATATCGCGGTGAACGAGGACGAATTCCGCCGCGCGCGCGATCACGGCGATTTCGCCGTACACTGGGAGGCGCATGGACACGCCTATGCGCTGCCGACCGAGATAAACGACGACATTCGCGCGGGTCGCGCGGTCGTCGTCAACGTTTCACGCACCGTGATCGCCGCCTTGCGCCGGGCCTATGCCAATGTCGTGGTGGTCGCGATCACGGCACCGCCGGACGTGCTGGCGCAGCGGCTTGCCGCGCGCGCCCGGCATAGCGACGGCAATATCACCGATCGCCTTGCGCGCAGTGTCGACGACGCTTCGGCCAATGCCGACGTCACCATCCTCAATTCCGGCAGCGCGGATTATCACGGTCGCCAGC
>NZ_JAEMSD010000616.1:1453-3508 GCF_016462955.1 Bradyrhizobium sp. | reverse complement strand
TGGCGGCGGCATCGCGCTCGGCCTTGGCGACGGCCTGGACCTTGAACTCCTCGACGGCGCCGGCCATCTCTCCGATCTCGTCCTTGCTCCCCAAGCCGGGCAGCACGACGTCGAAATTGCCCGAGGCCAGCTCGCGCATCGCCTTGCACATCGCGATCATTGGGCGCGAGATGCCGGTGCCGAGCAGGAAGGCGAGAACAGCGCCCAGCAGCGTGCCACCGACCGCCAGCATCAGCACCAGCTGCTCGGTCTGCCCGATGGTCGCTTCGGATTCGGCATCCAGCCGTTGCTGCTCCGCGACGAGGTCCGCCTTCAAGGCGGTCGCGCCTTCCTGGATTGCACCGGCCGCGCCGTTCATCTCGGCGACGAGGCCTTCAACCAGTTTGGCGTTGGCGATCAGCTTCTCCAGCGCTTCGCGATAGGCGCCGAGGATGGCCTTGGCCTCCTTCAGGCCAGAGACGATCTTGTCGTCCATGGAATAGACCGCACTGAGCGAGTTCTCGACGAATTTCAGCCGCGCCAGCGCGCTGTTCGCGATCGCCTGATCGGAGGTCAGCACGAACTGGGTGGCTGCAGCGCTCGCTGTCTGGAACTGGGCGTTGACCTGCTTGGTGCCGAACTCGATGGCCTGCGCCTCGGAATCGGACGCGTTGTTGCCGATATCGTCGAGCTTGTACTTCAGGAGATTGGCCTGGCGCTGGAGCTGGTTCTGCACCAGCAGCGCGCTGTCACGCTTGGCCTGGAGCACCCTGGCGAAGGTGGTGGAGAAGCTGGAAAACTCCTTGGCGAGCTTGCCGAGGCTTTCCTGCCGCGCCGGCTGCTTGGCACCCTTGGAGGCCTGGTCGATGGCGTTCTTCAGGCTCGCCTCGGCATCCAGCGCCGCCTTGGCGTCGTCTTCCTTGCCGGTGACGACGAAATATCTGACGGCCGAACGGTAGCCGAGCAACTCGCGGTCGATGGTGCGGGCGAGATCGGCCTCGGACACGCTGCTGCGGTAGGATCCGACCCCCGAGGCGACCCGCTCGAAGCCGAAATAGGAGAAGGCCATGCTGCCGGCGGAGATCACCAGCACGGCGGCGAAGCCGAGAACGATCTTTGCGCGGAATTTGAGGGTCGGAAACAATGTGCGCTTGGACGGCGACGCGATACGCCCGGACATTCCCAACCCCCATTTTCATTGCGACCATGGTCCGGAGGCGCCTCGCCCCCAGACCCGGCTGCGCAAAACTAGGGCAGAATCGATAAGGGGCAGTAAATTTGGCGGCCGGCACGATCCAGGGCGGGTCGGCCAGAGGCCGATCGGCCCGGCACAAGACGCTGGCATCCCACTTTCTCCGGCCCGCACCCACCGGCACGAGCGCAAATCGTCGCGCTGGGGCGATCAATGACTTTTCGATGACGGCGGCGACCAAAATCCTAGTTGCAAAGTTCCGGGTCGCTGTCTCTAATTAGAAACAATCAAAATCATCCCGGGAGGACTTCACGTGTCTACAGTCAAACTGACGGTCAACGGCAAGGCCGTTGCTGTCGACGTCGAGGACCGCACGCTGCTGGTCCAGCTCCTGCGCGATCACCTCAACCTCACGGGAACGCATGTCGGCTGCGACACCAGCCAGTGCGGCGCCTGCGTCGTGCACATGGACGGCAAGGCCGTGAAATCCTGCACCATGCTGGCGGGACAGGCCGATGGGGCCAGCATCACCACGATCGAGGGCATCGCCAAGGGCGACGAGCTGCACCCGATGCAGGCCGCCTTCCGCGACAATCACGGCCTGCAATGCGGCTATTGCACGCCGGGGATGATCATGTCGGCGATCGACATCGTGCACCGTCACGGCGGCCAGCTCGACGAGGCGACCGTCCGCACGGAGCTCGAAGGCAATATCTGCCGCTGCACCGGCTATCACAACATCGTCAAGGCCGTGCTGGATGCGGCCGGCCGCATGAAGGTCTCGCAGGCGGCCGAGTAAGCGGCGCGCCTCGAAGCAAGAACAATCGCCGCAGCCGTCGACGGACGGCGCGGTCAAGGAAATTTCCGGTCGGGAGGACCAGACA
>NZ_JAEMSD010000616.1:0-1443 GCF_016462955.1 Bradyrhizobium sp. | reverse complement strand
TGGGTGTTGAAGGTATCGGCGCACGCGTCGTGCGCAAAGAAGACAAGCGTTTCATTACCGGCAAGGGCCGCTACGTCGACGACATCAAGCTGATGGGCATGACCCATGCCTATTTCATCCGCAGCCCGCACGCGCACGCCAAGGTCAAGAAGATCGATTCGTCCGCCGCTCTGGAGATGCCGGGCGTGGTCGCGGTGCTCACCGGCCAGCAGCTGGTCGACGACAAGGTCGGCAACCTGATCTGCGGCTGGGCCATCACGTCGAAGGACGGCAGCCCGATGAAGATGGGCGCATGGCCGGCGATGGCGCCGGAGACGGTGCGCTTCGTCGGCCAGGCCGTCGCGGTCGTGATCGCCGAGAGCAAGAATCTGGCGCGCGACGCGGCGGAAGCCGTCGTCGTCGACTACGAGGAGCTTCCCGCGGTCGCCGACATGAAGGCCGCGATCAAGGCCGGCGCACCGCAGCTTCACCCTGAAGCGCCCGGCAACCAGGTCTATGACTGGGTGATCGGCGACGAGGGCGCCACCGATGCCGCCTTCGCCAAGGCCGCCAACGTCGTGAAGCTCGACGTCACCAACAACCGCCTCGCTCCGAACGCGATGGAGCCACGGGCGGCGATCGGCGACTACGACGCCGCCGAGGAGCACTTCACGCTCTATACGACCTCACAGAACCCGCATGTCGCCCGCCTCGTGCTGTCGGCGTTCTACAACATCGCCCCCGAGCACAAGCTGCGTGTGATCGCGCCAGACGTCGGCGGCGGCTTCGGCTCCAAGATCTTCATCTATCCCGAGGAGATGGTGGCGCTGTGGGCCTCCAAAAAGGTCGGCCGTCCCGTCAAATGGACCGGCGACCGCACCGAGGCCTTCCTCACCGACGCGCACGGCCGCGACCACATCACCCATGCCGAGATGGCGTTCGACGCCAACAACAAGATCATCGGGTTGAAGGTGAAGACCTACGCCAATTTCGGCGCCTATATGTCGCTGTTCTCGTCCTCGGTGCCGACCTATCTCTACGCGACGCTGCTGTCGGGCCAGTACAACATCCCGGCGATCCATGCCGAGGTGATCGGCGTCTACACCAACACCACGCCGGTCGACGCCTATCGCGGCGCGGGCCGCCCGGAGGCGAGCTATCTGGTCGAACGTCTGATGGAAACGGCGGCGCGGCAACTCAACGTCGATCCGGCCCAGCTGCGCCGGACCAACTTCATCACGCAGTTTCCGCACCAGACGCCTGTGATCATGGCCTACGACACCGGCGACTTCAACGCGTCGCTCGACGCCGCGATGAAGGCGATCGACTATGCAGGCTTCCCCGCCCGCAAGGCCAAGGCGAAGGCCGATGGCAAGCTGCGCGGCATCGGCGTGTCCTGCTACATCGAGGCCTGCGGCATCGCGCCGTCGAAGGCGGTCGGCAGCCTCGGCGCTGGCGTCGGCC
>NZ_JAEMSD010000164.1 GCF_016462955.1 Bradyrhizobium sp. | reverse complement strand
CATGAACATGCTCGTCACTCCGACTTCATCCGCCACCCCGAACGGCACGACGCGCAGGCGCTCGAAAGCGTCCTCGGTCTCGTGGTCGAGCGCGCGCCCCGAGCGCTCCGGCACCTTTGTCTGTTCGAGCTCGATCAGAATCTCGTCGATGTTCGAGGCGTTCGAGGCGACCGGGTTCGTGATGTCCTGGTCTCCCAGCGAACGATAACGCTTGCCGTCCTTGGCGAGGTACAGAGGGATGATCGGGATGTTCTCGCGCTTGGTGTAGGCCCAGATGTCGGCCTCGGTCCAATGCAGGATCGGATGGATGCGCAGATGCGCGCCTTGCGGCGGCGAGGCGTTGAAATGGTCCCAGAACTCCGGCGGCTGGTCGCGCACGTCCCAATTGCCTTCCAAGCCGCGCGGCGAGAATACGCGCTCCTTGGCGCGCGTAGCCTCCTCGTCGCGGCGGATGCCGGCGATCAGGCCGTCAAAGCCATACTTGGCCAGCGCCATCTTGAGGCCTTCGGTCTTGCGCGCCGCGGAACGGGCGGCTGGCGGCAGCGTTGGGTCGACGGCATCGATCGGCGGGCAGGGCTCGACGCGCAGGTCGAGATCCCATTCCTTGCCGTAATGATCCCGGAACCGATACATCTCCGGAAACTTCTTGCCGGTATCGACGTGAAGGGCCGGGAACGGCATCTTGCCGAAGAAGGCTTTCCGCGCCAGCCAGATCATGACGTTGGAGTCCTTGCCGAGCGACCACAACAGGGCGATCTTCTTCAACCGGGCAAACGCCTCACGGAAGATGTAGATGCTCTGCGCTTCGAGCTGGTCGAGATGGTCCATGCTCGGGGCAAGCTCGGCAGAAAAATCTTGCGCGCGCACGCGCTCGGCCAAGGCCTGACTGCCCAGTCGATCAGCAGCGGAATCGTCCTTGAGAAGATGCATCTCTGCCACTTTGCGTTTGGAGGCGAAAATTCTATAGTTGCGCTGCGAAAGAGAAGAAAAAATTTTCTCTTTGCGTGCTCGAAACGAGACATATATAGAAAATAATTCCAGTCAACCCCGTTCGTGGGGAAGCGAGTATCACATGCGGTTCTTGCCGGTGTTTCTCGATCTTAAGGCCGGTCCGGTGGTCCTCATCGGCGCGGGCGAGCTCTTGCGCGCCAAGCTGCGCGTGCTCGCCGCGGCCGGCGCGCGTCTCCGGGTGCATGCGATCGACGGCAATCATGACCTCGGCCTCAGCTCCGAAGATGCGGCGCGGATCGAGATCGCGGCGGGCGATCCGCTCACGGCCGAGCTCCCAGGCGTCATCGCCGTCGTCTGCGCCGGCGCCGGCGATGTCGGCGTGGCCATGTCGGCCCGCGCCAAGTCGCTCGGCCTGCCCGTCAACGTCATGGACGACCTCGCGCATTCCAGCTTCATCTTTCCGGCCATCGTCGATCGCGGCGATGTCGTAGTCGCGGTCGGCACCGGCGGCACCTCGCCGGTGGTGGCGCGGCGCGTGCGCGAGAAGATCGAGGCGCTGCTGCCGGCGCGCATCGGCGAGCTCGCCGAGTTCATCGGCAGCTTCCGCAAGTCCGTCAACGAGCGCATTGCCGAGTTCTCGCTGCGCCGCCGCTTCTGGGAGCGTGTCATCGATGGCCCGATCGGCGCCGCCGTGCTCGCCGGCCGCAAGGCCGAGGCGGACGCCGCGCTCAGGGCTATCGCTGATCCCTCCGACTTCGCGCGCGCGGGCAAGCCGGAAGGCTCAGTCGCGCTGGTCGGCGCCGGCCCCGGCGATCCGGATCTCCTCACCATCAAGGCGCTGCGCGCGCTGCAGGACGCCGACATCGTCTTTCACGACGAGCTGGTCTCGCCCGAAATACTCGACCGCATCCGCCGCGACACCACGCGCGTCGCGGTCGGTCGCCGGGTCGGCAAGCCAGGCATCGGCCAGGATGCCATCAACAAGCGCATGATCGAGGCCGCGCAATCAGGCCAGCGCGTGGTGCGGCTGAAGGGCGGTGATCCCTTCGTGTTCGGCCGCGGCGGCGAAGAGGTCGAAGCGCTGCGCGCGGCAGGCGTCGCCTATTCGATTATCCCCGGCATCACCGCGGGGCTCGGCGGTGCCGCCGACTTCGAGGTGCCGCTCACCTATCGCCACGAAGCCACCCGCATCACCTTCCTGACCGCGCACAAGGCGCGCGATGCCGAGAACGTGGATTGGTCGACGCTGACCGACACCAAGATGACCGTCGTGGTCTATATGGGCGTGACCGCAGCGCCGGCCGTATGCGCCGGCCTGTTCGCGGCCGGCCGCTCGCCGGAGACACCGGTCGGCGTGTTCGCGCGCGTCACGCGTCCCGATGCGCAAGGCGCGATCGGCACGCTTCGCGATCTGCCCGAGCTGGTGCGGCGGATCCAAGGCGGTCCCGCCATCCTCATCATCGGAGAGGTGGTCCGGCATGCCGGCTCGCTTCGCCGCCAAACCCCCAAGCAAATCGTCTCTGACCTCCTGGATGCAGCCGAATGACCTCCCCGCTCGAACAGAAGAAGATCAAGATCGCCGGCCCCTCGGTCGTGACCGCCAACCGGACCTGGGACGGCATCGTGGTGTACCGCACCGCCGCCAAGGGCTGGTCCGCGGAGCTGTCGGAAGCCGCCATCGTGCGCAACTCCGACGAGGCCAAGGCGTTGCTTGCGGAGGCCGTAGCCGATGACGTCGGCGCCATCGGCCCCTATATCGCGCCGGTGCAGATCGGCGAGGATGGCAAGATCCTGCCCGGCAATCTGCGTGAACAGATCCGCCGCACCGGCATCACCATCGGACAGCCGGCCCAGGTTTAAGGCACGCTTTATGTATGCTTACGACGAAATCGACCGCACGCTCGTCAACGAGCGCGTCTCGGAGTTCCGCGACCAGGTGAAGCGGCGCCTCTCCGGAGAGCTCACCGAGGACGAGTTCAAGATCCTGCGCCTGCAGAACGGCGTCTATCTGCAATTGCACGCCTACATGTTCCGCGTCGCGATTCCCTATGGTACGCTGGCGACGAACCAGCTGCGGGCGCTCGCCCATGTCGCGCGCAAATACGACCGCGGCTACGGTCATTTCACCACCCGGCAGAACATCCAGTTCAACTGGATCAAGCTGGCCGAGCTGCCGGACGCGCTCGAAGACCTCGCCAAGGTCGGCATCCATGCGATGCAGACTTCCGGCAACAACATGCGCAACGTCACCTCGGACCAGTGGGCCGGCGTCGCGCCGGGCGAGATCGAGGATCCCCGCATCTGGTCGGAGCTGATCCGCCAGCACACCACGCTGCATCCGGAATTCTCGTTCCTGCCGCGCAAGTTCAAGATCGCCATCACCGCCTCGGACCATGACCGCGCCGCGATCAAGATCCACGACATCGGCCTGCGGTTGATCAAGAACGAGAAGGGCGAGACCGGGTTCGAGGTGCTGGTCGGCGGTGGCCTCGGCCGCACGCCGTTCATTGCCAAGACCATCAAGCACTTCGTGCATGGCCGCGACATCCTCAGCTACATCGAGGCTATCTTACGCGTCTACAACCAGTACGGCCGTCGCGACAACATCTACAAGGCGCGCATCAAGATCCTGGTGCACGAGCTCGGCATTGAGAAGTTCTCGCGCGAGGTCGAGGACGAGTGGCAGCATATCCGCAACTCCTCGCTCCAGATCGACGACGAGGTGATCGAGGACATCCGCTCGCGCTTCACCTATCCCGCTTACGAGAAGCTGCCGCACATGCCGGACGAGCTGCGCCAGGCCGCGGCCGATCCGGACTTCGAAGCGTGGCGCAAGAACTCGGTGGCGCCGCACAAGGTGCAGGGCTATTCCATCGTCACGATCTCGCTGAAGCCGGTCGGCGGGCCTCCGGGCGATGCCACTGCCGAGCAGATGGACGCGCTGGCCGATCTCGCCGACAAATACTCCTTCGGCGAGATCCGCGTCGGCCACGAGCAGAACCTGGCGCTGCCGCACGTCGCCAAGCGCGACCTGCCGGCGCTGTGGAAGGCGCTCGACAAGCTCGGGCTCGCGACGCCCAACGTCAACCTGATCACCGACATCATTGCCTGCCCGGGCCTCGACTATTGCTCGCTGGCGAATGCGCGCTCGATCCCGATCGCGCAGGAATTGACGCGGCGCTTCGCCAATCACGAGCTCGCCAACCTGATCGGCCGGCTGCACATCAACATCTCCGGCTGCATCAATGCCTGCGGCCATCATCATGTCGGCCATATCGGCATTCTCGGCGTCGAGAAGAACGGCGAGGAAGTCTACCAGATCACCATCGGCGGCCGTGCCGACGAGAACGCCGCGCTCGGCACCCTGATCGGCCCCGGCGTCAAGTTCGACGAGGTCGCCGATGTCGTCGAAGACGTCGTGGAAGCCTATCTTGCGCTACGCGAACGGCCTGAAGAGCTGTTCATGGACACGGTGAAGCGCCTCGGTGTCGAACCCTTCAAGGAGCGCGTCTATGCCACTCGTTAACAGCGGAAAGATCGTGGACGACCGCTTCGTCAAGCTCGCCGTCGATACCCCGCTGCCCGAGGGCGGCGATATCCTGTTGCCCGCCGAGCGCTTCCTGGGCGAAGCCGACGGGCTGCTCGATCGCCCGGGCAAGGTCGGCGTGATCTGGCCCAACAATCGCGACATCGCCGAGCTGGTGCCGTATCTCGGCAGGATCGCCGCCGTCGCGCTGGTGTTCCCGACCTTCCGGGACGGCCGCGCCTACAGCCAGGCCCGCCTGCTGCGCGAACGCTACAACTACCGCGGCGAACTGCGCGCCACCGGCCAGGTGCTGCGCGACCAGTTCGTGTTCATGCTGCGCGCCGGCTTCGATGCCTTCGAGGTCAAGAAGCAGGCGGACGCCGAAGCCTTCATGCAGACCGCGAAACGCTATTCGGTGTTCTATCAGCCCACCGGCGATGGCCGCATCACGGCTCTGCACCGGCGCATGCAGCTGCGCCATTCCGAGGGTGTCGGCACGTGAATGCGATCGCGGCTCAGGTTTCGTCGGCTTCCGCGTTGCCGTCGGCGGACGAGCTCGATCGCGCCTTGCGCGATGCCTCGCCCGCGGAGATCATCGCTGCGGCGCTGAAGACGGTCGGCCGCGATGGGCTCGCGCTGGTGTCGTCCTTCGGCACGGAATCGGCGACGCTGCTGAAGGTCATGGCGGACGTCGATCCCGCGATTCCCGTGATCTTTCTCGACACCGGCTGGTTGTTCGAGGAGACGCTGGCCTATCGCGATACGCTGATAGCGACGCTGGGCCTGAAGGACGTCCGGTCGATCAAGCCGACCGAGGAGACGCTGTCGCGCGAGGATGCCGACCGCGACCTCTGGTTCTCCGATCCCGATGCCTGCTGTCGCATCCGCAAGGTGGAGCCGCTGGCGCGTGCGCTGAAGCCGTTCTCCGCCTGGATCAACGGCCGCAAGCGCTTTCAGGGCAATGCGCGCGCCGACATTCCGGTCGTCGAGGACGACGGCGCTCGGCTGAAGTACAATCCCTTCGCCAATGTCTCGCGCGAGGAGATCGAGGCGATCTTCGTCCGCGCCCGATTGCCGCGGCATCCGCTGGTTGAGTCAGGATTCCTGTCGGTTGGGTGTATGCCTTGCACCAGCAGAACGGCCGTTGGCGAGGATGCACGCGCCGGGCGATGGCGCGGACGGGCCAAGACAGAATGCGGCATCCACACCATGAAGACTTCGTAGCACAGTCGCGCTGCCACGCTGCGAACAAGAAAATCCGGTTCCGTTGACACGCGAGCGTTTCGCCACGAGTTATGCCTGCCGTCGATGACGCTGACGTCGTCGACGTGAATGGAGATGGACATGATGCGCCGTATCGTTCCGCTCGCCGCAGGACTGCTCGCGGCAGGGGTCTTGGCAAGCTCGGCTCTGGCCGCAGACATCACCTTGCTGAACGTGTCGTACGATCCGACGCGCGAGCTCTATGCCGAGTTCAACAAGGCGTTCGCGACCGCCTATCAGAAGGAGACCGGCAAGAGCGTCGAGATCAAGCAGTCGCATGGCGGCAGCGGTTCGCAGGCGCGTGCGGTGATCGACGGATTGCAGGCCGACGTGGTGACGCTCGCGCTGGCCTATGACATCGACGCCATCGCGAACAAGGGTCTCACCGCGACCGATTGGCAGAAGCGCCTGCCGCAGAACTCGGCGCCCTATACGTCGACCATCGTGTTCCTGGTCCGCAAGGGCAATCCCAAGGGCATCAAGGACTGGGACGATCTGATCAAGCCGGGTGTTGCCATCATCACCCCGAATCCGAAGACCTCGGGCGGCGCGCGCTGGAATTATTTGGCGGCCTGGGGCTTTGCGCAAAAGAAATACGGTTCGGCCGACAAGGCCAAGGAGTTCGTCGGGAAGCTGTTCCAGCAGGTGCCGGTGCTGGATACCGGTGCGCGGGGCTCCACCGTCACCTTCGTCGAGCGCGGCGTCGGTGACGTGCTGCTCGCCTGGGAGAACGAGGCGTTCCTGGCCCTGAAGGAATTCGGTGCGAACAAGTTCGAGATCGTGGCGCCGCCGCAATCGATCCTCGCCGAGCCGCCGGTCACCATCATCGACAAGGTGGCCGACAAAAAAGGCACCCGGAATGCGGCTGACGCCTACCTGCAATATTGGTATACCAAGGAAGCGCAAGAAATCGCCGCGCGCAATTTCTACCGTCCCCGCGATGCGGAGATTGCGAAGAAGTACGAGAATGCCTTTGCCAAGGTCGAGCTGTTCACGATCGACGACGTCTTTGGCGGCTGGACCAAGGCGCAGAAGGAACATTTCGGCGACGGCGGCGTCTTTGATCAGATCTACAAGAACTGATCGGGCGCTGTCGGAAGGAGTATGGCAGGGGGCCTGGTGAGCGCAGTTGCAGCACGACGCCGGACATTGCCGGGCTTCGGTCTCACGATGGGGCTGACGTTATCCTGGCTGTCCGTCATCATCCTGATTCCGCTCGCCGGGCTGTTCCTGAAATCGTTCGAGCTCAGTCCCGAGCAGTTCTGGAACATCCTCTCCAGCCGCCGCACCCTGAACGCGCTCCGCGTCTCGTTCGGCCTCGCCTTCGCGGCAGCCTGCGTCAACCTGGTGATGGGCAGCATCATCGTCTGGGCGCTGGTCCGCTACCGCTTCCCCGGCCGCCGCATCTTCGATGCCATCGTCGATGTGCCGTTCGCGCTGCCGACGGCGGTGGCCGGCGTGGCGCTGACCGCGCTGTTCGCCGAGAAGGGCTGGTTGGGGGCGCCGCTCGCCGAGCTCGGCATCAAGGTGGCGTTCACGCCGATCGGCATCTTTGTGGCCATGATCTTCATCGGTATTCCCTTCGTGGTGCGCACGGTGCAGCCCGTGCTGCAGGATCTCGACCCCGAGATCGAGGAGGCCGCGGGAAGCCTCGGCGCCAGCCGTTGGCAGACCATCACCCGCGTGATCCTGCCCTCGCTCGCACCGGCGCTGCTGACGGGCCTTGCGCTCGCGTTCGCCCGCGCAGTCGGTGAATACGGCTCGGTGATCTTCATCGCCGGCAATCTGCCCAACATCTCCGAGATCGCGCCGCTCTTGATCGTGATCCGCCTCTCTGAATTCCGCTACGCCGATGCGACCGCCATCGCGGTGGTCATGCTCGTCGTCTCCTTCGTCATCATCTTCGCCGTCAACCGGCTCCAGCGCTGGGCGCAGAGCCGGATCCCGGCGCGCTGAGGGCGGGACATGACGATGCAGATCGCAGACTCCGTTTCGCTCTCCTCGCCGGATCCGAAGGCGCGTGCGCACGCGGCAGCGGCACGCGACAACCTTCGCACCGAGCCGAGGGCCGTGCGCATCGTCATCATCAGCCTCGCGGTGCTATTCCTCTCGGTCTTCGTCGTGCTGCCGCTCGTGGTGGTGTTCGCCCAGGCATTTTCGAGGGGAATCCTGGCTTATTTCGCCGCGCTCTCCGAGCCGGAGGCGCTGGCAGCGATTAAGCTGACGTTGATCGTCGCGGCCATCTCCGTCGGCCTCAATCTGGTGTTCGGCCTCGTCGCCGCCTGGGCCATTTCAAAATTCGAATTCCCGGGCAAGACCTTCCTGATCACGCTGATCGACCTGCCGTTTTCGGTCAGCCCGGTGATCTCGGGCCTCGTCTTCGTGCTATTGTTCGGCGCGCAAGGCTATTTCGGCAGCTGGCTGCGCGAGCACGACATCCAGATCCTGTTCGCGGTGCCGGGCATCGCGCTGGCCACCACCTTCGTCACCTTTCCCTTCGTGGCGCGCGCACTGATCCCGCTGATGCAGGAGCAGGGTACCCAGGAGGAGGAGGCCGCGATTTCGCTCGGTGCCTCGGGTCTCCAGACCTTCTTCCGGGTGACGCTGCCGAACATCAAATGGGGCGTGCTCTATGGCGTCCTGCTGTGCAATGCCCGCGCAATGGGCGAGTTCGGTGCGGTCTCCGTCGTCTCCGGCCATATCCGCGGCGAGACCAACACCATGCCGCTGCTGGTCGAAATCCTCTATAACGAGTATCAGTTCGTCGCCGCCTTTGCGATCGCTTCGCTGCTGGCGATGCTGGCACTGATCACGCTGATTGCAAAAACCGTTCTCGAACGTCACCTCGACGAAGGGGAAGAAGCCAGTGACCATTGAGGTCAAGAATCTCGTCAAGAAGTTCGGCAGTTTCGCAGCCCTCGACGGCGTCGACCTCAAGGTCAACGACGGCGAGTTGCTGGCGCTGCTCGGACCCTCCGGCTCCGGCAAGACCACGCTGTTGCGGATCATCGCCGGCCTCGACTGGCCGGATTCCGGCGAAGTCTCCTTCAACGGCGAGGATGCGCTGGCACAAGGCGCGCGCGAACGGCATGTCGGCTTCGTGTTCCAGCACTACGCGCTGTTCCGCCACATGACGGTGTTCGAGAACGTCGCCTTCGGCCTGCGCGTGCAGCCGCGCGCGATCCGCAAGGACGAGGCGACGATCCGCGCCCGCGTCAAGGAGCTGCTCGATCTCGTGCAACTCGATTGGCTCGCCGACCGCTATCCGAGCCAGCTCTCCGGCGGCCAGCGTCAACGTATCGCGCTCGCCCGGGCGCTCGCGATCGAGCCGCGCATCCTCCTGCTGGACGAGCCTTTCGGCGCGCTCGACGCCAAGGTGCGCAAGGAGTTGCGCAAATGGCTGCGCTCCCTGCATCACGAGATCCACGTCACGTCGATCTTCGTCACCCACGACCAGGAGGAGGCGCTCGAGGTCGCCAACCGCGTCGTGGTGATGGACAAGGGCCGGATCGAGCAGATCGGCTCGCCGGGCGACGTCTACGATAATCCGGCGACGGCCTTCGTGCACGGCTTCATCGGCGAATCCATCGTGCTGCCGATCGAGATCGGGGATGGCGCGATCCGGCTCGGGGACCGGCAGCTCAATCTGGCGGCCGAAGGGCTTGCGCCCGGCGCGTCCAAGCTGTTCGTGCGGCGACATGACATGCTGGTCGGCCCGCCCGGCAGCGGCGCCTTCGAAGGCGCGGTCCAGCACGTCCGCAATTTCGGCCCCGTGCAGCGGGCCGAGGTGGCTCTGTCAGGCGGCGAGACCATCGAGATCGACGCCCCGCGCGACAAGGAACTGCGCGCCGGCGACACGATCGGCCTCAATCCGCGCCGCTACCGGATATTTGCGGGGTAGCCCCGCTGTCATTCCGGGGCGCGCACCAGCGCGAACCCGGAATCTCGAGCTTGTAGCGCGAGATTCCGGGTTCAGTGCTGCGCACTGCCCCGGAATGACGGCTATCATTTTCCTCAAAATTCACCTTTCAGCCATTGTTGGTATGCAACAACGGCCCCTCATTTGGGGGCTTCGATTCATGCGCGCTGCGGCCGCGATTCTCGTTACGTTGCTGCTGGCCGGCTGTGCCGGCAACGAAGCACCGGTCCAGCAGCCATCAATGTATGCCGATATGGCGGTGCCGGGCGCCAAGCTCGATGCCCAGGCGGCTGCGATCATGATCTCGCAATACCGCCAAAACAACGGGCTCGGTACGGTCGCGATCGACCCGGACCTGACACGGCTCGCCGAATCCCAGTCCAATGCCATGGCGGCCGCCAACAAGCTGGACCACGACGTCCGCGCGCCGCTGGCCAAGCGGCTGGCCGCCGGCGGCTATCCTGCGACGGTGGCCGTCGAGAACATCTCGGCCGGCTATCATACGCTGGCGGAAGCGTTTTCCGGCTGGCGCGACTCGCCTCCGCACCGTGCCAACATGCTCAAGGGTGGTGTCACAAAATTAGGCATCGCGGCGAGCTATGCTCCCGGCACCAAGTACAAGGTGTTCTGGACCATGATCCTGGCCTCGACGGAGCCTCGATAAGCCAGACTTGATCCCCGGTGCATTGACGCCGCAGCGGAGTGTCGCCACGGTGGCTCGTCCTTTGCTATTGTTCCTGCATGACCGATCATAGTCCGCAAATCGCGACAGTCCCCGTGAATGCGCAACGTGTCCTGGTTCTCCAGGGCGGCGGCGCGCTCGGCTCGTACCAGGCCGGCGCCTTCCAGGCGCTGTGCGGCTACGGCTTCGAGCCGGAATGGGTCGCCGGCATCTCGATCGGCGCGGTCAACGCCGCCATCATCGCCGGCAATGAGGGCCAGACGCGCGTCAAGCGGCTCAAGGAATTCTGGGAGATGGTGTCGGCGCCGGTTCCGTGGAAACCTCTCGGCAAGAGCGACCACAGCCGCGAACTGTTCAATTCGACCAGCGCGGCGCTGATCGCGACCTTCGGCGTGCCCGGCTTCTTCACGCCGCGCATTCCGCCGGCGCCGCTCTGGCCGCCGGGGCATCCCGAAGCGCAAAGCTATTACGACACCTCGCCGCTCAAGAAGACGCTGGAGCGTCTCGTCGATTTCGACCGCATCAACGATCTGAAGACGCGCCTGTCGGTCGGCGCGGTCGGCGTCACTTCGGGCAATTTCAAGTATTTCGACAATCACGAGTTCAGGAAGCTCGGCAAGACCATCGGTCCCGAGCACATCATGGCCTCCGGGGCGCTGCCGCCGGGCTTCCCGTCCGTCCTCATCGACGGCGAGCATTATTGGGACGGCGGCATCGCCTCCAACACCCCGCTCGACTACGTGCTCGACACCGAGGTCGAGCGCGACATGCTGATTTTCCAGGTTGATTTGTTTTCCGCGCGAGGGGATCTGCCGACCTCGCTGCTCGAAGCAGCCGAGCGCGAGAAGGATATCCGTTACTCCAGCCGGACGCGGATGAACACCGACAAGAACAAGCAGGTCCACAACGCGCGCCGCGCCGTGCGCGACCTGATCAGCAAACTGCCGGATTACCTGAGGAACGATCCTTCCGTCGAATTCCTGGCGAAAGTGTCGCGCGAAAGCACCGTCACCGTGGTGCATCTGATCTACCGCAGCAAGAACTATGAATCCTCGTCCAAGGACTACGATTTTTCGCATGTCGCCATGGTCGAGCATTGGGAAGCCGGCGTGCGCGACGTGCATCTGTCGATGCGCCACAAGGACCGGCTCGAGCAGCCGCAGTCCGGCGAGACCATGGTGACCTACGATCTCACGGGGGACGTCACCGCGCCCCCGGCAAAAAGGAGCGAATGAAATGGGTAGTCTGTCAGGCAAGAACGCGGTCGTGACCGGATCGACCAGTGGCATCGGGCTCGCCTATGCACGCGCCTTCGCCGCCGCCGGCGCTAACGTCGTCATCAACGGCTTCGGCTCGGCCGAAGACATTGAGAAGGAGCGCGCCAAGATCGAGTCCGACTTCAAGGTCAAGGCGGTCTACTCGCCGGCCGACATGACCAAGCCCGCCGAGATCGCCGGCATGATCGCGTTCGGCGAGAAAACGTTCGGCTCGGTCGACATCCTCGTCAACAACGCCGGCATCCAGTTCGTCTCGCCGATCGAGGAGTTTCCGATCGAGAAGTGGGACCAGATCATCGCGATCAACCTGTCCTCTGCCTTCCATGCGATCCGTGCCGCCGTCCCCGGCATGAAGAAGAAGGGCTGGGGCCGCATCATCAACACGGCCTCCGCGCATTCGCTGGTGGCTTCGCCCTTCAAGTCGGCCTACGTCTCGGCCAAGCACGGCATCGCCGGCCTCACCAAGACCGTGGCGCTGGAGGTTGCGACCCACAAGATCACGTGCAACTGCATCAGCCCCGGCTACGTCTGGACCCCGCTGGTGGAGAAGCAGATCCCCGACACGATGAAGGCGCGCAACCTGACGCGCGAACAGGTCATCAACGACGTGCTGCTCGATGCACAACCGACCAAGGAGTTCGTCACCTCCGAGCAGGTCGCAGCTCTCGCCTTGTTCCTTTGCAGCGACGACGCCGCGCAGATCACGGGCACGAACCTGTCTATCGACGGCGGCTGGACCGCCGAGTAGGCATGGCGATGCGATGGCGACGCATGGCGGGCAAAGGCGCGTTGCGCAGTGCCCACCATGCGTCCCATCGAAGTGAAAGGGGGTGCGCTCTGCTTGCTCACCCCACGATTTTGTCGTCCGGTCCTTGCGAAACAGCCGCCGGCGGTTGCTTACGCGCCGACGCCGAGGAAATCCCGGGCCAGGTCGGGGTTTGCGTTGAGCTCGGCGGAGGTGCCCTCGAACACCACGTGGCCGTTGTTGAGCCCGTAGACGCGGGTGGCGAAGCTGAGCGCTGCGGCGACGTTCTGCTCCACCACGATCATGGTGCGGCCTTCGCGCGCGAGGCTGGCGGCGACGTTAACGAGATCGCGCACGATCAGCGGCGCCAGTCCCTCGAACGGCTCGTCGAGCAGGATGATGCGGGCGTCGCGGATCAGCGCGCGGGCGATCGAGAGCATCTGCTGCTCGCCGCCCGACAGCGTTCGTCCGAGGGATTTGCGTCGTTCCTTCAGGCGCGGAAACACACCGTAGATGCGCTCGAACGACCACGCGTTCGGCGCGGTCAAGGCCGCGATGCGCAAATTCTCCTCGACCGTCCGGCCGCCGAAGATCGCGCGCTCCTCCGGGACCAGCTGCACGCCCATATTGGCGATGGCGGATGGAGCGAGACCGCTGATCGGCTTGCCATCGAGCCGGATCTCGCCGCTCTTCGGAGCGAGCACACCC
>NZ_JAEMSD010000163.1:11063-13084 GCF_016462955.1 Bradyrhizobium sp. | reverse complement strand
GACCTACGGCATCACCCACGAGCAGCTGGCTTCGGTGGCGGTGGTGCAGCGGGAATGGGCGGCGAAGAATCCGCGCGCGATGATGAAGGACCCGATCACGGTGGCCGACGTGCTCAACTCGCGCATGATTGCCTATCCGTTCCGGCTTCTGCAGTGCTGCCTCGTCACCGACGGCGGCGGCGCGCTGATCCTGACCTCGGCCGACCGCGCCAAGGACTTTCCGAGGAAGCCGATCTACATCATGGGCACCGGCGAGAGCGTGGAAACGCCGATGGTCAGCCAGATGGAGACGTTCAACTCCTCGCGCGCGTTCAAGACCGCGGGGCCGCTGGCCTTCAAGGAGGCCGGCATTGCGCATGGGGATGTCGACCATCTCATGATCTACGATGCGTTCGCGCATCTGCCGCTGTTCGGGCTCGGCGACCTCGGCTTCATGCCGTATGAAGAGACCGGCCAGTTCATCGCGGACGGCAACACGCGGCCTGGCGGGAAGCTGCCGCTCAACACCAATGGCGGCGGATTGAGCTACATGCATTCGGGCATGTACGGCATGTACGCGCTGCAGGAGAGCGTGCGCCAGATGCGCGGGATCGCGCCGGCCCAGGTGCCGAACGCGAAGATTTCGGTGTGCCACGGCGTGGGCGGCATGTTCGCAGCGTCGGGCACGATCGTGTTTACGAACGAGAGGTAACGGCGCGGCAATACCCAGCCGTCATTGCCGGGCTTGCCCCGGCAATCCATCCTCGTCTGAAGATGGATGCGCGGGTCAAGCCCGCGCATGACAAGCTGGGTTAGACGCGGCGATGAAGACAACATAGAGAGGCACCCCCATGAGCAAATCACTGCAAGACAAGGTCATCATCGTCACCGGCGCAGGCCGGGGCATCGGGCGCGAGATTGCGCTGCTCTGCGCCGGCGAAGGGGCCAAGGTCGTGGTCAACGATCCCGGCGGCGCCGCCGACGGCGGCGGCTCGAACGCCGCGCCGGCCGAGGAGGTGGTCGAGGAGATCAAGAAGCGCGGCGGCACCGCGGTCGCCAATTTCGAATCGGTGGCGGAAGCCATCCCCGCCAGCAAGATCGTGAAGACCGCGACCGATCATTTCGGCCGGGTCGACGGCGTCGTCAACAATGCCGGCATCCTGCGCGACATGATCTTCCACAAGATGAGCGTGGAAGCGTTCGAGGCCGTCATCAAGGTGCATCTGATGGGCTCGTTCTATGTCAGCCACGCTGCGGCACGCATCTTCCGCGAGCAGGAGTCGGGCTCGTTCGTGCACTTCACCTCGACCTCGGGCCTGATCGGCAATTTCGGCCAGGCCAATTACGCCGCTGCCAAGCTCGGCATCGTCGGCCTCTCCAAGTCGATCGCGCTCGACATGGGCCGCTTCAACGTCCGCTCCAACTGCGTCTCACCGTTCGCCTGGACGCGCATGATCGGCACCATCCCGACCGAGACCGAGGCCGAGAAGGCGCGCGTCGAGAAGATCAAGCAGATGGGACCGGAAAAGATCGCGCCGCTGTGCGGCTACCTGCTCGGCGATTCCGCCAAGGACGTCACCGGGCAGATCTTCGGCGTGCGCATGAACGAGATCTTCCTGTTCAGCCAGAACCGCCCGATCCGCTCGGTGCAGCGGAGCGAAGGCTGGACGCCGCAATCGATCGCGGAGCACGGCATGCCGGCGCTGAAGGGCTCGTTCTACAAGCTGGATCGTTCGGCCGACATCTTCACCTGGGATCCGGTGTAGGGACACATACTCTCCACGTCATGGCCGGGCTTGTCCCGGCCATCCACGCCTTGCCACACTGCACGAAGAAGGTGGATGCCCGGGACAAGCCCGGGCATGACGATCGAGGGCGGAGCAGTTGCGTTACCCTACCCCGTATTCCGCAACCCCGCCGAAATTCCGTTGATCGTCAGCTGAATCCCGCGCAGCACCTGCTCGTCCGGGTTCTGCGCGCGGTGCTCCTTCAACAGCTCGACCTGCACGTGGTTGAGCGGGTCGAGATAGGGGAAGCGGTTG
>NZ_JAEMSD010000163.1:8933-11053 GCF_016462955.1 Bradyrhizobium sp. | reverse complement strand
CACCGAGCGCTCCAGCAGCGGGTTGCCTTGGAGCAACCGGTCCTGGCCCATGATGTCGAGCAGCGTCTCGATGCAGGAATGCCATTCGTGCCGGATGCGGCCGAAGATCTTTTCGCGCAAGGCTTCATCCGGCACCAGCTCGGCATAGCGCGAGGCGATCGCGATCGAGCTTTTCGCCAGCACCATGTCCATGTTCGACAGCAGCATGCGGAAGAACGGCCATTCCCTGTAGAGTTCCTTCAGGAACGGCATGCCCTTGTCAGGATGCCCGGCGATCCATTGCTCGACCGCGCTGCCGAAGCCGTACCAGCCCGGCAGCATCAGCCGGCACTGCGCCCAGGAGAACACCCAGGGGATCGCGCGAAGGTCCTCGATGGCGCGCGTCTTCTTGCGCGAGGCCGGACGGCTGCCGATGTTCAGCGTCGCGATCTCGTTGATGACGGTCGATGACCAGAAATAATCGACGAAGCCTTCGGTCTCGTAGACGAGGCCGCGATAAGCCCTAAAGGCGAGGCTCGACAACTCGTCCATCGCCGTCAGATATTCGCGGCGCGGCGCGCTCTGGCGCGGATGCAGGAGGCTCGCCTCCAGCGTCGCGGCGGCGAGGATCTCCAGATTGCTGCGGCCGACCTCGGCATTGGAATATTTCGACGAAATGATTTCGCCCTGTTCGGTGATACGGATCTGTCCGTTCACGGCGCCGCCAGGCTGGGCGATGATGGCGTCATAGCTCGGCCCGCCGCCACGGCCCACAGAGCCGCCGCGACCGTGAAACAGGCGCAGGCGCACGTGATGGCGCTCGAACACTTCGACGAGGCCGATCTCGGCCTTGTAGAGCTCCCAGCCCGAAGTGACGAAGCCGCCGTCCTTGTTCGAGTCGGAATAGCCGAGCATGACCTCCTGCACGCTGCCGCGGCTGTCGACCAGGCGCCGGTAATCGTGCAGCGACAGCATGCGGTCCATGATGCCGGATGAGGCCTGCAAATCCTCGATGGTCTCGAACAGTGGCACGATGTTGATAGCGCTGCGCCCGGAGGGATGAACGAGGCCGACCTCTTTCAAGAGCACCGCGACCTCGAGCATGTCCGACATGCCCTTGCACATCGAGATGATGCATTGGGGGATGGCATCCGAGCCGAACTTCGCATGCGCTTCCGCCGCCGCATGGAACACGTTGAGCTCGCCCATGGTCTCGTCGCTGTACTTGACGAAGGGCGACACCAGCGCGCGCGTCGAGCGCAGCTCGTTGGTGAGCAGCGAGATGCGGGCGTCCTCGCCGAGCGCCAGGTAGGACATGCCGGGATTGGCGGCGTCCATCAGCTCGGCGATGGTGCGCTCGTGCACGGCCGAGTTCTGGCGGATGTCGAGCCGCGCCAGATGGAAGCCGAAGCAGTCGACCGCGCGGCGCAGCAGCCGCAGCCGGCCGCGGGCGATGACGCGGGCGTTGTTTGAGATCAGCGAGCGGTGCAGCACGTCGAGATCGGCTTGCAACTCCCTGACGCTCTCATAGGGCTTGCCCTTGCCGACCGGACGGCGCGTGATCTCGACCTCGAGCTTTTCGGCCGTCGCCGTCAAGCGCGCATAGATGCCGGAGACCGCCAGGCGATAAGGCTCGCCGCTCCGGTGCGGCGAGGTGTCGGGCGAGCGCTCCGCGAGCGTGCGCAGCTCCTCGGAGACATCGGCGAGATGCGCCGCGATCGACAGCTCCGCGCCGAGCACGTGCAGCTCGTTCAGATAGAACTGCATCACCCGGCTCGACTGCAGCCGCAGCGTGCCGCGCATGACATCGGCGGTGACGAAGGGATTGCCGTCGCGGTCGCCGCCGATCCAGCTGCCCATGCGCAGGAACGAGGCGAGCTCGCCAGCGGCATGCTCGCCGCCGTCGCCCAGCCGGTCTTCCAGCGTGTTGATCAGCCGCGGGACCTCACGAAGGAACGTGTAGTCGTAGAACGACAGGCCGTTGGCGACTTCATCCAGCACGGTCAGCTTTGTCCGGCGCAGGAGATTGGTCTGCCACAACGTCAGCACCTCGCGGCGAAGCTGCTCGTCGCTGGCATCAAGCTCCTCCGTGGTCAGCGCCACGCGCTCGCGGCGGTCGAGCAGCTGCGCGATTTCCATCT
>NZ_JAEMSD010000163.1:5879-8923 GCF_016462955.1 Bradyrhizobium sp. | reverse complement strand
GGTCCATGGTGCTCTTGCGGCGGACCTCGGTCGGGTGCGCCGTCAACACCGGGCTGACAAGCGCCGTCTTGAAGAAGCTGCGCAGCTGGTCGGGGCCGATGCCTGCGTCCCTGGCGTGGGCCAGCGTCTGCGCCAGGACGCCCGCACTGCCGCCATTGGCCCCGGCGCGGGCGCGCATCTGGCGGATGTTGTTCTGGTCCTCGGCGATGTTGGCGAGGTGGGAGAAATAGCTGAAGGCGCGGACGATCCGCACCGTCTCCGAGGTCGACATGCTGTCGAGGATCTGCTCGAGCTCGCGGCGGGCGAGCCTGTCCTCGTCGCGGTGGAACCGGATCGAGGTCTGCCTGATGCGCTCGACCAGGTCGAACACATCGGCCCCCTCCTGGTCGCGCACGGTGTCGCCGAGGATGCGCCCGAGCAGGCGGATGTCGTCCCGCAGCCGCGCCTCGGCCTCCAGCGCCTGGGCGTCCTCGGGACGGTTAGGGCGAGGCTCGGTGCTCTCGGATGATACGGTCTGGAGGGACATGGCTCGCTCCCCTGCTCGCGCCCTTGGCGGCCCGGTCCGGCGGAGTTTGCGCTATTTTTCTACCGCAGTGCAAGATGAAGTTAGGGCGATGCAAAACTGCTGGCCGCGTTCGTGATAGCGCTGCGTCCGGGGGGCACAGATGAGCTCGTTGTGGAATAAACATGCCCTCGCGGTCTCGCGGCGCAGGCGCCCGAGCTTGCTGTTCGTTTCGCCCCCTCCGAGCGGAAGGGGCGCAGGGAAGGCCGGGCGCCGGCTGGCACCCGAAGGTCCGCACGCGACAAGACGCACGCGGGGTGACCACAGGTGTTGCCGGTCGCCCGGCCTTCCCTGCGCAATGGTGTTACGACTTATGGCGCGCTCTCCCCGGGGAGCGATGCACTATTGCCCCCGTCGCCTTGCAGATGACTGATGCGCGCGCCCGGTCGGGCCGCAGCATCACCACAAGCCTTGACGCACAGACCCCGGGCGTCAGGACCACACGCTTTTGCCGTCCGCGGACGTCCCTCCCCGAACAGCCGGAAGCTCGCGCGTGCTCGCCCCCGATGCCGAAAAGAAACGCTGTAACCGCACCGTGTCGTGCCGCGGATCGTGATGGCTCACGGGTTTGCCCGCCCTGCCGTCCCGTCACGCGCCGGCGCTGCCGCGTCCATCGCGTCCCGGCCTACGTATCGTGACGATCGCGAAACGCCCCTTTGACGGGCCAGGATGAATGCGGTTTAGCCGAAACTTCAAATTCGGTCAATCAGAAAATTTTGCAGCCTGGTCCCTTGACCTGCATGTGGGGTGTTTTGCTCGTCGGACCGTGCGAGAGATTGTGTGACGACGTAGGATGGGCAGAGCTCTTGCGAAACCCATCATGCTTCGGTGTCGGTGCGGATGATGGGTTTCGCTGGCGCTCTACCCATCCTACGCGTTCGCCTCAAGCCGGCACGATGACCTTGCCGATCGGCCAGAGCGCGATGCCCGCGAGCTTCAGATGTGCCCAGGCGAAGGGGATGCCGATGATGGTGACCGCGAGCGCCAGCGCGGTCAGGAGGTGGCCGAGCGCCAGCCACCAGCCGGCGAGCACGAACCAGATGATGTTGCCGATCACCCCGAGCGGACCGGTGCCGATATCCTCGACACCGGTCACGTCGTAGCGGTTGACCGCGCGCGAGCCGAACGGCAGCAGCGTGTAGACCGCGATGTTGAACGCCGCCCGCGCCCAGGGCAGGCCGATGATGGTGATGGCCATGATGACCGCGGCGATCACCCAGCCGAACGCCATCCAGGCGCCGCCGAAGAGGATCCAGAGGATGTTGAGCAGGATGGAAACGGGGGCCATGAGACGATCCGGAAAACAACGATCCCGTGCATATAGGTACGAAATCTGTTTCTGCTACGACGGTAACGTAGCCCGGATGGGCGAAGCGACATCCGGGACTTGACTCTCACCGTCCCGGGTATCGCTGCGCTCACCCGGGCTACGGGCTTATAGCACGTCCCGCGAGGTCATAGTCCATGACGCCGGTTGCGTTCGGCACGCAGCGATGCGCCGACAAATCCAACATCCTCGATCCCGCGCGATATCTCCTTTGAGCAGAGCCAGAGCGTCAGCGCGGCGGCGCCGATCGCGGCGAGCCCGGAAATGAGGACGGGATTGGGGCAGAATGCGGCGAGCAAGTTGTCGAGCGGAACGGCCCCGGTGGGCCAGCGCGGGGTGCAAGACGATGCCAGGACCCAACCGGACAGCGTCACGGCGGCCGCGTTCATACAAGCCAGAATCGCTACGGCGATCGCAAGGCCCCTCCTGACGGAGAGCGCGACATCGATCGCTTTCACGACCGCGCAAGACGCAACCACGGCAACGAAAGCCGGGATCCATCCAGACCCGCTGGCAGCCATCGCCTGGCCCGGACCGCTCCAGGCCCACAGCGCGACGACGCACCCGAGCAGGGTCAGATTGACCTTCACGGGTTCGGGAAATTTGCAACGAAGCACCCACACGTTCGCTTTTTCGGCCAAGTCCAGCAGTGCGCAGATGATCAGCCCGGCCGCAAAACCACCGAGGTGAACGCCCCAATCGATCCGCGAATTGCCGAACGCGAACGCAATGTTCAAGCCGATGTTGATCGCGAAGAAATCGAACCCGACCTCGAGCTTGCCGAGGATCCACAAGCAAAGCAGCGCGCCCAGAATGCCCGACGTGGCGCCGGACGCGCCGACCGTCAAATACGGCGTCGAATGGATGCCATTGCCAATGACGGCGCCGAGCACCATCGCGCAGAGATAAATGATGAGGAAATAGGCCGGCCCGACCCGCCGCTCCAGATGCGCGCCCCACAGCACGAGACACAGCATATTCATGGTGAGATGAACGAAATTGACGTGCAGGAAGCCATAGGCGACGAGGCGCCAGTATTCATGCCGCGCGATCGCGCCCGCATACATGCCGCCGTAGCGATACAGCAACTCCGCCGGCGCCGCCGGACCGCCAGCCTGAATGAAGCAGAAGCCCGATGCGAGCACTGTCACCGTC
>NZ_JAEMSD010000163.1:0-5869 GCF_016462955.1 Bradyrhizobium sp. | reverse complement strand
GTAGACGGCGGCATGGGGGACTTCGAAGAAACCGGCACGATAGGAGGGCATGGACGATCGCAACAAATTGGCGTGGGAACGCCAACCTAGCCGAGCCGGCCGATAATTGCTACTCCTGCGCGCACCAGCTAGCCTCGGCTACCGGCCCTCGAACTTCGGCTCGCGCTTCTCCATGAAGGCCTTCATGCCCTCGGCCATGTCCGCGGTTTTGAACAGTGGCAGGAGCTGGAGATAGACGTGGTGGACATGGTCCTGGAAATTCTCGTTGAGGCCCATCCGCATCATGCGCTTGGAGGCCTGCACCGCGAGCGGCGCGTTGGCGGCGATCTCGCGGGCGATCGCCGTGGCGCGGTTCATCAGCTCGGCATCGGGCACGACCTCGTTCGCGAGGCCCCAGTCCAGGCATTCCCGCGCGCTGAGGGTGCGGCCGGTGAAGATCAGCTCGGAGGCCTTGGCCCAGCCGAGCATGCGCGGCAGCAGCCAGGTGCCGCCGGATTCCGGCACCACGCCACGCTTGACGAAGGCGGCGGCGAGCTTTGCCGACTCCGCCATGATGCGGATGTCGCAGCCGAGCGCGGTGTCCATGCCGTAGCCGGCGGCGCCGCCGTTGACGGCACAAATGGTCGGCTTGTCCATCGCATGCAGGATGGTCGGCGGCGTGTTGCGGAGGTTGATCGTGGTCGGCGATGAGGCAGCGCTGAGGCCGTTGCCGTCACGCTCCTTGCGCAGGTCGAGCCCGGCGCAAAACGCCCTGCCCTTCCCGGTGAGGATCACGACGCGGACATTCCGGTCTTCGTTGGCCTCCGTCAGCAGCCGGGCGAGGTCGTTCAGCATCGGTCCGGAGATGGTGTTCATGCGCTCCGGCGCGTTCAGCGTGATGGTCGCGATGTGGTCAGCGACAGTGTAGAGGACTTCGGTTGCTGTATCGGTCATTTCTTTCCCCATCGGTTGTCTCGTAGGGTGGGCAGAGGCGCTCTTGCGCCGTGCCCACGATCTGTCTCCATAAGCAAGAATTCGTGGGCACGCTTCGCTTTGCCCACCCTACGGCACCGCCTTAAATTTTCCGGCCCGCCTGCTCCCAATAGGGATCGCGCAGGCGGCGCTTGAAGATCTTGCCGGAATCTTCGCGCGGCAGGCCAGTGCGGATCTCGACGTGCTTGGGGACCTTGTAATCGGCCAGATGCGCCTTCAGGCTCGCGCGGACATCGGAGGCAGCGAGCGTGATCCCGGGCTGCGGCTCGACCACGGCCATCAGCGCCTCGCCGAACTCGGCATCGGGGATGCCGAACACGGCGCAATCATGCACGCCGGGCACGGCATGCAGCACCGACTCGATCTCGGCGGGGTAGATGTTGACGCCCCCTGAGATCACCATGTCGCGCTTGCGGTCGCAGATGAAGACGTAGCCGTCCTCGTCGATATAGCCGACGTCGCCCGAGGTGATGAAGCCGTCGCGGTCGATCTCGGCGCGCTTTTCCGGCTTGTTGTGGTAGGTGAAGTCGGCCATCTCGGCCATGCGGGAATAGATCTCGCCGATCTCGCCCACGCCAAGCACGCGTCCGTCCTCACCGATGAAGCGCAGCTCGGCTCCGGGCGAGATCTTGCCGACGGTGCCGGGCTTCTTGAGCGCATCTTCCGACGTCGCGAAGGTCACGGCGCTGGATTCGGTGGAGCCGTAGAATTCGTAGATCACCGGTCCCCACCACTCGATCATGGCGCGCTTGACGTCGGCCGGACACGGCGCGGCGGCGTGGATGACGTGGCGCAGCGAGGAAACGTCGTACTTCCTGCGCACCGCCTCGGGCAGCTTCATCAGGCGGATGAACATGGTCGGCACCATGAAGATGGTGTCGATCTTATAGCGCTCGATCGCTTCCAGGAATTCCTCGGCCTCGAAGCGCGGCATCAGCACCAGCACCCCGCCGAGCTTGCCGGCGCGGATGCCGAAGGAATTCGGCGCGGAGTGATAAAGCGGCCCCGGCAGCAGCGCGCGGGCGCCGGGCTTGAGCCCGTAGATCATCGCGCGCATGCGCTCGCCGGCGGCCTGCTGCTCTGGCGTCGGCGCGTTGCGCCGCACGCCCTTGGGATGACCGGTCGTGCCTGACGTATAGATCATGTTCATCGGCTGCGGCACGACGGGCCCGTCGTAAGGCGGGTGCTGTGCGAGCCAGGATTCGAAGTCGATCGCGAAGCCGGGGGTCTTCAGATCATCGGGATCGATCTTGTATTGGGCTAGAATCTCAGGCGGGGTCGGCACGCTGAGCACGGTGACGCCCTCCGGGATGGCGCCGCGCAGGGCGTGCAGCATGTCGGCATGCCCGATCAGCACGGACGTGCCGGTGTCTTTCAGGATGTAGGTGATCTCCTCCGGCTTGAAGTGCCAGTTGATCGGCACGCCATAGGCTCCTAAGCGCATCGTGGCATAGGCGGCTTCGAGGAAAGCGATGTCGTTTCGCATCAGCATGCAGACGCAATCGCCCTGGCGGACACCGATTTTTGCGAGGCCGGAGGCGATGCGGTCGGCGCGGGCGGCCACCTCGGTGTGGCTGCGGCGGCGGTCGCCGGAGACGATGCCGAGGAAGGGTGACGTTTCGCTCATTGTTGTTGTCCGATCTTTCGCCGGGTTGACACGTGGACACCACTCGGGTCGTCATTCCGGGGCGATGCGTAGCATCGAACCCGGAATCCATTTTACGGCAGAGCATGCGGCCTGATGGATTCCGGGCTCGCCGCTTACGCGGCGCCCCGGAATGACGGAAAGCTAATCCGCGAACTTGGGCGCACGCTTCTCCAGATTCGACCGCACGGCCTCGGTCTGGTTGGCGCTGCCGATCAGCTTCTGCTGCTCGACGGATTCCGCCAGCAGCGCCGGGCCGGGATCGACCGAAAGGTTGTTCAGCATCCGCTTGGCCGCGCGGATCGCATCGGGGCTTTTTCCCGCGATTTCGCGCGCAACCTCCAGCGCTGCCGCGCGTGGATCGTCGCAGATGCGGGTGGCGAGGCCGTATGTCATCGCCTCCTGCGCCGAGAAGATGCGGCCCGTATAGGTGAGATCGCGCAGGATGTCGTCGCGCACGAGGCTGGCGAGGATCGGCGTGCCCGCCATGTCGGGCACGAGGCCCCATTTGATCTCCATGATCGACATCCGCGCGTCCGCCGAGAGAAACCGCATGTCGGCGCCGAGCGAGAGCTGGAAGCCGCCGCCAAAGGCGACGCCGTGCACGGCTGCGATGACGGGCACCGGAAGCTGGCGCCAGCCCCACACCGCTTGTTGCGGGAAGTTCGCCAGGCCGTGCGTGCGCTTGGTGAGATCACGATTTTCGCCGCCCGGAATTCCGTTGCCGCCCTTCTCCTTCATGGCGGCAAAACGTCCCATGTCGAGACCGGCGCAGAAGGCGCGGCCTTCGCCCGAGAGCACGACGGCTCGCACGCCTTTTTCCTTCGAAAGCCGGTCGGTCGCGGCGACAAGGGCCTCGAACATGGGCTGATCCAGCGCGTTCATCTTGTCGGCGCGCACAAGGCGCACGTCGGCGACGCCTTCCGAGATCGAGATCGAGACGCGATCTTCCATGGACGAATTCTCCCCTGTTCTTGACCGGTTGCCGCTTTACAGGACGCCGGTAGCCGGATTTAGTCAATCGACCAATTAACTGACAATCCCTACGGGGGAAACAGCCATGTTCAAGGAAAATCTTCTGGCCGGCCGGCGCATTCTCGTGACCGGCGGCGGCACCGGTCTCGGCAAGTCGATGGCGACGCGCTTCCTCGAGCTCGGCGCCGAGGTGCACATCTGCGGCCGGCGCAAGATCGTGTGCGATGAGACCGCAGCCGAGCTGATGGCCCAGTATGGCGGCCGCGTCACCAGCCACGGCGTCGACATCCGCAACGCGCTCGCGGTCGAGGAGATGATCGAGACCATCTTCCGCGATGGTCCCCTCACCGATCTCATCAACAACGCCGCCGGCAATTTCATCTCGCGCACCGAGGAGCTGTCGCCGCGCGGCTTCGATGCGGTCGCCAACATCGTCATGCACGGCACGTTCTACGTGACCCATGCGGTCGGCAAGCGCTGGATCGCCTTGAAGCAGCCTGGCAACGTCGTCTCCATCACAACGACCTGGGTGCGCAACGGCTCGCCTTACGTGGTGCCGTCGGCAATGAGCAAGTCGGCGATCCACGCCATGACGATGTCGCTGGCGACCGAATGGGGCCGCCACGGCATCCGCCTCAACACCATCGCCCCGGGCGAGATCCCGACCGAGGGCATGAGCAAGCGCATCAAGCCCGGTGACGAGGCCGGCGCGCGAACCAAGGCGATGAACCCGATGGGCCGCGTCGGCACCATGGAGGAGTTGCAGAACGTCGCCGTGTTCCTGATCTCCGGCGGCTGCAACTGGATCAACGGCGAGACAATCGCCATGGACGGCGCGCAGGCGCTGGCCATGGGCGGCAATTTCTACCAGCTCCGCGACTGGAGCGACGACGACTGGAAGACCGCGCGCGAGAGCATCATGGCGCAGAACGAGAAGGACCGGGCGAAGCGGGGGTAGGCTTCGTGCCCCGGACGGAGCGCAGGGCGTCCCCGGCGATGCGAAGCATCGTCCGGTGCGACGTGGTGCGCTGCTGAGCCGGGCCCATCTCTCTTTACGCAAGAGGCGGCATGCTGGGTCCCGGCTCTGCAGCGCGTCACTACGTGCTGCGCCGCGTCCGGGACACGAAACCGCGGCTGATCCTGTCCCATCTTGTCTTCGCCCACCAATGCCGCCACACTCCCCGGCACAAAAACAAGACGCCCCGGGAGAAACATGTCCACACCGAAACTGGCCAACCTCGCCGACATGGTGCGCGAGCGTGCGACGAGCCGCGGCAACGCCATCGCCTACGAGTTCGAGGGCCGCACCACCAGCTTTGCCGAGTTCGACGTCAAGACCAACAAGGTCGCCAACGCCCTGATCGCGATGGGGGTGAGATCCGGCGATCGCATCGCCTATCTCGGCAAGAACAGCGACCTCTATTTCGAGCTGCTGATGGGCGCGATGAAGGCCGGCGCCGTGATGGCGCCGGTGAACTGGCGGCTCGCGGGGCCCGAGGTCGCCTTCATCGTTGCGGACTGCAAGGCGCCGGTGCTGTTCGTGGGACCGGAGTTCATCGCGCAGGTGCGCCAGATCAGGGACCAGATTCCGGGCGTCCGCAGCATCATCACCACCGAGGGCGGCGCGTCGGAATGGCAGGATTTTACGGCCTGGCGCGATGCGCAGAGCGGCGAGGATCCCAACGTGCCGATCGCGACCCGCGACATCGCGATCCAGCTCTACACTTCGGGCACGACGGGCAAGCCGAAGGGCGCGATGCTGAGCCACGCCAACTTCCTGAACCTGGTGCAGACCGGCAATGCCGAGGACAAGCCGGAGTGGAACCGGTGGTCGACCGACGACGTCTCGCTGGTGGCGATGCCGATCTTCCACATCGGCGGCTCCGGTTGGGGCGTGATGGGGCTCTATCACGGTGCCCGCGGCGTGATCGCGCGCGAGTTCGATCCGACCAAGGTTCTGGACTTCTTCGAGCAGTCAGGCATCACGAAGCTGTTCATGGTTCCGGCGGCGATGCAGTTCGTGGTGCGGCAGCCGCGCGCCAGGACGGTCGATTTCTCCAGGCTGAAATACATGCTGTACGGCGCCTCGCCGATTCCGGCGGCGCTGCTGAAGGAATGCATCGAGGTCTTCAAATGCGGCTTCGTGCAGATGTACGGCATGACCGAGACCACCGGCACCATCGTCGCGCTGCCGCCGGAGGATCACGTCGAGGGGCTGGAGCGGATGCGCTCGGCCGGCAAGGCGCTGCCGGGCGTGGAAATCGCGATCCTGGATGT
>NZ_JAEMSD010000615.1 GCF_016462955.1 Bradyrhizobium sp. | reverse complement strand
GCCGCCATTTTCTCCGTTGTCTGACCGTGCCTCGACCGCTCCAAACGGCCTCTTCAATGGCCTGATCTGGCCGAAGGCCGGCTGCGCCTCGATCGCCTATGGCGCAACAGCCGCGTCAAACTTTCTTCCCCTGCCGGCTGCGCCGTCATTCCGCGCGCAACAAGAAAGCCCTCCTTGGCTGTCCAGCCCCATCCCCACCCCAACGCGCAAGCGCGCCGGGGACCCCGAGCAAGGGGTGCGCCGTCGATCGCCTCCGGCCTGCCGATCGCCATCGAGACCGCAATGGTGCGGGCTCGGGAACGGAAAACGGAGACTTACAATGGCGACCATCGGCACCTTCAAGAAGTCCGGCTCGAACGAGTTCACCGGCGACATCGTCACCCTCAGCGTCCAGGCCAAGAACGTGCGCATCGTCCCCGACCAGCGCGCCACCGGCGAGAACGCCCCCAGCCACCGGGTCCTGGTCGGCCGCGCCGAGATCGGCGCCGCCTGGTCCAAGCGCTCCAACGAGGGCCGCGACTATCTGGGCCTCAAGCTCGACGATCCGAGCTTCAACGCCCCGATCTACGCCAACCTCTTCGACGACGAGGGCGAAGACACCTTCTCGCTGATCTGGTCCCGCCCCAACGGTCGGCGCGCCGACTGAGGCTCCCACAAGGCCCCGACCCAAAGGTCGGGGCCTTCACTTGAACTACATTTTCAAAGCAAGCGGGCGATGCCTTACCCAGTCGACGTCCAATAGAATTGAGAGAATGCGCAGAACGTCAATCATGAGAAGGGCGCCCGGCAATTCTCGTCGTCATCGACCGAACTGCAGTATCTCGTGGCGATCGCTAGAGCACATACCCGCCATCGATCGTCAGACTCGCACCCGTCATGTAACCAGCCGCCGGGCCAGCCAGATAGGAAACGAGCGACGCAACCTCCTCCGCTTTGCCGACCCGCCCAAGTGGAATGAGGTCGCGCAGGCGCGGAACCATCGCAGCCGTCAGATCGGTTTCGATCGGCCCCGGCTGGACATTGTTGACTGTGATCCGGCGAGGCGCGAGGTCGAGAGCGATACCCTTGACCATGGTCGCGACGGCGGCCTTGGTCATGGCGTAGACGCTGCTGCCCTGCGATCCGGTCCGAATAGCCGTGTTGCTGCCGATCGTAATCACGCGTCCGCCATCGCGCATCTGCGCTGTCGAAGCCTGGATGGCAAGGAAGACACCACGTATGTTGACGTCGAGCATCAGGTCGAGATCCTCGAGCGTGAACGCCTCGATTGTCGCGCGGCGAAGAACGCCGGCATTGACGACCACGACGTCGAGCATGCCCAGCCGATCGACCGCATGCGCCACTGCGGCGGTGATAGCATCTGCATCGGCGCTATCAGCCTGGATCGCGATGGCGCTGCGTCCCAGGCCGTTGATCGCTTCAACAACCTCAGCGGCGCGATCAGGTTGCGAGACATAGGTCATGGCCAGATCGAAACCATGTCTGGCGAGCCGGGTTGCGATCGCGGCGCCGATGCCACGCGATCCACCGAACACCATGGCGACCGGGGCGCTCATAGGATCAGCACCAGCTTTCCAGTGGTCCTGCGGCTCTCCATATCCGCGTGGGCCTTCGCCGCATCCGCGAGGGCATATTCGCCGCCGATGCGGACCTTAAGCTTGCCGTCCGCGACCCACTGGAAGAGCTGCTCCGCATGCTTGCGGAGCAGGACCGGAGTATGGATGTGGTCGAAGAAGACGGCGTAGCCGATCTTGATGCTCCTGGGCAGGCTCATGATATCGAGTGGCCCTGGACCGCCCAGCACCGGGCCATACCAGCAGAAGGTGCCCGAGCGGCGCAGGATATCGAGCGACCCCTGAAACGTCGTCGGACCCGATCCGTCATAGACGACATGGACGCCCTCTCCGTCAGTCAGGCGCAGCGCCTCCTCGGCAAATCGCCCTTGCGTGTCGACAATGACATAGTCGGCGCCCGCCTCCCGGGCGACGGCGACCTTCTCTTCAGATGAGACCCGCCCGATCACCTGGCCACCGCGCAGTTTGATGATCTGGGTCAGGAGCAGGCCGAGACCTCCTGCCGCGGCATGAACGAAGGCGATATCACCGGGCTGGACCGGATAGAAGTCAGTCGCGAAATGGTTGGCAGTCAGCCCCTGCATCATGATCGAGGCCGCCGTTCGATCGTCGATCGCATCGGGAACCGGCACCAGCGACGTCGCCGGGATAGCGATCCGCTCGGCATAGCTGCCGGGCGCATAGACCCAGGCGACGCGCTGGCCGGGTTGAACGGTCTCGACGCCTTCGCCGACTGCCAGAACTCGACCGACGCCTTCGACGCCGAGGATCTTGGGATTGGGCATGTCAGTCCAGGCGATCCCCTGACGCACGCCGATATCCATGAAGTTGACCCCGGCAAACGCGATCTCGACCAGCGCCTCGCCCGGCCCGGCGACAGGCTCGGGCTGCTCGATATGATCCAGCACCTCCCGGCCGCCGATCGCTGTCATCACCACTGCTCGCATGTCTTTCTCCTATATTGAATGATCGTTCCGTAATTAGTCAAAAAAGGGGGTCAGCGCAGCGCGCGCATGACCATCTGCTGCAGGGCGTCCAGTGTTGCGCGGTCGGCGCCGCCGCGCCCGGCGACGCGGATCCCGGCGATGTTGGCGATCAGGAATTGCGCGAGAGCCTCGGCATCAAGGCTGGCCGCAACATCACCCTCGCGCTGCGCGTCGCGCACGCGGGCGACGATGGCCATGTGCAATGTCCTGCCCAGTGCCGCATGGATATCGACAAGGTCCGGCCGCGATGCACCGAACTCGCAGGTCGAGCCGACGCCGAGACAGGGCGTGGCGGCTGTCTCCACGACGCGGCGCAGCATTGCGCCAATCCCGTCGATGGCGCGCGCGCCGCTGCGAAGCACCTCGAAATGCGCCGCGCATTCGCCCATGCCGTAGCGCCGCACCGCCGCGCAATAGAGCTGCCACTTGTCGCCGAAGGCAGCGTAGAGGCTCTGCCGCCCGATGCCCATGGCGTCCACGAGCATCTGCGCGGAACTGCCTTCATATCCATGCTCGCTGAAGATGGTGATCGCACCGTCTAGGGCAGCATCCGTATCGAATTCGCGAGGTCTTGCCATAAGCCATGCATAGCGATTCGGGAACGATCGTTCAAGATAGCTGCTCAGTTTTCTGTGCGGCGCCCTCAACGAGTGGCAGTGGCCGCGAAATGGGAGATCGCCCGATCGTCAGATATTCAAGGCGCGCAATCGCAGTGAATTTCCAATGACGCTGACGGACGACAGCGCCATCGCGGCAGCAGCGATGATCGGCGACAGCAGCAGTCCGAACGTGGGATAGAGCGCACCGGCCGCGATCGGCACGCCTGCCGCATTGTAGATGAACGCGAAGGCGAGGTTCTGGCTACAGCTGGGGCTGGAGGCCCAGCAGGTCAAAGACCCTCTTCTGCAGCGGCGTGGGCTGCGTCAGGACGTCGAAGTCAGCCTGCAAGCCGGGCAATCGCACCCGGT
>NZ_JAEMSD010000614.1 GCF_016462955.1 Bradyrhizobium sp. | reverse complement strand
GCTCGGTGATCGACCGCTTCCCGGTGCTCATCACCCAGCACATGCCGCCGACCTTCACCACCATTCTCGCCGAGCATCTGGCGCGTTCGAGCCGCCGCCCGGCAGCCGAGGCGGTCGACGGCGAGCCGGTGAAGGCGGGACGGATCTATCTTGCGCCGGGCGGCAAGCACATGCGCGTGGCACGCAGCGGCGCGGACGTCGTAATCGCGCTCGATGACGGCCCTGCCGTCAATTTCTGCAAGCCGGCGGTCGATCCGCTCTTCACCTCGGCCATCGACGTCTGGCACGGCAACATCCTCTCGGTCATCCTCACGGGCATGGGCTCGGACGGCATGCGCGGCGGCAAGGACATCGTCGCCGCCGGCGGCAACGTGATCGCGCAGGACGAAGCCTCCAGCGTGGTCTGGGGCATGCCGGGGGCGGCGGCCAACGCCGGCATCTGCGCGGCGATCCTGCCGCTCAATCAGATCGGCGCCAAGGTCAATCGCCTGTTCGCGGGAGACCGCTCGTGACGCCGACGGATTACGACTACCTGCGCAAGTTCCTGAAGGAGCGCTCCGGCCTCGATCTCTCGGCCGACAAGCAGTACCTGGTCGAGAGCCGGCTGCTGCCGCTCGCGCGCAAGGCAAGCCTTCCCGGCATCCCCGATCTCGTGCTGAAGATCAGGAACGGCGACGGACGGCTTGCGAGCGACGTGGTCGAGGCGATGACCACCAACGAGACCTTCTTCTACCGCGACAAGATCCCGTTCGATCATTTGCGCGACACCATTCTTCCGGGCCTGATCCAGGCCCGCGCGGCGCGCAAGAGCCTGCGGATCTGGTCGGCCGCATCCTCGACGGGGCAGGAGCCCTACTCGATCGCCATGTGCGTGAAGGAGATGGGTGCGGCCCTCGCGGGCTGGCGCGTCGAGATCGTTGCCACCGACCTGTCGCAGGAGGTGCTGGAGAAGTCGAAGGCCGGCGTCTACAGCCAGTTCGAGGTGCAGCGCGGCCTGCCGATCCAGCAACTGATGAAGTATTTCACGCAGGCCGGCGAGCTCTGGCAGCTCAATGCCGATATCCGCGCGATGGTGCAGTTCCGCCAGCTCAATCTGCTCCAGGACTTCTCCCATCTCGGCACGTTCGACGTGATCTTCTGCCGCAACGTGCTGATCTATTTCGACCAGGACACCAAGGCGGTGATCTTCGAGCGCCTCGCCAAGGCGATGGAAGCCGACGGCACGCTGCTGCTCGGCGCCGCCGAATCCGTCGTCGGCATCACCGACGCATTCCGCCCGATCGCGGACCGCCGCGGCCTCTATCAGCTCAACCCCGCGCGCTCCGGCCGTCCCATGGGCGGATTGATGCCGCCGTCGCTGAAGATCGCCGCGGCAAAGTGAGCTCTCTCGTCATTCCGGGGCGGCGCATAGGCGCCGAGCCCGGAATCCATAACCACAAGCCATCGTAACAGGCAGGCTGGGAGAGCCAGCTCCTTTGATCCGCATATGGTTATGGAGTCCGGGCTCACTCGCTTCGCGAGCGCCCCGGAATGACGACCTCACAAAATTGCATGCGGCAGAAACCGCGAGCGGTTGCCGGTGATCGGGCTCTCGTCCTCGCGGATCGACAGGCCGCAGGGCTCGTGGTTCACCAGCCAGCTTCCGATCACCGGATAGAAGCCCGAAAAATTCGGCAGCGGCGCCAGCGCCTGCCGCACGAAGCCTTCGGCGCCGTAGGGGCCTGCCTGCTCGTCGAGCGGCATGCCGCCGGACACCAGCGTGACATTGGCGCCTTCGCGCGACAGCAATGGCTTGCGCACATACGACGTGCCGAGCTCCGCCGCCCGCGCGTCGTCCTCGAAGAAGGCCGGCAGCAAATGGGGATGGTTCGGAAATATCTCCCACAGCAGCGGCAGGATGCCCTTGTTGGAAAGCACGGCCTTCCACGGCGGCTCGATCCAGCGCGTGCTTGCGTCCTTCAGCTTTGCGCCGAAGGAATCGTGGAACATCCACTCCCAGGGATAGAGCTTGAAGGCGAGCGCGATGTCGGCATCGTCGAGATCGACGAATCCACGAGGCTCGTCGCGCCAGCCGACCTGCTCGATGTCGAGCAGCTTGGTCGAGAGCCCGGCCTGGCGCGCGGTGTCCTCGAGATAAGCGAGCGTGCCGGCGTCTTCCGCATTGCCGGTGATGCCGGTGAGATGGACGTGCCGGCCGCCGGCGATCTCCTTCCACGCCGCGATCAGCCGCTCATGGATGGAGTTGAACTGGTCGGCACGCGCGGGGATGACGCGACGCTCGATCGCCTGTTCGAGCCAGGTCCACTGGAATACGGCAGCCTCGAACAGCGAGGTCGGCGTATCCGCGTTGTATTCGAGCAGCTTGGCGGGTGACTTGCCATCGTATTTCAGATCGAGCCGGCCATAGAGGCTGCGGTCGTCGCGCGTCCAGCTCTCTGCGATGAGGGGCCAGAACGCGTCCGGAATCTTCAGGCGGCGCAAATAGCGCTCGTCGCCGATGACGCGGCCGGCAAGCTCCAGGCACATGGCGTCGAGCTCTGCGGTCGGCGCCTCGATGCCGCGCTCGATCTCGTCGAGCGTGAAGCCGTAATAGGCACGCTCGTCCCAATAGCGTTCGCCGTCGATGGTGTGGAACACGAAGCCGCAGCGCGCCGCGGTCTCTCGCCAGTCGTCGCGCTCGAGGCATGTGATGCGCTGCATGGATCAGCCGCCGCCCGAGAAGCCGTGGCCGAACGAGCCGAAGCCGCCGCGGCTCACGCTGCTGTGGCTCACATTGGGTGACGTGCTCGACGAGGAATGGCTCGAGGAATCGCCGCTGTAGAAGCTCGTCCGCGACGGCCAGCGCGAGCTGCCTCCAGACGAACTGCTGCTGCTTGTGCAGGTCGTGGTCGTCTGTCCCGGCACGGCGCCCGGCGTGGGTTCGCAATTCTGCCGCGGCATCAAGGTGTAGGCGGTGGTGCCGACCGCGAGCGTGCCCATCACCAGCAGCGCGACATGGCCGGAGCGCTTCGCCGGCGGGCGCGGCGGCGCCGGCTCGGCGACCGGCCGGCGCTTGCCGAAGTCCTTCTTGGAGGGTTTGTCGGCCATATCACTTCGCAATCATGTCAGTAGATCATGCTGGCGGCGTTGAGCAGGCCCGCGGCGAGCGAGGACAGGCCGAGCCAGATCGCGGGGGCGAGCTCGCCGTCATCGATGCGCCTCGACAGGTCCGGCACCGGAACCTTGACGAGATAGAACACGACGACCTGCACGATCAGCGCGATGGTCGCCCAGATCAGGCAGTCCAGCACGTTGGCCGAATGCGCGATGGCGCTGACCAGCGGCGCCACGAAACCGAGCAGGCTGAGCCCGAGCGCGATCGCCGCGGCCGGCTGGTTGTCGCGGATCAGCTGGAATTCATTGTGCGCGGTGATGCGGGTGTAGACGAACAGATAGGCCACGATCGCGATCAGCCCGGTGCAGAAATAGACCAGGAAGGCGGGCAGGCCGGCGAGTGATTGCAGGATCATCGTTCCCCCATCGTGCAGCG
>NZ_JAEMSD010000162.1 GCF_016462955.1 Bradyrhizobium sp. | reverse complement strand
GCATCGACGTCGACCAGTATCGTTATGGGTTTGAGACCCTGATCGACTCCGAGAAGGCCCCGAAGGGGCTGTCGGAAGAGATCGTAAAATTCATCTCACAGAAGAAGAACGAGCCCGCCTGGATGCTGCAATGGCGGCTGGAGGCCTATCGGCGCTGGCTGACCATGCAGGAGCCGACCTGGGCCCGCGTCGACTATCCCAGGATTGACTTCCAGGACCTTTATTACTACGCGGCGCCGAAGCCGAAGAAGACGGTCTCGTCATTGGATGAGATCGATCCGGAGATCCTCAAGACCTACGAGAAACTCGGCATCCCCTTGCGGGAGGTCGCCATGCTCGAAGGCGTCGAGCCCAAGCCCGGCGAGGAGGACCCCGCGCGCCGCAAGATCGCGGTCGATGCCGTCTTCGATTCGGTCTCGGTTGCGACGACGTTCAAGGCCGAGCTGAAGAAGGCCGGCGTGATCTTCATGCCGATCTCGGAAGCGATCCGCGAGCACCCTGAACTGGTGCAGAAATATCTGGGCTCGGTGGTTCCGACCTCGGACAATTTCTATGCCACGCTGAACTCGGCGGTGTTCTCCGACGGCTCGTTCGTCTACGTGCCGCCCGGTGTGCGCTGCCCGATGGAACTGTCGACCTATTTCCGCATCAACGAGCGCAACACCGGCCAGTTCGAGCGCACGCTGATCATCGCGGACAAAGGCTCCTACGTCTCCTATCTCGAGGGCTGCACCGCCCCGCAGCGCGACGAGAACCAGCTGCACGCGGCCGTGGTCGAGCTCGTCGCGCATGACGATGCCGAGATCAAATACTCGACGGTGCAGAACTGGTACCCGGGCAATTCGGAAGGAAAGGGCGGCATCTACAATTTCGTCACCAAGCGTGGCGACTGCCGCGGCCCCAACTCCAAGATCTCCTGGACCCAGGTCGAGACGGGCTCTGCGATCACCTGGAAGTATCCGAGCTGCATTCTGCGCGGTGACAATTCCCGTGGCGAGTTCTACTCGATCGCGATCTCGAACGGGTATCAGCAGGTCGATAGCGGCACCAAGATGATTCATCTCGGCAAGAACACATCGAGCCGGATCATCTCCAAGGGCATCGCCGCCGGCAAGTCGCAGAACACGTATCGTGGTCTTGTTACGGCCCATCGCAAGGCGACCGGCGCCCGCAACTTCACCGCCTGCGATTCGCTGCTGATCGGCGACAAATGCGGCGCGCACACCGTGCCCTACATCGAGGCCAAGAACTCCTCGGCAACGTTCGAGCACGAAGCGACGACCTCGAAGATCTCCGAGGACGTGCTGTTCTACTGCATCCAGCGCGGGCTCAGCCAGGAAGAAGCGGTCGGCCTTATCGTCAACGGCTTCGTCAAGGACGTGCTGCAGCAGCTGCCGATGGAGTTCGCGGTGGAAGCGCAGAAGCTGATCTCGATCTCGCTCGAAGGGAGCGTCGGATGACCAACAGGCAAGGAGAAGTGTGATGACGGCGCTGCTGGAAATCCGCGGGCTCAAGGCCGAGATCGACGGCCGCCAGATTCTCAACGGGCTCGACCTCTCCGTGAACAAGGGCGAGATCCATGCGATCATGGGTCCGAACGGCGCCGGTAAGTCGACGCTGTCCTATGTGCTCTCGGGCAAGCCGGGCTACGAGATCACCGGTGGTGAAGTGTTCTTCAACGGCGAGGATCTTCTTGCCATGGGTTCCGACGAGCGCGCCGCCAAGGGGCTGTTCCTGGCCTTTCAGTACCCGCTCGAAATCCCCGGCGTTGCCACGCTCACCTTCCTGCGGACCGCGCTCAATGCCCAGCGCAAGAAGCGCGGCGAAGAGGAGCTGTCCTCGCCCGACGTGGTGAAGCGGGTGCGCGAACTCGCCAAACAGCTGAGTATCGACCCCGAGATGCTGAAGCGGCCGCTCAATGTCGGCTTCTCCGGCGGCGAGAAGAAGCGAAACGAGACGCTCCAGATGGCGCTGTTGGAACCGAAACTGTGCGTGCTGGACGAGACGGATTCGGGCCTCGACATCGATGCGCTGCGCATCGTCGCCGACGGCGTCAACCGCCTGCGCGCAGCGGATCGCGGCATGATCGTGATCACCCACTATCAGCGGCTGCTAGACTATATCGTACCCGACGTCGTGCATGTGCTGGCGGCAGGACGCATCGTCAAGACCGGCGGCAAGGAGCTCGCGCTGGAGCTGGAAGCGACGGGCTACGCGCAATATCAGAGCGAGGCCGCGTGATCCCATGAATGCCGAGATCCGTCCCGCCAGCACCGCCGCCGAGATCGGACTCGCCGATCTGTTCGCTTCCGTGCGCGAGAGCCTGCCCGGGGGCCGCGACACAGGTGTGATCCGGAGCGATGCTTTCGATCGCTTCGCAGCGCACGGCCTGCCGCATTCCCGGATCGAGGCCTGGAAATATACCGACCTTCGGCGCCTGGTGCGCGATGCCAAGCCGCTGGCGCAGAGACCCGATGCACATGCCAGGAGCCTCGGCCGCGAGGCGGGCGCGGTCTTCGCCGGTGTCGGCCTCCGGCGCCTCGTGATCGTCGATGGGGCCTTCGCGCCGGAGCTCTCCGATCTTGCCGGTCTCGAGACGGGCGTCGTCATCCGCGCGACGATCGAAGCTCTCGGGGCGGGCGAACTGCCTCTTCCGCTCGACATGGCCGGATCCGATCCGGCCGCTGAGCTCAACACCGCGTTCGCTGCCGACGGCGTCTTGATCGCGGTCGCCCCCGGTGTCGTCGTGGAGCGGCCGATCCATCTCGTCTTCGTAACCACGGGCGGCGCTCCCGCCGCAACGTTCACGCGGTCGCGCGTGGAGGTCGGCAGCGGTGCGGTCCTCACGCTGGTCGAGACGTACGAGGGTCCGGATCAGTCGGACTATCAGGTCAATGCGGCCCTGCAGGTGGACGTCGCGGACGGAGCCTGTCTAGACCGCGTCAAGATCACGGGTGAAGGCGCAGCTGCGCTGCACATCGCCACGCTGGAGGCCTCGATCGGGGCGAGCGCGACCTACCGCGATTTTGGTTTGACCACGGGCGGTGCCGTGGTGCGCAACCAGTTGTTCCTGAAGCTGGCGGGCGAGGGGGCCATTGCCAATGTGCACCAGGCGAGCCTGTTGTCTGGCCGTCAGCACGCCGATACGACGCTCGTTGCCGAACATGCTGCCGTCGGCTCGCAGAGCCGGGAGGTCTTCAAGGCCGTCGTCGACGAGGAGGCGCGAGCCGTGTTCCAGGGCAAGATCACGGTGCAACCGGGGGCGCAGCAGACCGACGCCAGGATGATGGCGCGCGCACTGCTCCTGTCGGATGAAGCCGTGGCCAATTGCAAGCCGGAGCTCGAAATCTTCGCCGACGACGTTCAGTGCGGACACGGCACCACGACAGGCGCGCTGGATGACAAGCTGAAATTCTATCTGATGGCGCGCGGCATACCCGCGAAGGAGGCCGAGGCGCTGCTGATCCAGGCCTTCGTGGGCGAGGTGATCGACGCCGTCGCGCGCGAGGATCTGCGCGATGCGCTGTCGCGGACGATGCTCGCCTGGCTCAAGGGACGGGAATGACGCCATGCACGCCGCGGTGAGCAACGGAAGCTATGACGTCGCCCGCGTCCGTCAGGATTTCCCCATCCTGTCGATGCAGGTGCACGGAAAGCAGCTGGTCTATCTCGACAATGCCGCCTCGGCTCAGAAGCCGAAGATGGTGCTCGATCGGCTGACAGAAGCCTATACCAGCGAATACGCCAACGTGCATCGCGGCCTGCATTACCTCGCCAATGCCGCCACGGAGGCCTATGAGGGTGCACGCGACAAGATCGCTCGCTTTCTGAATGCGGAACGGCGCGAGGAGATCATCTTCACCCGTGGCGCCACGGAGGCCATCAATCTCGTGGCGCAGACGTTCGGCCGCGAGCGGATTGGCGAGGGCGACGAGATCGTCCTCTCGATCATGGAGCATCACGCCAACATCGTGCCGTGGCACTTCCTGCGGGAGCGGCAGGGCGCCGTGATCAGATGGGCGCCGGTCGACGACGACGGCAACTTCCTGCTTGACGAGTTTGAGAAGCTGTTGAATGCGAAGACCAAGCTGGTCGCAATCACTCAGATGTCGAACGTGCTCGGCTCTGTGGCTCCGGTCAAGGAAATCGTGCGGCTGGCGCATGCGCGCGGGATACCCGTCCTGGTCGACGGCTCGCAAGGCGCGGTCCACATGGACATCGACGTCCGGGATATCGATTGCGACTTCTACGTCATCACCGGGCACAAGCTGTATGGGCCGACCGGCATCGGCGCACTCTACGGCAAGTACGAGCATCTCGCGACCATGCCGCCGTTCAACGGCGGCGGCGAGATGATCCGCGAAGTCTCGCGCGACACCGTCACCTATGGCGAGCCGCCACACCGCTTCGAGGCCGGCACGCCGCCGATCGTGCAGGCGATCGGATTCGGGGCTGCCATCGACTACGTCGAATCGATCGGCAAGGAGCGGATTCGCAGGCACGAGAGCGGCTTGCTGGCGTATGCCCAGGAACGACTGCGTGGAATCAACTCGCTGCGGCTCATCGGGACGGCTGCCGACAAAGGGCCGGTCGTGTCGTTCGAGATGAAGAACGCCCACGCCCACGATTATGCGACCGTCATCGATCGCGCCGGCGTAGCGGTGCGGGCGGGAACCCATTGCGCGATGCCGCTGCTCGAGCGTTTCGGCGTCACCGCGACTTGCCGGGCCTCGTTCGCTCTCTACAACACCATGAACGAGGTCGACGCGCTGGCCGAGGCGCTGGTCAAGGCCCAGGAGATGTTCTCATGAGCGGTCAAACGGCTGCGAAGCCACGGCCCGTTGCCCGCATCGTCTGCGATGCCCACAGGCGCCGGGCGGTGCGGAACATAGAGCGGCGATTCACCGGAGAGTTTTCGCCTGGCGAGCCGGTTCGCGCCGCAGCCCTGATCAGGAATGACGGCATGTATCCGCACAAGGACATTGGCGAGCCGTTGGTGCATCCGGGCGATGCCGGCATCGTGCGCGAGAGCTGGCGCTTTCTCGGCGAGCTGTACTACACGGTCGAGTTCACGGCCCGGTCGGTCTTCGTCATCATGCGTGGCCGCGAAATGATGCGGATGGGCACGGCGTTCGACCTCGCCTGACCGCCCCGGCTTCAAATGGTCTCAGCCAGTGCGGCCGTTGCATCGGCACGGGTCCGCGCCACCATCGACCGGAAGCCATTGGAGCGCTGCGGTGTCAGGTGCTCGCCGAGCCCGAGCCGCTCGAACAGCGCGATGGGATCCTCGCGCGAAATCTCCGCGGCCGGCCGCCCCGACAAGAGCGCAATCAGGATTGCGACCAGGCCGCGGACAATGTGAGCATCGCTGTCGCCCGCAAAGGTGAGGAACGGCCGCCCGTCCCGGTGCGCGACCGTCGTCGCGAGCCAGACCTGGCTGGCGCAGCCCTGCACCTTGTTGGCGTCCGTTCGCAGGTCGTCAGGATAGGGCGTCAGCTTGCGGCCGAGCTCGATGACGTAGCGATAGCGGTCGTCCCACTCGTCGAGGAGCGAGAAGTTCTCGATGATATCGTCGATCGGCGTTGGCGGAGATCTCGTCTCAAGCTGCATGTGCGCCTCGATGCGTTGGCGAGGTGCGTCAAGCAAGCTCGATACCGCGACGCGGATCGATGCTTCTGTGCAGGGAAATGCTTATTCGGCGTCCTTCGCCGACGGATGCATTGTTTTGTTTCGAACAGCCCTCGGTGCACGCACATGTCGACATGATGCGATGTCGGGTTTGCAACAATCGGGAGGCTCGCCGCTATCTGTCTAAAATCGCTCTAATTTTTGTCCCCGGCAAGCGCTGGCACACTCGTTGCAAAAGTCCTTGTGCAAGGCGACCTCGCGGAAACAGATCGCGAGAGCGGCGCGCCGGTTCAGGCGTCCAATCGTTCACACAGGGATAACCGAGGGATATTCGTATGAGCCTAGCAACCACAGAGAGCGTTGCCGAGATCAAGGCCCGCAACAAGCAACTGATCGACGAGGTCTTGAAGGTCTATCCGGAGAAGACCGCCAAGCGCCGCGCCAAGCATCTCAACGTGCACGAGGCCGGCAAGTCCGATTGCGGCGTCAAGTCGAACCTGAAGTCCATTCCCGGCGTGATGACCATTCGCGGCTGCGCCTATGCCGGTTCCAAGGGCGTGGTGTGGGGTCCGATCAAGGACATGATCCACATCAGCCACGGCCCGGTCGGCTGCGGCCAGTATTCCTGGGCGGCCCGGCGCAACTACTACATCGGCACGACCGGCATCGACACCTTCGTCACGATGCAGTTCACGTCCGACTTCCAGGAGAAGGACATCGTGTTCGGCGGCGACAAGAAGCTCGCCAAGATCATCGACGAGATCCAGGAGCTGTTCCCGCTCAACCACGGCATCACCATCCAGTCGGAATGCCCGATCGGCCTGATCGGTGACGACATCGAGGCGGTGTCGAAGGTGAAGTCCAAGGAGTATGACGGCAAGACCATCGTTCCGGTGCGCTGCGAGGGCTTCCGCGGCGTCTCGCAATCGCTCGGTCATCACATCGCCAACGACGCGGTGCGCGACTGGATCTTCGACAAGATCTCGCCGGAGGCCAAGCCGGCGTTCGAAGCGACGCCCTACGACGTCGCCATCATCGGCGACTACAACATCGGCGGCGACGCCTGGTCCTCGCGCATCCTGCTCGAGGAGATGGGCCTGCGCGTGATCGCGCAATGGTCAGGTGACGGCAGCCTCGCCGAGCTCGAAGCGACGCCCAAGGCGAAGCTCAACGTCCTGCATTGCTACCGCTCGATGAACTACATCTCCCGCCACATGGAAGAGAAGTTCGGTATTCCCTGGTGCGAGTACAATTTCTTCGGTCCCTCCAAGATCGCGGAATCGCTGCGCAAGATCGCCAGCTTCTTCGACGACAAGATCAAGGAAGGCGCCGAGCGCGTCATTGCCAAGTACCAGCCGCTGATGGACGCGGTGATCGCAAAGTACCGCCCGCGCCTCGAAGGCAAGACGGTGATGCTGTTCGTCGGCGGCTTGCGTCCCCGCCACGTCATCGGCGCCTACGAGGACCTCGGCATGGAGGTGGTCGGCACCGGTTACGAGTTCGGCCACAACGACGACTACCAGCGCACCGCCCAGCATTACGTCAAGGACGGCACGCTGATCTATGACGACGTCACCGGTTACGAGTTCGAGCGCTTCGTCGAGAAGATCCAGCCCGATCTCGTCGGTTCCGGCATCAAGGAGAAGTACGTCTTCCAGAAGATGGGCGTGCCGTTCCGGCAGATGCACTCCTGGGACTATTCCGGTCCCTATCACGGCTATGACGGCTTCGCGATCTTCGCCCGCGACATGGACATGGCGATCAACTCCCCGATCTGGAAGAAGACCAAGGCACCCTGGAAGGATGCCCCGCGGCCGAGCCTGATGGCGGCGGAATGACGGTAAGCGCCGGCTCCTCCCGTTCAGGGAGGAGCCGGGACAGGCGATCGAACACGAATCCAACTAAGGTGCCAAGATGACACAGAATGCCGAACACGTGCTCGATCACTTCGAGCTGTTCCGAGGTCCGGAATACCAGCAGATGCTGGCCAACAAGAAAGCGCTGTTCGAGAACCCGCATGATCCGGCGGAAGTCGAGCGCATCCGCGAATGGGCCAAGACGCCCGAATATCGCGAGAAGAACTTCGCTCGCGAAGCCTTGACCGTCAATCCCGCCAAGGCCTGCCAGCCGCTCGGCGCGGTGTTCGTGGCGGTCGGCTTCGAGGGCACGCTGCCCTTCGTGCACGGCTCGCAGGGCTGCGTCGCCTACTACCGCAGCCACCTGTCTCGCCACTTCAAGGAGCCGAGCTCCTGCGTCTCCTCCTCGATGACGGAGGATGCGGCGGTGTTCGGCGGCCTCAACAACATGATCGACGGCCTCGCCAACACCTACAACATGTACAAGCCGAAGATGATCGCCGTCTCGACCACCTGCATGGCGGAGGTGATTGGCGACGACCTCAACGCCTTCATCAAGACGGCGAAGGAGAAGGGCTCGGTTCCGGCCGAATACGACGTGCCCTTCGCCCATACGCCGGCCTTTGTCGGCAGCCACGTCACTGGCTACGACAATGCTCTCAAGGGCATTCTGGAGCACTTCTGGGACGGCAAGGCCGGCACCGCGCCGAAGCTCGAGCGCAAGGAGAACGACAAGATCAACTTCATCGGCGGCTTCGACGGCTACACCGTCGGTAACATCCGCGAGATCAAGCGTATCTTTGAGCTGATGGGGATCGAGTACACGATCCTGGCCGACAACAGCGACGTGTTCGATACCCCGACCGACGGCGAGTTCCGCATGTATGACGGCGGCACCACGCTGGAGGACGCCGCCAACGCGATTCATGCCAAGGCGACCATCTCGATGCAGCAATACTGCACCGAGAAGACCCTGCCCTTCATCCAGGGACATGGACACGAGGTTGCGGCCTTCAACCACCCGGTTGGCGTCAGCGCCACCGACGACTTCCTGATGACGCTGTCGCGCATCAGCGGCAAGCCGATCGCGAAGACTCTGGAGCAGGAGCGCGGCCGCCTGGTCGATGCGATGGCTGATTCCAGCGCGCATATCCACGGCAAGAAGTTCGCGATCTACGGCGATCCGGACCTCTGCTACGGCCTGGCGGCTTTCCTGCTCGAGCTCGGCGCCGAGCCGACCCATGTGCTCGCCACCAACGGCAACAAGGCCTGGGCCGAGAAGATGGAAGGGCTGTTCGCGAGCTCGCCGTTCGGCAAGAACTGTCATGCCTATCCAGGCAAGGATCTCTGGCACATGCGCTCGCTGCTGTTCACAGAGCCGGTCGACTTCCTGATCGGCAACACCTACGGCAAATATCTGGAGCGCGACACCGGCACGCCGCTGATCCGCATCGGCTTTCCGGTGTTCGATCGCCACCATCATCACCGTTATCCGGTGTGGGGTTATCAGGGCGGCATGAACGTCTTGGTCAAGATCCTCGACAAGATCTTCGACGAGATCGACAAGAACACCAACGTGCCTGCCAAGACCGACTACAGCTTCGACATCATCCGTTGATGTCGACGAGACCTGCCGCCGCCTCGCCGGGCGGCGGCAGACGACCTGTCTAGCCAATGTGATCGAGACTGCGGGGCGAGATGCTCGCGCAGCGGGTCAGGGAATAGGAGAGTCGCATGAGCTCGATGTCGGCCACCATCCAGGTCGTCTTCAACGAGCCGGGTTGCGGCAAGAACGCCAACAAGACGGAGGCCGAACGCAAGAAGGGCTGCACCAAGCAGTTGCAGCCGGGTGGGGCGGCCGGCGGCTGCGCCTTCGACGGCGCAAAGATCGCGCTGCAGCCGTTCACCGACGTCGCGCATCTGGTCCACGGCCCGATCGCCTGCGAGGGCAATTCCTGGGACAATCGCGGCAGCGCGTCATCCGGCTCCGATCTCTGGCGGCGCAGCTTCACCACGGACATGAACGAGACCGACATCGTGTTTGGCGGCGAGAAGCGGCTCTACAAGGCGATCAAGGAGGTCATCGAGAAGTACGATCCGCCGGCGATCTTCGTCTACCAGACCTGCGTTCCCGCCATGATCGGCGACGACATCAACGCGGTCTGCAAGGCGGCGGCCACGAAATTCGGCAAGCCGGTCATCCCCGTCAATTCGCCCGGCTTCGTCGGCCCGAAGAATCTCGGCAACAAGCTGGCCGGCGAGGCGCTGCTCGAGCACGTCATCGGCACCGAGGAGCCCGACTACACCACGCCCTACGACATCAACATCATCGGCGAGTACAACCTGTCAGGCGAATTCTGGCAGATCAAGCCGCTGCTGGACGAGCTCGGCATTCGGATCCTCTCCTGCATCTCCGGTGACGGAAAATACCGCGAGCTGGCCTACTCGCATCGGGCCAAGGCCGCCATGATGGTGTGCTCCAAGGCGATGATCAACGTCGCCCGCAAGATGGAGGAGCGCTACGGCATTCCCTACTTCGAGGGCTCGTTCTACGGGATCCAGGATTCCAGCGATTCCCTGCGCGAGATCGCGCGGCTGCTGATCGAGCGCGGCGCGCCGGCGGAGCTGATGGACCGCACCGAAGCGGTGATCGCGCGGGAGGAAGCCAAGGCCTGGGCCGCGATCGAGCGCTTCAAGCCGCGCTTCAAGGACAAGAAGGTGCTGCTGATCACCGGTGGGGTGAAGTCGTGGTCCGTGGTGGCGGCACTCCAGGAGGCGGGCCTTGAGATCGTCGGCACCTCCGTGAAGAAGTCCACCAAGGAGGACAAGGAGCGGATCAAGGAGCTGATGGGGCAGGACGCCCACATGATCGAGGACATGACGCCGCGCGAAATGTACAAGATGCTGAAGGACGCGCGCGCCGACATCATGCTCTCCGGCGGCAAGTCGCAGTTCGTCGCGCTGAAGGCGGCGATGCCCTGGCTCGACATCAACCAGGAGCGCAGCCACGCCTATATGGGCTATATCGGCATGGTCACGCTGATGGAGCAGATCGAGAAGGCGCTCTACAATCCGATGTGGGCGCAGCTCCGCAAGCCGGCGCCATGGGACGAAGCTGGCGTCAACTGGCAGACGAAAGCGATGGCGCAGATGGATGCGCAGGCCGCAGAGATTGCGGCCGATCCGGTCCGCGCCGAGGAGGCCCGGCGCGCCAAGAAGATCTGCCACTGCAAGACGGTCGATCTCGGCACGATCGAGGATGCGATCGCCGCCCACGGCCTCTCCACCGTCGACGGAGTCAAGGAACATACCAACGCCTCGGGCGGCTGCGGCGCCTGCAAGGGACGGATCGAGGACATCCTCGCCGTACAGCCGACGCCAATCCTCCAGGCAGCGGAGTAGGGCGCCCGGATGGCCATCGTCACCACCTCGAAGAAGGCCTGCTCGGTCAATCCGCTCAAGATGAGCCAGCCGATCGGCGGCTCCTTTGCCTTCATGGGCCTGCGCGGGGCGATGCCGCTGCTGCACGGCTCGCAGGGCTGCACCTCGTTCGGGCTTACGCTGTTCGTGCGGCATTTCAAGGAAGCCGTGCCGATGCAGACCACCGCGATGAGCGAGGTCGCCACCGTGCTCGGCGGCTATGAGAACGTCGAGCAGGCCATTCTCAACATCTACAATCGAACCAAGCCGGAGATCATCGGCATCAATTCGACCGGCGTCACCGAGACCAAGGGAGACGACGTCGAGGGTTTCATCCGCCTGATCCGGCAGAAGCATCCGCAACTCGAGAAATTCCCGCTGGTGTATGTCGCGACGCCCGATTTCAAGGACGCCTTCCAGGACGGCTGGGAAAAGACCGTCGCGCGCATGGTCGAGGTGCTGGTCGATCCGGTCGAGGCCGGGGCTGCGCGCGATGCGGCGCGCGTGAACGTCCTGCCGGGCTGCCATCTCACGCCCGGCGATCTCGACGAGCTGCGCACCATCATCGAGGATTTCGGCCTCAAGCCGTCCTTCCTGCCGGACCTTGCCGGCTCGCTCGATGGTCATATCCCCGACGAATTCACGCCCACCACGATTGGCGGCATAGGGGTCGACGAGATCGCGACCATGGGGCAGGCGGGCTGGACCATCGCGGTCGGTGCGCAGATGAGGCGCGCGGCGGAAGCCATGCAGCAGAAGGCGGGGGTGCCGTTCCGCCTGTTCGAGCGGCTTTGCGGCCTTGCCCCAAACGACGAGTTCATCGCGTTCCTCAGTGAGATCAGCGGAAGACCGGTGCCGGCGAAATACCGCCGGCAGCGCGGCCAGCTGGCGGACGCGATGCTGGACACGCATTTCCACATCGGCGGACGCAGGCTCGCGATCGGCGCTGAGCCGGACCTGCTGTTCGATCTCTCCAGCATGCTGCACGAGATGGGTGCCGAAGTCGCGGTCGCGGTGACCACCACGGTCTCGCCGGTGCTCGAGCGCATCAGGACCCAGGAGGTCCTGATCGGCGATCTCGAGGATCTGGAAGAGCGCGCCAAGGCGCACGACTGTGATCTTCTCATCACGCATTCGCACGGCCGGCAGGCGGCCTCGCGCCTGAAGATTCCGTTCTACCGTGCAGGCTTCCCGATGTTCGACCGGCTCGGCGCCGGCCATCAGCTCTCGGTCGGTTACCGCGGCACGCGCGATCTGATCTTCGATCTCGCCAATCTCGTCATCGCCGACCGCGAGACCAACCACCAGCCGACGCCCGAGACCTGGCGGAGCACGGACAGTGGCCTCCAGGTCGTCCCGCCGCAACTGCATTGACGCAAGAAGAGGGACCAGACCGATGAAAGTCGCCTTTGCCACCCAGGACCTCAAGCGCGTCGATGCGCATTTCGGCTGGGCCAAGAACATCGCCATCTACGACGTCAATCCGGACGGCCATCGCTTCGTCGAGGCCATTCAGTTCGACGGCGACCTCAAGGAGGACGGCAACGAGGACAAACTGGCGCCGAAGATCGAGGCAATCAAGGATTGCGTGATCCTCTATGTCGCCGCGATCGGCGGCTCGGGCGCGGCCCGGGTCGTCGCCAACAACATCCATCCGATGAAGGTGACTCAGCCCGAGGCCATCGACGACCTCTGCGTCAAGCTCGAAGACGTGCTGAAAGGCTCGCCGCCGCCCTGGCTGCGCAAGGTGCTCGCCAAGGGACAGGATCGCAGCTTTGATTTCGAAGACTGAAGGAAACACTCATGTCAGAGGCGGCTGAACTGGTTCAACCCGACACCGCGGCCGAGGCGCCGTTCGTCAAGGAGCTCGTCAAGATCTGGCGGGCCCAGGACACCCATGGCGCCTGGGAGGGCAAGAAGGACCTCGATCTGCTCGAGCCCTATATCCTCGACAAGGAGAAGCGCCGTGCGCTGCCGATCGTCGGCGATCCCGATCCGGACACGATCTGGCGCATGGAGCTGTTCTTCAACGCCGTCTCGCTCTTGATCGAGAAGGAAACCGGCGTGATGATCTCGCCGATGCTCAAGATGCACCATGAAGGCTTCGGTCGCCTGGTCCTGATCGGCGGGCGGCTTATCGTCGTCAACAAGCAACTGCGCGACGTGCACCGCTTTGGTTTCGACAATCTCGCCAAGCTTGCGGCCGAGGGCGACAAGTACGTCGCAG
>NZ_JAEMSD010000613.1 GCF_016462955.1 Bradyrhizobium sp. | reverse complement strand
CTTATGAGCGTCATAGGTACGGTGGCGCCGCTCTTCGTCAGGGCCTGAATGACGACCGGCGCCACCGTACCTATGACGCTCATAAGCGCGCCGATGAACTTCTCCTGCCCGGCCTGCTGGAAGTCCTTCTGGGGATCGATGCCGCTCTTGCTCAGCGCCTGGATGACGATCGGCCCGAGCGTGCCGATAACGCTCGCGATGGCTCCGAAGAACTTCTGATCGCCGGGAGCCACATCCTCGAATCCCTTGACGGGGTTGCCCTGCTTGCTGAGCGCGCCGATGACGGCCGGCAGCGCCGCGGAGACCGCGCTCGCGATAGCGCCCCAGAACTTCTCTTCACCGCCGAAATCTTTCTGCGGCTGAATCCCCTGCGCCGCGATTGTGCGGAGCAGCGGTGGTATGCAGCGGGTGGCGATGCCAACGATGGACCCGAGGAACTTCTCCTGACCGCCCGAGAAATCCTTCTGTGGTTCATAGCCGCCCTTGCGCAAGGCCTGCACCACTGCCGGCACGGCGGTCGAGACGACGTTGAGCAAGGTACGCCAGAACTTCTCCTCGCCGCCCGGGATGGCCGTGAAGTCCTTCTGCGGTTCAAAATCACCCTTCCGCAACGCGTCGACGATGGCCGGCACTGCCACCGAGGCGAGGTTTGCGAGCACACCCCAGAATTTTTCGTCGCCGCTTGCAGCAGGCTGGCCGTAAGATTTGTCGTGCATCATGGTTGCATCCTTTCTCTGGTTGCTGAGTGCATCCTGGATGATCCTCGTCATCCAGTCGGGGGAAGAAACGGCAGGCGCGGCCTGGCCTCGGAACAGCAGGAACGACGTGGCGGCCAGACCAGCGGGATTGGCGGGTTCGGTGAGGACCGGTGTCTGCCGGAAGCCGAGGTCCCGCAGCATCTTGGTCGCTCCTTCCACAAGCCGCCGGTTCGAGACGTCGGGGCCGAGGACAGTGAGTTGCTCGAGGAGAGCGTAGGTGAAGGCCGACTTTCCGCCGGTCTTCGCCGTCGAAGCTGATGCGGTCTCGTCTGCGAGGCAGGCGGATAGCAGCATTCCATTCATCTGCAACTGGCCGGCCTCGTCGAATTCCTTTCCGGCCGTCGTTCCGAAGCGATTGTCGATCCTCGATGCCGCGCCGGGCCGCGCGCAGAAGGGCCGGTAGCGCAGTTGAGTGATCTTCCTCGGATCAAGGAATACCTTATCGTTCTCGATGAAGGGCGGGACCTTGAGCACCTTGGTCTGGGCGACGTCCATGTGGCCGTCGGTCATCATGACCTTGTACATGCCGCCCGAATGGCAGCTGTCCGATATCAGCGTGAAGACCCCAGGGGGGACCGCCTGCGACTTCTGGCTGAGCACGTTGTCGAACAGAAACTGGTCGTACAGACACAGCACCTCTTCGAGATCCTGGCCCCGGGCGACCTGGAAGCCGTGGCCGGAGAAGAAGAACACGAGCCGATCGTCCGAGCCCGCTCCGTTGAACAGCCAGGACAGTCCGGCCTCGACGTTCTGCAGGGTGGCTTTTTCGTCGTAGTCGAATCGAACGTCTGCAAACTTGTAGACGTCGGTGATCTTCTGCTGGAACGCTTTCGCGTCGTTGATGCAGCTCGGGAGGTTGTTGGCGGGGTTTGGATAATGGTCGATGGCAGCGATATACGCTCTGTAGTTTGGCATGATCATTTCTCGCAATTGATGGTTCGGATTCAAAAAATGCGGTCGGCCAAGGCTTGCGGCTGGTTCCATCCGCTCTCCATGACACCGGCCGATTATCGTGCGCCGGTGTCTCGCGACGGTCACAACCGGAGTGGTCGGGTCTCACAAACTAGGATGCGGAAGAAATTTTTCCGGCCCGGTCGATGTCCGGCTGCATCTCGATGGCTTGGTGCAACTGCCTTGGCTGAGCCGCAGTCTGCATGATCGAAGCGAAAGCCCGAACTTCCCGGTTGAGCTGATGGAGGTGCTTCTGAATGAGTTCGAGCCGGCGCTCGAAATCCCCGTGCACTTTCGCCGCTGGAGCGATCGTATCCGGTTGCTGTGCCCCGTCGTCGCGCAGGCGGTGGAACAGCGCCGTGGTCTCACGGGTGGGGGAGACGCCGAGCTCGTGGCGAAATGCGAGCTGAAGCTTCTCGTAGTGCCTCAGCGCGGCGACGCGATCGCCCATCATCTCGTAGCAATGCATGATCTCGCGGTGGATGTGCTCGAGGAAGGAATCCTCGACCAGGATACGCCGCGAAATGCGGATGGCTTCTCCCCAATCGGACCTGTGCTTTGCCGCAAGGAGCTGGGTCTCGAGACAGGCGAGGAAGCGGCCGCGAAAGGCCTCCCTATCCGCCAGGCACCAATCGTAGTTGAGTTCGCTGAGAAGATCCCCACGATAGAGTTGCTCGATGGCTTCCGATGTCGCATGCGGGCTTGACGACATCGACGGCGGCGAAGGCGCCTTGATGCAATGATCGAACGCTTCAATGTCGATCCATACCTGCTCATCTGCACACAAGGACAGCGATTCCGGCCGGGCGTTGATCCACTGCGAGGCATTTTCGCCGGCGTTCGCGAGCGCGCAACGAAGGCGCCACACTTCGGTGCTGAGGTTGCGGCGAAGACGCTCGGCCGGTCCATCGCCCCAAAGGCGCGTGACGAGGACGTCACGGCTGACTGGCGCCCGTTTCTGCAGGGCAAGCACGGCAAAGAGGTGCTTTGAGCGTTCGCTGAGAAACTCGACGCGGGTCCCGTGGCGACCCCAGACCTCCAGTTGACCGAACAGTCGGCATATCGGACGCTGGGCTGGTGTGCTCTCCATGACCTGCCTCCTCGTGCGCCCCGGCCGAACGTAACGCAGAGCCGAGATTGTCGTGTGAGCCTTTTCACATTCCGGGGAAGCTGCCGAGCAGTCACTCACGCATCGTTAACGTCATCGCACCAGCGCGGCCAAATCAAGAATCAAACTTGAATGAAGGCTGGGCTTTGCGAAAACGTCAGATTTGACTGCATTCTCACCATCGGCCGGTTCATCCCACCAATTTCCACCTCCCATCCGCCACGCGCTTCAACGTCGGATCGCTCACCCGCACGTGCTCGGCGAGAAAATCGATGAACGCGCGCACGCGCGCGGGCAGGGGCGCGGCGTGGCCGACATAGACGGCGTGGATGTCTTCGCGATCGCCGGGATTGTAGCTTTGCAGCACCGGGACCAGGCGGCCGGATTCGATGTCGGGGCCGATGTGGAAGAGGGCGAGGCGGGCGAGGCCGACGCCGCCGAGGCAGAGGCGGCGGGCGGCTTCGCCGTCGCTGACGCGCGCCACGGGGGGCGGCAGCAGCCGCATTTTGAAACATGATGTTGGCGTTTTGAGCCGGCATCGCTGCACCAAAAAGTTGGTTGGCCTGAGGCTGTGGGGCAATGTTAAATATGCCGCCGGCCGCAAATGGGGCAGGAGCGTTTTGCTGCTGGGGCTGGGCCCCGCCAAACAGTGGCGGTTGGCCGACCGGCTGCTGCGGCTGAGCCGCGTTGGCATTGAAAAACGGTGGCTGTTGCGCTGGTTG
>NZ_JAEMSD010000612.1 GCF_016462955.1 Bradyrhizobium sp. | reverse complement strand
TCCGCCGCGACGAGATGCTGCCGCGCGAAGTGTTCCGCAACGGCGACCGCGTCCGTGCCTACATCTTCGACGTCCGCCGCGAAACGAGAGGCCCGCAGATCTTCCTCTCGCGCACCCATCCGCAGTTCATGGCAAAACTGTTCGCGCAGGAAGTGCCGGAAATCTATGACGGCATCGTCGAGATCAAGGCGGTGGCCCGCGATCCCGGCTCGCGCGCCAAGATCGGCGTGATTTCGCGTGATTCCTCGGTCGATCCGGTCGGCGCCTGCGTCGGCATGCGCGGCTCGCGCGTGCAGGCCGTGGTGAACGAGCTGCAGGGTGAGAAGATCGACATCATCCCCTGGTCGCCCGACATCGCGACCTTCGTGGTCAACGCATTGGCACCGGCCGAAGTCTCCAAGGTCGTCATCGACGAGGACCGCGAGCGCATCGAGGTCGTGGTGCCCGACACCAACAACCAGCTTTCGCTCGCGATCGGCCGCCGCGGCCAGAACGTGCGCCTCGCCTCGCAGCTCACCGGCTGGGACATCGACATCCTGACCGAGCAGGAGGAATCGGAGCGCCGCCAGGCCGACTTCGAGAACTCCACCCGCGTCTTCATGGAATCGCTCAACGTCGACGAAGTGGTCGGCCAGCTGCTGGCGTCGGAAGGCTTCACCTCCGTCGAGGAACTCGCGATGGTGGACGTCAAGGAACTCGCCGGGATCGAGGGATTCGACGAGGAGACCGCACAGGAGCTGCAGAACCGCGCCCGCGAATATCTGGAGCAGCAGGAAGCGGAGCTCGAGACCCGGCGCAAGGAGCTCGGCGTCGAGGACGCCCTCAAGGACGTGCCCGGCGTGACCTCGAAGATGCTGGTGAAGTTCGGCGAGAACGACATCAAGACGGTCGACGACCTCGCCGGCTGCGCCACCGACGATCTGGTCGGATGGACCGAGCGCAAGGAAGGCAGCGAGCCGACCAAGCACGCCGGCGCGCTCGACGGCGTCGACATCTCCCGTGACGACGCCGAAGCGATGATCATGCAGGCCCGCGTCAAGGCCGGCTGGATCACCGAGGCCGATCTCGCCAAGCCCGAAGAGGCCGAGGCGACCGAGGATCAGCCGGCTTAGGGCGTGTCCATCATGCGTCAAGACCACGCGACTTAGAGAGCCAAGGAGAATGTCGCCCGGATGCTTGCCAGCGTTGACAGCGAACTCGACCATGGGCCGCGGACCGAAAGGTCCGCGACCATGCGGATGTGCGCGGTCAGCCGCGAGGTCCGGCCGATCGACGAGCTGATCCGCTTCGTCATCTCGCCGCAAGGAGACGTGGTTCCCGATCTCAAGCGCAAGCTGCCCGGGCGCGGCATGTGGATCACCGCCTCGCGGAAGGTGGTTGCGGAAGCCGTGCGGCGTCACCAATTCAGCAAGGCCTTCAAGCGCGACCTGCGCCCCCTTCAGACGCTTCCCGCCGACATCGAGACGCTCCTGGTTCGGAGCGTGACGGAAGCCCTTGGGATCGCCGCCAAGGCGGGCCAGGTTGTGGCCGGCTTCGGCAAGGTCGAGAGCGCCCTTCGGGAAGGCACGGTCGAGGTCCTGATCCATGCCAGCGACGGGGCCGCGGACGGAATCCGCAAATTGGACGTGCTGGCGCGTCAAAATGCCGGAAATCGCGGCGCTCCGCCGCAGATTCCCGTCGTCACCGTACTGAAATCGATAGAATTGGATTTGGCACTGACCCGGTCAAATGTGATACATGCTGCCCTGCTCGCGGGCCCGGCGAGCAAGTCATTCCTGTCACGTAGCCAGATGCTGGTCCGATACCGGATGGCGGACGACGACAGGACTGCCGAAAAACCCGGCCAGGATTTCTGAGAGACAACGACGACCCGATTGGATGGTGCGGCAACGCACAACACTGACAAATCAGGATTAGGACTGCTGAATGGTTGATACCAAGACCCCTGGCGACAAGAAGCTGAGCGTTCCGAGCAAGACGCTATCGCTCAAGCCGCGCGTCGAAACGGGCACCGTACGCCAGAGCTTCAGCCATGGCCGTAGCAAGCAGGTCGTGGTCGAGAAGCGCGGCAAGCGCCGCATCGGCGACGGACCCGAGCCGCACGCGCCCGAGGTGACGGCAAAGCCCGCGGCAAAGCCGGCGCCGGCCGCACCCACCGCGCCGTCGCGCCCGGCGCAGTCCGCCCCGCCGCGCAACGCCGGTTCCGGCGTGGTGCTGCGTACCCTCACCGAGGACGAGCGCTCGGCGCGCGCCAGCGCGCTGGCCGATGCCAAGCTGCGCGAGGTCGAGGAGCGCCGTCAGGCCGAGGAAGAGGCCCAGCGCCGCGCCGTCCGCGAGGCCGCCGAGCGCGTCGAGCGCGAGGCCGCCGAAGCCCGTCGCAAGGCCGAGGAAGAGCGGCATCGCCACGAGGACGAAGCCAAGCGCAAGGCCGAGACCGAAGCCAAGAAGCGCTTCGGCGAAGGCGAGCAGCCGGCGGCCGCGCGGCCCGCAGCGGCAGCTCCGGTGACGAGCTCTCCGCGTCCCGCGCCGAACACGGCGCGACCTGCGGCGACCACCACTGCGCGCCCGGCAACGACCACGCAGCGGCCAACGGGCCCTGTGGGGCGCGCTCCTGCGGTTGCGGCCGGCCCCGACGAGGACGACGGTCCGCGCCAGATCCGTCGCGGTCCCGGCGGCGCCGCGCGTCCTGTGGCTGCCCCCAAGACCACCCACAAGCCCGGCCCGCAGAAAGAGCGCGGCCGCCTGACGGTCGTCACCGCGCTCAATGCCGACGAGGTCCGTGAGCGCTCGATCGCCTCGTTCCGCCGCCGCACCCAGCGCCTGAAGGGCCACGCCTCGAACGAGCCGAAGGAAAAGCTGATCCGCGAAGTCACGATCCCGGAGGCGATCACCATCCAGGAACTCGCCAACCGCATGTCAGAGCGTGCGGTGGACGTCATCCGCATGCTGATGAAGCAGGGCGCGATGCACAAGATCACCGATGTGATCGACGCCGATACCGCCCAGCTGATCGCCGAAGAGCTCGGCCACACCGTCAAGCGCGTTGCGGCAGCCGACGTCGAAGAAGGCCTGTTCGACATCGTCGACGACTCCACCGACACCGAGACGCGCTCGCCCGTCGTGACCGTGATGGGTCACGTCGACCACGGCAAGACCTCGCTGCTCGATGCGCTGCGCCACGCCAACGTCGTCTCCGGCGAAGCCGGCGGCATCACGCAGCATATCGGCGCCTATCAGGTGGTGTCGCCCGAGAGCGGCAAGAAGATCACCTTCATCGACACGCCCGGCCACGCCGCGTTCACCGCGATGCGCGCCCGCGGCGCCAAGGTCACCGACATCGTCGTGCTGGTGGTCGCGGCCGATGACGGCGTGATGCCGCAGACGGTCGAAGCCATCAACCACGCCAAGGCGGCGCGGGTGCCGATCATCGTCGCCATCAACAAGATCGACAAGCCGGACGCCAAGCCCGAGCGCGTCCGCACCGAGCTGCTCCAGCACGAGGTGCAGGTGGAATCCTTCGGCGGCGAAGTCGTCGACGTCGAAG
>NZ_JAEMSD010000611.1 GCF_016462955.1 Bradyrhizobium sp. | reverse complement strand
GCTGCCGACCTGTTCGGCAAGACGCGGCTGATGATCGGCTGCCTCGCGCTGCTCGACAACCATTTCAACAGCGTGCGCGGCCTGAAGGTCTGCGAGGCGCTCTCGGCGCGGTTCGACCTGCACATGCTCAACCGCAATGCCGATGTCCGCACCAGCATCATGGCGGATTACGACATCTACGGCATTTCCTCGCGCCGCAGCCGTCAGCCGCACGAGCAGCAGATCCTCGACGAGCGCCACAGCGACATCCGTGTGCTCGAGCTGGTCGGCGCGATGAATTTCGGCACCATCGACTACGTCACCAGACGGCTGAGCAGCGAGCCGCCGAGCGCGCCGCTTCTGATCATCGACTTCCGCCGTGTCCCCGACATCACCGCGGCCGGTGCCGAGCTGCTCGGCGATACTCTAACCGCGCTCGGCAATGCCGGCGTCACCACCATTCTTTCCGGTTTCGAGGCCACCTCCCCGGTGTGGAGCGCGATCTCCGGGCGCACCGCCGAGCCGCGCCGGCTGCGCCGCTTCGCGCTGCTCGACGATGCCATCGAATGGGCCGAAGACCAGGTGATCTACCGCTTCGGCGGCTTCACCGACGTGAAGGAGAGCGCGCGTCTGAGCGAGCAGGCGCTGCTTGCCGATCTCGACGCGGAGGAGATCGCTGCGATCGTCGAGCTGTCGAGCACCCGGCATTACGCGGCCGGCCAGCGCATCATCTCGAGCGGCGAGCCCGCCAATTCGCTGTTCTTTCTCCAGAGCGGGATGGTCAGCGTGAAGCTGCCGAGCGGCGTTCGGCTCGCTTCTCTCGGCCCCGGCATGGAGTTCGGCGAGATGGCGATCCTGGAGCGGAGCCGCAGCGCCGACGTCGTTGCGGACACGCCCGTCACCTGCCTCGAACTGCCGCTGGACAGCTTCGCGGACTACCGCCGCCTGCACCCGCAAACGGCGCTGAAGATCATGCGCAACCTGGCCGCTATCCTGACGCGGCGGCTGGTCGCAGCGAATGCCAAGGTGGATCTGCTGAGTGCGTATTAGCCCCGTCCGCGATACGGCGCGACGCCTTGCTCCGGCACCCACAGGCCCTTCGGCACGCGGCCGGTCTGCCAGAACACGTCGATCGGAATGCCGCCGCGCGGATACCAATAGCCGCCGATGCGCAGCCATTTCGGCTTGATCTCGGAAGCGATGCGCTTGCCGATCATCACGGTGCAGTCCTCGTGGAAGGCGCCGTGGTTGCGGAAGCTGGCGATATAGAGCTTGAGCGATTTCGATTCCAGCAGCCACGCACCCGGAGCGTAGTCGATCATCAGATGGGCGAAATCCGGCTGGCCCGTGACCGGGCAGAGCGAGGTGAATTCCGGCACGGTGAAACGCACCAGGTAATCGGTCCCGTTTTGCGGATTGGGCACGCGGTCGAGCCTGGCCTTCTCTGGCGCATCCGGCCATTCCACGGCGCGGCCGAGCTGCAAGAACGCCGGGTTGGCAGGGGAGTTGTTCGATTTACCGGGTTTTTTCGACATGAGGCCGCCTCCGTGGCGGCCCTCTTAGCCAATCATCGCCCGGCCGTCACCCGGCCTTTTCCGCTTCGACGCATTGCGGTAGAAGCACCGCCAACTGCCCCCTTCGTTCCCGCAAAAGAGGCCCTCATGACCGCCATCATCGACATCATCGGACGCGAAATCCTCGACAGCCGGGGCAATCCCACCGTCGAGGTCGATGTCGTGCTGGAGGACGGTGCGCTCGGCCGCGCCGCGGTGCCGTCGGGCGCCTCCACCGGCGCCCATGAGGCGGTGGAACTGCGCGACGGCGACAAAGCCCGCTATCTCGGCAAGGGCGTCACCAAGGCGGTCGGCGCCGTCAACGGCGAGATCTTCGAGGCGCTCAGCGGCCTCGATGCCGAGCAGCAGGCGCAGATCGACCAGATCATGATCGACCTCGACGGCACCCCGAACAAGAGCCGGCTCGGGGCCAACGCCATCCTCGGCGTCTCGCTGGCCTGCGCCAAGGCCGCCGCGAACTCTCTCGACATGCCGCTCTACCGCTACGTCGGCGGCACCTCGGCGCGGCTGTTGCCGGTGCCGATGATGAACATCATCAATGGCGGCGTGCACGCCGACAACCCGATCGACTTCCAGGAGTTCATGATCCTGCCGGTCGGCGCATCCTCTTTCGCCGAAGGCCTGCGCTACGGCGCGGAGGTGTTCCACACGCTGAAGTCGGAACTGAAGAAGGCCGGCCACAACACCAATGTCGGCGACGAGGGCGGCTTCGCCCCGAACCTGCCGTCGGCCGACGCCGCGCTCGACTTCGTCATGAACGCGATCGGCAAGGCCGGCTTCAAGGCGGGCACCGACATCGTGCTCGGGCTCGACTGCGCCTCGACCGAGTTCTTCAAGGACGGCAAATACGTCTATGAAGGCGAGGGCAAGACCCGCTCGATCTCCGAGCAGGCGAAGTATCTTGCAGACCTCGTCTCGCGCTATCCGATCGTGACCATCGAGGACGGCATGTCGGAAGACGACATGGACGGCTGGAAGGAGCTCACCGACCTGATCGGCAAGAAGTGCCAGCTGGTCGGCGACGATCTCTTCGTCACCAACGTCAAGCGCCTCGCCGACGGCATCAAGGCCGGCCGCGCCAACTCGATCCTGATCAAGGTCAACCAGATCGGCACGCTGACCGAGACTCTGGCGGCCGTCGAGATGGCGCACAAGGCCGGCTACACCTCTGTGATGTCGCACCGCTCCGGCGAGACCGAGGATTCCACCATCGCCGACCTCGCGGTCGCCACCAACTGCGGCCAGATCAAGACCGGCTCCCTTGCACGTTCAGATCGCACCGCCAAATACAACCAGCTCCTGCGCATCGAGCAGCAGCTCGGCAAGCAGGCGCTGTACGGCGGCAAGGCGGCATTGAAGGCGTTGGCATAAGCCGGCGGCTCGAGCCGCGAAAAGACGGACAGGGGAGGATCGACATGAGCGACGGCAAGACCGGACTGCAACTGCGTTCGCTGTTGAAGAAGAGCGGCGAACTCGAACTGTCTCTCGTCGATATCCCGACTCCCGAGCCCGCCGACGACGAGGTCGTGGTCCGCGTCGAGGCGACGCCGATCAACCCCTCCGACCTCGGGCTCCTGATCGGGCCGGCCGATATGTCGGCCGCCAAGACTTCCGGCACCAAAGAGATGCCGGTCATCACCGCGACGATGCCGGAAGCTGCGGTGCGGATGATGGGCGCACGGCTCGATCAGTCGCTGCCGGTCGGCAACGAGGGCGCCGGCACGGTGATCGCGACCGGCTCGTCGGACGCGGCGAAGGCGCTGCTGGGCAAGAGGGTGTCCATGATCGGTGGCGCCATGTATTCGCAGTACCGCGTGCTCAAGGTCCGCGACGTCATGGAACTGCCGCCCGGCACCACCGCTGCCGATGGCGCGTCCTGGTTCGTCAATCCGCTGACCGCGCTCGGCATGACCGAGACGATGCGCCGCGAGAACCACAAGGCGCTGGTGCACACCGCGGCCGCGTCCAATCTCGGCCAGATGCTCAACAAGAT
>NZ_JAEMSD010000610.1 GCF_016462955.1 Bradyrhizobium sp. | reverse complement strand
CGGTCGCGAAGTCCGATCCCGATGGTTACAGCCTGCTCGCGCAGTCGTCGGCGCTGACCGTTGCGCCCCTGCTGTTCCCGAATGCGAGCTTCGACCCCAGCCGCGATCTCGCCTCGGTGTTCATGATCGGATCCGGTGCCAATGTCATGATCGTGCCGAAGGAGCGGCCCTGGAAGACGATCCAGGACTTCATCGCCGCCGCCAGGGCAAAGCCCGGTTCGATCTCGTTCGGCTCGGTCGGCATCGGCAGCGCCGTGCACATCTCGAGCGAGAAGTTCCGCTACGCTGCCGGCATCGAGGCCACCCATGTGCCGTATCGCGCCGGCCCGGAAGTGATCGCCGACATTCTCGGCGGTCGCATCGACCTGTATTTCTGCCCGCTGGCGACCGCGCTGCCGCTGATCCGCGAGGGCCAGGTCCGCGCGCTGGTGGTCTCGACGCCGAAGCGCGTTGCCGAGCTGCCCGATGTGCCGACGCCGGCCGAGATCGGCTTGAAGGATGCCGACAGCGAGATCTGGTTCGGCGTGTTCGTGCCGGCGAAGACCCCGCGCGAGATCGTCGACAAGCTGCACGCGGCCGCCGAGAAAGTCCTGGCCACGCCCGCGATGCAGGCGAGCCTGGCAAAGCTCGGGATCGAACCGAGGCCGATGAAGCCCGCCGCGATGGACGACCTCGTCAAGCACGAGCTGGTGGCCAATCAGGAGCTGATCAAGGCCGCAGGCATCAAGCCTTAAGGCGCCTACGCTCGTCGTCCCGACCAGCGAAGCGCAGATCCCGTTCAGCGCAATGCAGCCTGTCCCGGTGGGCCATGTCCGCCGCGCAACTGGCATTTCGCTGCGCACGCGCTAATCTTCATGCAATCGCTTCCATCTCTCCAGTCCGGAACCCCCTCGCATGAGCGCCCTGTTTTCCCCGATCAAGCTGCGCGGCCTGACCCTGAAGAACCGCATCGTGGTGTCGCCGATGTGCCAATATTCGGCCGAGGATGGCGTCGCCACCGACTGGCACTTCACCCACATCAACAATCTCAGCCTGTCGGGCGCGGCGATGTTCTGCATCGAGGCGACGCATGTCGAGGCGATCGGCCGCATCACGCCGGGCTGCCTCGGCCTCTACGACGATGCCTGCGAGGCCGCCTTGAAGCCGATCCTCGCCTCGGTGCGCAAGCATTCCTCCACCGCGATCGCGATGCAGCTCGCTCATGCCGGCCGCAAGGCCAGTAGCGCCAGGCCCTGGGACGGCGGCCAGCTGATTCCGGAGGGGCAGGGCGGCTGGCAGACGGTCGGCCCGTCGGCGCTGCCGCACAAGGAGGGCGAGGCCGCCCCGCTTGCGCTCGATGCCGCCGGCCTGAAGCGCATCCGTGAGGCCTTCGTCGATGCGACCCGCCGCGCCGCGCGGCTCGGCATCGACGCCATCGAGGTCCACGGCGCGCACGGCTATCTCCTGCACCAATTCCTGTCGCCGATCGCCAACAGGCGCACCGACGAATACGGCGGCAGCCTCGAGAACCGCATGCGCTTTCCGCTCGAAGTGTTCGACGCGGTGCGTGCCGCGTTCCCTGCCGACAAGCCGGTCGGCATGCGGGTGTCGTCGACCGACTGGGTCGAGGGCGGCTGGGACCTCGAGCAAACCATCGCTTTCGCCAAGGCCTTGAAGGCGCGTGGCGTCGACTGGATCGATGCCTCCTCCGGCGGCGTCTCGCCGCTGCAGAAGATCCCGCTCGGCCCCGGATATCAGGTGCAGTTTGCCGAAGCCATCAAGCGCGAGACCGGCCTGCCCACCATCGCCGTCGGCCTGATCACGGAGGCGAAGCTGGCCGAGGAGATCGTTGCCGGCGGCAAGGCCGACATGGTCGCGCTCGCCCGCGGCATGCTCTACGACCCGCGCTGGGCCTGGCACGCCGCCGCCGAGCTCGGCGCCGAGGTCGAGGCCCCGCCGCAATATTGGCGCTCGCAGCCCTCGACGCAGAAGGCGCTGTTCGGCAAGACCACCTTCGGCGCGCGCTAGGCGCGCGCTGCCGCCCCCCGTCATTGCGAGCGTAGCGAAGCAATCCAGAATCCCTCCGCGGAAAGACTCTGGATTCCTTCGCTTTCGCACAGCAATGACGATGGCCGGGACAAGCCCGGCCTCGACGGAAAGGCAACCAAGGCCTTCCTCCAAATCCCTCCGTAAATCTCCTCTGCTTCCACGCTCCTCAAAACTGGCCTAACCTTCTACGAAGAAACGAAGCAACGGAGGCCCGCCCATGCGTTATCCTGTCCGCAAAGCGGCTCACGTCTTCGAGCGCGTCGGCCTTGCGATGGCGGGCGCCGCGTGCGGGCTGTTCGTCGGCGCCTATGTCGGCGCGGCGATTCCGATGCTGACCACGCAGGGCTTCCTGCTGCTGATGATGCTGCTCGGCGCCGTCGGCTTCTATCTCGGCATCGACACGCCGCAGCTGCCGTTCGACGACGCCCACAGCCAGATCGACGCCGCCGAATTCATGAGCGCCGCCGGCACGCTGCTCGCCACGCTCACCGCCTTCGTCTCCGTCGCGGTGATCGTGCTCCGGCTCGACCCGCACATGACCTGGACCTGGCTCGTCTTCGCCGGCTGGCTCGCCGGCGTCGCCCTGCAGATCGTCGCGGGCACGAAAGCGAGACTGCGGAAGTAGCTTGCTGACCCTCTCCTGGGGGGGAGGGCACTTGACCTGTGGCGGCGGCCTGCGCACACGCCTCGTCCTTCGAGACGGCGCTTACGCGCCTCCTCAGGATGAGGCTGATCCAGCGTAAGTGCTCGTTGAAGCTGCTGCCGCGAACTCCGCCCTCATCCTGAGGAGCCCGCGCAGAGCGGGCGTCTCGAAGGATGGCCGCGCAAAAAGCTCCCAGAATGCGATCGACCCTCCCCCTCCAGGGGAGGGTAAGCCGCTGCCTCAGAACACCACGCCCACGCGCGTGCCGCGCTTCCAGGCGATGCGGCAGCGCTTCTTGGTGTTGACGTGCAGCAGCTCGAATCTATCGGGAATCTTCACCTGGCCGCCGAGATCGACGCAGGCCCCGCCGGGCGAATAGTCGATCAGCGTGCACGGGATCACCGGCGCGCGCGGGTCGGTGATGATCTTGGCCTGCCGCGACACCAGTCCTGCGGGCTTCACGCGGGCAAATTTTCGCGGATGCTGTGGCACGTCCCCTCCAAGTCCGCTCGGCGTTGCAGTCGGTTTGGAGGGCCATGATGGCACGCGAGATGATGCAATCGCGCTAAGCGGCGCACGAGAATTTTAATGAAAAGTGTCAGCGAAGCGTAAAACCAGCGGTAGCGGGGTGCCCACCCTCCAGGGGAGGGTAAGGGCACGCCGCCTCACCCCGCCACGCTCTCCACCTCCTCCCCCGCCGCGAGGTCCACCCCCGGCGGCACCGGCATCGGCACCGTCACGTAGTCCTTCGGCATGTTCACCGGCCGGTAGCCCGGCTCCACCGCCATCCGCTTGAGCACGCTCTCATGCACATGCGCGCCCTCGGGAATGAGGCGCGGCTCGGCATCGGGGATGTAGAAGCCGAAATAAACCTTCCG
>NZ_JAEMSD010000161.1:9402-13207 GCF_016462955.1 Bradyrhizobium sp. | reverse complement strand
TCATGGGAAGGTCCTTTTGAAGGTTAGCCGCCAAACCACTTTGCCGGGCCGGTGACGAGAACGGGAAACAGCGTCAGCAAGGCTAGCACGACCAGCTGCGCGATCATGAACGGCCAGACGCCGCGGATCAGATCGTCCATCGGGACGCGCGAGACACCGGCGACCACGTTGAGCACGACCCCGACCGGCGGCGTGATCAGGCCGATCGCGTTATTGATGATGAAGAGCACGCCGAAATAAACGGGGTCGATGCCGGCCTGCTTGACGATCGGCATCAGGATCGGCGTCAGGATCAGGATGGTCGGGGTCATGTCGAGCGCGGTGCCGACGATGACGACGATGATCATCAGGACGATGGTGAGGAGGGTTTTGTTGCCCGCGAACGGCTTGACCAGCGCCACGATCTGATCGGAGATCTCGGCGACCGTGATCAGCCAGGACGAGACCAGCGCGGCGGCGACTAGAAACATCACCACCGCCGTGGTCTGAGCGGTCGAAACCAGCAACGCGGGGAGTTGTGCCGGCTTGAGCTCGCGATAGACGCCCATCGCCACGACGAGCGAATAGACGGCAACGACGACGGCGGCTTCCGTCGGCGTGAAGATGCCGAAGCGCAAGCCGAAGATGATGATCACCGGCAGCATCAGGGCCCAGAAGCCGTCGATCAGCGCGTGCCAGATCTCGGCCAAGCTCTTGCGCGGCAAACGCGCCGGGTTCTCCTTGCGCACCACCCACCACCAGGCGAAGCAAAGGCCGACACCGAGCAGGAGACCCGGCACGATGCCGGCGAGAAAGAGTTTCGAAATCGAGACATTGGCGGCGACACCGAAGATGACAAAACCGATCGAGGGCGGGATGACGGGCGCGATGATCCCGCCGGCCGCAACGAGGCCCGCCGCACTGGCGCGATTGTGGCCGGCCGCGGCCATCATCGGTACCAGCAGCGCACCGAGCGCCGCAGCATCCGCGACCGCCGAACCGGACAGCGAGGCCAGGATGCAGGAGGTCAGGATCGCGACATAGCCAAGCCCGCCACGGAAATGCCCGACAAGCGCAATTGCAAAATTGAGAATGCGCCGCGCGAGGCCGCCGGTGTTCATGACCTCGCCGGCGAGGATGAAGAACGGCACCGCCATCAGCGGAAAGGAATCGACACCGTTGATGACGTTTTGGGCGATGATCTGGGAATCGAACATTCCCAGATAGGTCATCAACGCGATGCCGCAGATGATCAGCGCGAAGGCGATCGGCATGCCGATCGCCATGGCGCCGAGCAGCGAGAAGGTGAAGACTGCGACCGTCATCGCTGGAGCTTCCCGCCGGCGGCGCCAGGAGAGTGAGGCAGTTCCTCTGATTCGCTGATCGCGATGAGATCGGCATCGGCGGTCTGCCCGCTCACGAACCTAAAGAGCTCGTAGGCAATGATAATGCTGGAAGAGGCCCCGAAGACGATGCCGGCGGCATAGAACAGGCCCACCGAGAGTCCCGAGGCCGGTGCCACCGTGTCCCAGTTCAAGACGGTCTGCTTCCACGAGCCTTCCGTAAGCAGCACGGAGGCGTACAGCATCAAGGCATGACTGAGGCCGTAGCAGGCCTTGCGGCCGGCCGGCGGCAGCACCTTCAGGAGACTGTCGACGCCGAGATGGGCGCGTTCCTTCATGCCGATGATGGCACCGAGGAACACCATCCAGACAAACAGCCAGCGCGACAGTTCCTCCGAGATGGCGATGCCGGAGTTGAAGCCGTAGCGCAGCACCACGTTGCCGAAGACCAGCACCACCATGGCGGCCAGCAGCACCGCGATGACCGCGCGAAGCAGCCGGAAATAGCAGTGGACAACCGCCTTCATGACCCCGGATGCTCAGGGCTTCAGCGCATGAACGCGATCGAGCTCGCTGTTGAACAGCTTGACGAGCGCGGGATCGTAATCGGCGGAGAATTTCTCCGCGATCGGCTTGGTCTTTGCGCGCATGCGATCGAGCTCGGCTGGCGAGATCTCGTTGATCTCCATGCCCTTGGCCTTGAGTTCGTCGATGGCGGCCTTGGCCTGCTCGCGGCTGACCTTGCGCTGGTAGTCGCGCGCCTCGATCGCGGCGTCCTGCAGGAGCTTTTGTTCGTCGGCCGAAAGCCCGTCCCAGAATTTCCTGGAGACCAGGATGATGTTCGTCGAATAGGTGTGGTTGGTGACACTGAGATATTTCTGCACCTCGTAGAACTTGTTCGATAGGATCACCGAGAATGGATTCTCCTGGCCGTCGACGGTGCGGGTCTCCAGCGCGCTGTAGAGCTCCGTAAAGCTCATCGGCACCGGGTTGGCGTTGAAGGCCTTGAAGGTCTCCAGATACACCGGGTTCGGGATCACGCGGATCTTGATGCCGTCGAGGTCCTCGCCCTTGGTGATCGGGCGCCGGCTGTTGGTGACGTTGCGGAAGCCGAGATCCCAATAGGCGAGGCCGACCAGGCCCTTCTCGGGGAGTTTTGCCAGCAGCGCGGCACCGAGCGGGCCGTCCAGCAGCGCGTCGGCCTGTTTCGGCGTCGAGACGATGAAGGGGAAATCGATCAGCCCGTAATCCTTGACGATGCCGACCAGCGAGGTCGTCGCCGGCGACTGCATCTCCTGGGTGCCGGCCCGCAGTGCCGATTGTTGCTGCATCTCGCTGCCGAGTTGATTGGCCGGATACTCGCGCACCTTGATCTTGCCGCCGCTCTTGGCGGCGACGATCTCGGCGAATTTCTGCACGCCTTTGCTGACGGGATGGTCGGTGTTGTTGAGGTGCCCCCAGCGGATGGTGCGCTCTTGGATCGCCTGCGCCGAGGCCGGCCCAAGCGCGCCGAGGGAAACCGCTCCGATCGCTGCCACGAAAGCCAGATCTATGAACCGAATGGGCATGGTCCCCTCTCCCCTGATGATCTCGTTCTTAGGGGCGAGAAACTGTTATAGGATGAAATAAAAATCAACCTATATTTCTTTTTTTGTCTGACATTAAAAGAAACGCTTGATAAAGCTCAGATTCTTGTCAAATCGCGCGCCCACAGCGCTAGGATGAGGCATGGACACCATTCCCGAGACGGCCGCCGAAACCGTTGGCGACAGCGCCTATCGCCGCATCCGGACCGATCTGATCTTCGGCAGACTGACGCCGGGTCAGAAGCTCAAGCTCGAACGGATGAGCACCGCTTACGGCACCAGCATCTCGACACTGCGCGAGACGTTGAACCGGCTGTGCTCGGAGGGATTCGTCGTGGCCGAAGGCCAGCGCGGCTTCGAGGTCGCGCCGATTTCGACGGCGGAATTCCAGGAAATAGCCGAGCTTCGCGAACTGCTCGAAGGCCATATGATCGAGAAGTCGTTTGCCGCCGGCGACCTCGACTGGGAGGCGCATATCGTCTCGGCGCATCACAAGCTCGCGGCTATGGAGCGGATGCTGCTGGCAGGCGAACGGTCGGACGCCGAAAGCTGGAAACAATGCGATTTCCAGTTTCACCGCGCGCTGGTCGCGGCCTGTGGGTCGAAGGTGCTGCTCGACGCGCATGCCGCTGTCTATGATCGCTACCTGCGATACCAAATGATCGCCGTGGTGTTTCGCGGCGAGATGGCGGCGGCCGAGCATCGCGAGTTGAAGGAGCTTGCGCTGAAGCGCGACGCCAGGGGCGCGAACAAGGTGCTGCACACCCACATTCACGATTGTGTGGCGCATGCGCTGCGCAATTCGGATTGGTTGAAGCCGATCGTCGCCAAGGATGCGCGGGCCGAGCCGCGCAAAAAGACCAAGGTCGGTTGAGTCGGCGGCGCATGGTGCAGAGC
>NZ_JAEMSD010000161.1:0-9392 GCF_016462955.1 Bradyrhizobium sp. | reverse complement strand
AGGTAAGACCAGCGCCGGCCAGGCTCTCATCCCGGCGGATGGTGCAGAGCAGCATTGGATCTCGCGCCGGCTTGATCGGGATCAAGTTGCACCGCGCCCGATAGGGCATTTTGACCAAATGCCCCACACGGCCAAATGTGGGATAGCGCATAGACATTGGAGCTGGAAAAGCTCTAAGAAGATGCAGCCTCTCAGCCAGGTTCCGTTGCAGGTTTTGCCGATGGATTACGCCCAGTTCTTCAATTCCGCCCTCGATCGTCTCCATACCGAGCGGCGTTACCGCGTGTTTGCCGATCTTGAGCGGACCGCCGGCCGATTCCCGCACGCGGTCTGGCACTCGCCCAAGGGCAAGCGCGACGTCGTGATCTGGTGCTCCAACGACTATCTCGGCATGGGCCAGCACCCGAAAGTGGTCGGGGCCATGGTCGAGACCGCGACGCGCGTCGGCACCGGTGCCGGCGGCACCCGCAACATCGCCGGGACGCATCATCCGCTGGTCCAGCTCGAGGCCGAGCTCGCCGATCTCCACGGCAAGGATGCCGCGCTGCTGTTCACCTCGGGCTACGTCTCGAACCAGACCGGCATCCCGACCATCGCAAAGCTCATTCCGAACTGCCTGGTCCTGTCGGACGAGCTCAACCACAATTCGATGATCGAGGGCATCCGCCAATCGGGCTGTGAGCGGGTCGTGTTCCGCCACAACGATCTGGCGCATCTCGAGGAGTTGCTGCAGGCGGCCGGCCCGAACCGGCCGAAGCTGATCGTTTGCGAGAGCCTCTATTCCATGGACGGCGACGTCGCCCCGCTCGCCAGGATTTGCGATCTCGCCGAGAAGTACGGCGCCATGACCTATGTCGACGAGGTCCACGCCGTCGGCATGTACGGGCCGCGCGGCGGCGGCATCGCCGAGCGTGACGGCGTCATGCATCGCATCGACGTGCTCGAAGGCACCCTGGCGAAAGCGTTCGGCTGCCTCGGCGGCTACATCGCCGCCAACGGCCAGATCATCGACGCCGTGCGCTCCTACGCCCCGGGCTTCATCTTCACCACGGCGCTGCCGCCGGCGGTCTGCTCGGCCGCGACCGCCGCGATCAAGCACCTGAAAACCTCGAACTGGGAGCGCGAGCGCCACCAGGACCGCGCCGCCCGTGTCAAGGCGATCCTCAACGCCGCCGGCCTGCCTGTCATGTCGAGCGACACCCACATCGTGCCGCTGTTCGTCGGCGATCCCGAGAAGTGCAAGCAGGCCTCCGACCTCCTGCTCGAACAGCACGGTATCTATATCCAGCCGATCAACTATCCGACCGTCGCCAAGGGCACCGAGCGCCTGCGCATCACGCCCTCGCCCTATCACGATGACGGCTTGATCGATCAGCTCGCCGAAGCGCTGCTTCAAGTGTGGGACCACCTCGGCCTGCCAGTGCGCGCAAAGTCGCTCGCGGCGGAGTAGGTCTCCTTTCTAACCCTCCCCTGGAGGGGGAGGGTAAAGACGCATGTAGCGAAGCGGAATGCATCGCGGGGTGGGGTGACGGTCCCTCCGCGACGAACAGTGCCCGAGTGGAGAGATCACCCTACCCCGCTCACGCTTCGCGCGATCGACCCTTCCCCTCCAGGGAAGGGTAAGAGCCAGCCGCTCGTCTTGCAGCTTAACGACGCCCTCAGTTCCCGACCCGGCCAGGCATTTCACTGTCGCCTCGCCCCGTCCGACGCGCTAGGCTTGCCGGGAAAATGAGCTCGGGCGCGGGCAGCGTCCAGGGAGAAGCGCGCTCACCATGCTGCACGATTGGGGCGTGATCGCCGCCGCCTTCGGCTATATCGGCTTTCTGTTCCTGGTGGCGAGCCACGGCGACCGCCGGTCGGCGGCCGGGCTCGGCCGCGCATCCGCGCTGATCTACCCGCTGTCGCTGGCGATCTACTGCACCTCCTGGACCTTCTTCGGCTCGGTCGGTTTCGCCACCCGAACCTCGACCGACTTCCTCGCCATCTATCTCGGCCCGATCCTGATGATCGGATTAGGGGCCGGCGTGCTTCGCCGCGTGATCCAGCTGGCGAAGGCCCACTACATCACCTCGATCGCCGATTTCATCGGGGCGCGCTTCGGCAAGAGCCAGGCGGTCGCCGCGACCGTGGCGCTGATCGCCATCATCGGCTCGGTGCCCTACATCGCGCTCCAGCTCAAGGCGGTGGCCTCCTCGCTCGAAACGATCCTGACCGAAGACCAGGCCTTCGCCCACATCCCCCTCGTCGGCGACGTGGCACTGATGGTGACGCTGTCGATGGCCGCCTTCGCGGTGCTGTTCGGCACACGGCAGACCGACGCCACCGAGCACCAGCACGGACTGATGCTGGCGGTCGCGACCGAATCCATCATCAAGCTGGTCGCCTTCCTCGCCGCCGGCATCTTCGTCACCTTCTGGATGTTCTCGCCGCACGAACTGATCGAGCGCGCCATGAAGACGCCGGAGGCGGTGCGCGCGATCAACTATTCGCCGTCGATCGGCAATTTCCTCACCATGACGCTGCTGTCGCTGTGCGCGATCATGCTGCTGCCGCGCCAGTTCCACGTCAGCGTGGTGGAGAACTCCTCCGATGCCGAGGTCGGCCGCGCGCGCTGGCTGTTCCCGCTCTACCTCGTCGCCATCAATCTGTTCGTGATCCCGATCGCGCTTGCCGGCCTCGTCACCTTCCCGTTCGGCGCCGCAGATCCCGACATGTACGTGCTGGCCCTGCCGATGGAGGGCGGCGCGGACCTGCTCAGCGTCGTCGTCTTCGTCGGCGGCCTGTCGGCGGCAACCGCGATGGTGATCGTCGAATGCGTCGCGCTCTCCATCATGGTCTCGAACGACCTCGTGGTGCCCCTGGTGCTGCAACGCCGCCCGGAGGGGCGCGCCGGCGGTGCCGATTTCAGCAATTTCCTGCTGCGCTCGCGGCGGCTCGCGATCTTCGCCATCATGGTGATGGCTTACTTCTACTATCGCGCGCTCGGCAGTACCCAGCTCGCGGCCATCGGCCTGCTCTCCTTTGCCGCCATTGCACAGCTTGCACCGAGCTTCTTCGGCGGGCTTTTGTGGCGGCGCGCGACCGCACGCGGTGCCATCGGCGGCATGGCGGTTGGCTTCGCCGTGTGGCTCTATACGCTGTTCATACCGAGCTTCATGGATTCCTCGACCACGGGAATCCTGCTGCTCCAGCACGGCCCGTTCGGCATCGAGGCGCTGCGGCCGCAGGCGCTGTTCGGCGCCGACCTGCCGCCTTTGATGCACGGCGTGATCTGGTCGCTGTCGCTCAACATCCTGACCTATGTGCTGCTGTCGCTGGCGCGAAGGCCCTCGTCGATCGAGCTGCTGCAGGCCGACCTGTTCGTGCCCAACACGATCGCGCCGATCTCACCGAGCTTCCGCCGCTGGCGCACCAGCGTCACCGTGCAGGACATCCAGACCACGGTCGCCCAATATCTCGGACCCGACCGCGCCCGGCAATCCTTCGAGACCTTCTCGGCGCGGCGAAACGTGCGGCTGGAGCCCGGCGCGCCCGCCGATTTCGAGCTGTTGCAGCACGCCGAGCACCTGATTGCCTCCTCCATCGGCGCCGCCTCGTCGCGCCTCGTGATGTCGCTGCTGCTGCGCAAGCGCACCGTCTCCGCCAAGGCCGCGCTGAAGCTGCTCGACGACTCCCACGCAGCGCTGCATTTCAACCGCGAGATCCTCCAGACCGCGCTCAACCATGTGCGCCAGGGCATCGCCGTGTTCGATGCCGATCTGCAACTGATCTGCTCCAACCGGCAGTTCGGCGACCTGCTCAACGTTCCCCCGCATTTGATCCAGTTCGGCACGCCGCTTCGCGAGATCCTGGAATTCATCGGGGTGGGTGATCCGGACGATCGGACCGAGCGCGAGGCGGCGCTGGAGCGGCGCCTCACCGCCTACACCACAGACAGCGAGCCCTATCTCGAACGCCTGCCGGAACGGCACATGGTGATCGAGGTGCTCACCAACCACATGCCCGGCGGCGGCTTCGTCATCACCTTCACCGACGTCACGCCCAGCTTCGAAGCCGCGGAAGCGCTGGAGCGCGCCAATGCGACGCTAGAGAAGCGGGTGCGCGACCGCACGGAAGAGCTGACACGGCTGAACTCCGAGCTGGCGCTGGCCAAGAGCGCGGCGGAGGACGCCAGCATCTCCAAGACGCGCTTCCTCGCCGCGGCCAGCCACGACATCCTGCAGCCGCTGAACGCGGCGCGGCTCTATGTCACCAGCCTGGTCGAGCGCCAGCACAACGGCGAAGAGACGCGGCTGGTCGAGAACATCGACGAATCCCTGCAGGCGATCGAGGAGATCCTCGGCGCGCTGCTCGACATCTCCAGGCTCGACGCCGGCGCGATGACGACCTCGATCTCGAGCTTCAAGATGGCCGACCTGATGCGCTCGCTGGAGATCGAGTTCGCGCCGATCGCGCGCGCCAAGGGGCTGGAGCTGACCTTCGTGCCCTGCTCGCTGCCGGTCGAGTCGGACCGGCTCTTGCTCCGGCGCCTGCTCCAGAACCTGATCTCGAATGCGATCAAATACACCCCGCGCGGGCGCGTGCTGGTCGGCTGCCGCCGCCAGGGTGCCTCGCTCAAGATCTGCGTCTACGACACCGGCGTCGGCATTCCCGCGGTCAAGCGCGGCGAGATCTTCAAGGAATTCCATCGCCTCGAGCAGGGCGCGCGGATCGCGCGCGGACTGGGGCTCGGCCTGTCGATCGTCGAGCGGCTCGCGCGCGTTCTCAAGCACGGCATCGCCATCGACGGCAATCGGAGCGGCGGCTCGGTATTCTCCGTGACGGTGCCGACGGCAAAGGCGGTCACCCACACCGCGGCCGTGACCAGCGCGACGCCGCTGGCGCGCACGCCGATTTCGGGCGCGCTGATCGTCTGCATCGAGAACGATGCGGCAATCCTCGACGGCATGCGCACGCTGCTCAGGGCATGGGATGCCGAGGTGATCGCGGTCGCCGATCCCGAAGGCGCGATCGCGGCGATCGAAACCGCCGGGCGCTGCGTCACCGGCCTCCTGGTCGACTATCACCTCGATCGCGGCAACGGCATCGCCGCCATCCGCGAGATCCGCCGCCGCTTCGGCGATACCATCCCCGCGATCCTGATCACCGCCGATCGCAGCCCGGCCGTGCAGGTCGCCGCGCGCGACGAGAAGATAGCGGTGCTGAACAAGCCGGTGAAGCCGGCTTCGCTCCGCGCCCTGCTCGGCCAGTGGCGCACGCAGCAGATGGTGGCAGCGGAGTGAGACGCGTGCGTCAGTAGTCGGTCGATACGCTGAGCGCGCGCCACCTCTCCAATTCCTCGAGACGAAGCCTGTCCGCCGCCGCGATGGCGTTGACGGCATCGCTGCCGAGCGCGATGCGCAGAGGCGGATGATCCATGTTCGCGAGCTGCAATACGACGTCGGCCGCCTTGGCGGGATCACCGGGCTGACGGCCATCGTAGTCGCGCTGCATCCTGACCGCGGCACCGACCACCGCGTCGTACTCCGGACGTCCTTCGTCGGTCTCATGCGAGGTCTGGGCAAAGCCGGTCCGGAAGCCGCCGGGCTCGACGATGGTCACATGCACGCCGATCAGCGCCATCTCGCGCGCCAGCGATTCCGAAAAGCCTTCGATACCCCATTTCGCCGCCGAATAGGGCGCGCGGGCCGGCGCGCCGATGCGGCCGCCGACCGACGAGACCTGCATGATGTGCCCGCGGCGCTGCTTGCGCAGCACCGGGATCGCCGCCTTGGTGACGATGATGGTGCCGATCAGATTGGCCTCGATCTGCTGCCGGAACGAGGCGAGGCTGGTGTCCTCGACCGAACCGAGATCGCCATAGCCGGCATTGTTCACGACGACGTCGAGACCGCCGAAGGCTTCCACCGCGAGGTCGATCGCCGCTTGCGCTGCCGCTTCGTCAGTCACGTCAAGCGTTGCCAGCCGCAGTCTTTCCCCGAAACGTTCGCGCAGCGGTTCGAGCGGGTCGAGCCTGCGAGCCGTGGCCACGACCCGGTTGCCCGCAACGAGTGCGGCTTCCGTGATGGCGCGCCCCAACCCGCGCGAACTGCCGCTGATGAACCAGGTCTTCATACCAGTCTCCGAAAGGACTTAAGGCGCGAGCCGCGTGAACACGTAATCGTGGCTCTTGGCACGGGCTTCGTGACAGCCCCAGCAGGTGCGGTGCTGGGCCTCGTCAACCGGCTTGCCGTTGATGAAGCGGCCAAAGCCCCAGCCTCCAGTGGAGGCATATTTCTTGGAATCCTTGACCATCACCTGGACTGTCGTAGCAGCACCGGGGATCGTCGCGGATGCAAATTCAGGTGATTGCTTCCGCTTCCAAGCGCGCTTGACCAACACGGTCCCGTCCGGGAACGGAAGCTTGCCGGCCTGGTAGGCATCGATGGCAGTCTGGTTGCCGACGACAGCGCGCAGTTCGTCGAGCGGCGCAGCCTCCTCGGCCGGCGCGATCAGCTCCCACTGCTTGTAGCCGGCGGGGATTGTGACGCCGAAGATCGGCGAGGCGTTGGCGGCCGTGCTTTCAGCCGGCGTCTGCGCCGAGACGATCGTGGCGAGATACGGCACGCAAGTCAGCAGAATGACGACGAGAACCACGGCAAGAACGATCACCGTGGACAGTGCGAAGGTTTTCTTTTCGGGCTCGGGCGGGGTCATGATCTCTTAACAGGCTCGGAGCGACGGATATCCTCCGGTCCAGCCGGGCTGGACCGGAGGCAGACAACATCCTCAGGCGCCGCTGTTGGCGTCGATGACGGCCTCGGCAAAGGCTTGCGGTGCTTCCTGCGGCAGATTATGGCCAATGCCGCCCGTGATCAGGCGAAACTCGTAACGGCCCGAGAACTTCCTGGCATAGGCGCTCGGGTCGGGATGCGGTGCGCCGTTGGCGTCGCCCTCCATCGTGATCGTCGGCACCTCAATCTGCGGAGCTGCGGCCAGCTTCTTTTCGAGATGCTCGTACTTCGCCTCGCCCTGGGCGAGCCCGAGCCGCCAGCGGTAATTGTGGATCGTGATCGCGACATGATCCTTGTTGTCGAGCGCCGCCGCGCTGCGATTGAAGGTGGCGTCGTCGAATTTCCATTGCGGCGAGGCGAGCTTCCAGATCAGCTTGGCGAAATCGTGCGTGTACTTCTCGTATCCGGCGCGGCCGCGCTCGGTGGCGAAGTAGAACTGGTACCACCATTGCAGCTCCGCCTGCGGCGGCAACGGCGAACTGCCGGCAGCCTGGCTGGAGATCAGATAGCCGGAGACCGACACCAGTGCGCGGCAGCGGTCGGGCCACAGCGCGGCGATGACGTCCGCGGTGCGCGCGCCCCAGTCGAACCCGGCGACGACGGCTTTCTTGATATCGAGCTTGTCCATCAGCGCGATGATGTCGACGGCCATCGCCGCAGGCTCGCCGTTGCGCGGCGTCTCACTGGAGAGGAAGTGCGTCGTGCCGTAGCCGCGCAAATAAGGGACGATCACGCGATAGCCGGCCTTCGCCAGGATCGGCGCGACATCGACGAAGGCGTGAATGTCGTAGGGCCAGCCGTGCAACAGGATCGCGACGGGACCGTTCGAGGGCCCCACCTCCGCATAGCCGACGTTGAGAACGCCGGCGTCGATCTGCTTGATCGCCCCGAAGGACGCATTCGATGCGGAGGATCGTAGCGGTTCCGTCTCGGCGCGTGCGAGATCGATCACGCCGAGACCGACGGCGACGGCTCCTGTGGCGACGCCGAGAAACTGGCGGCGGTGTTGATCGATGATCTGCTTCATGGCGTTGCTACCTCGTGGTGGTTGATGATGCTGCGTCAGACCAGCGCGACCTTGACGTCGATGTTGCCGCGGACGGCCTTGGAGTAGGGGCAGGATTGATGCGCTTCATCGACGATGCCCTGTGCGGTCTCGCGATCGAGACCCGGCAGGCTGACATTGAGGCGCGCCCGGAGGGCATAAGTGCCTTCATCGAGAAGAAGATCGATTTCCGCATCGATCGCACTTTTCCTAGGAAGCACGATTTTCAGTTTGCGGGCCGCCATTTCCATCGCGCCTTCGAAGCAGGCCGACCAGCCGGCAGCGAACAATTGCTCGGGATTGGTGCCGATGCCTGCGCCACCTGGCGGCGACAGCTTGACGTCGAGGCGACCGTCGGAACTGCGCGACATGCCGTCGTGCCGCCCGCCGCTGGTGTGCGTCCTGGCCGTGTAGAGCAGTTTTGCCGCTTGCGTCATGAAGGTCTCCTTGCCGTCGCACAACTGACTATCAGCGGTGCGCCCGGGAGACGCGTTTGGATTTGTGAGAAGTTGTGAGGTTTGTTCCGAGGCCTGCAAGCGCGGTCTGATGCCGATGCAAAGCCGGACTTGCTGGATCGCTGTATGCTGGCTATCGGTTCCCCAATGAGCAAGAGTTCGCGATGACTACGCCGACGGGGCCGAGACTCTCGTTCGGACCATTCACTGTGGCGCCACATGAGAGGCTGGTGACGCGCGACGGCGTCGCGGTGCCGCTGGGCGCGAAGGCCTACGACGCGCTGATCGCGCTGATGTCGCGGCCGAACGAGGTCGTCAGCAAATGGGATCTGATGGCGCTGGTGTGGCCCGGCCTCACCGTCGAAGAGGCCAATCTGCGCTTTCACATCGCGGCCCTTCGCAAGGCGCTCGGCGACGGCAAGGACGGCGCGCGATACATCACCACGCTCTCAGGCCGCGGCTACTGCTTCGTGGCGCCGATCTCGCAAGCGGAGCTTCCGGCACTACGGCGGACCGCACCGCGGATGGAATTGCCTCCGGTCAAGCTGCCGAACCGGCTGCAACGGATGGTCGGACGCGACGAGGAGATGGCCGCCATCTCCGACAAGCTCCTCAACTCGCGCTTCGTCACGATCGCCGGACCAGGCGGCGTCGGCAAGACCGCCGTCGCGGTGGCGATCTCCCACGAGCTGCTCGAGACATTCTCCGATGCCGCGCACTTCGTGGACCTTGCCGCACTCAGCGATCCCGATCTCGTGATCACCTCGATCCTGCTGATGCTTGGCTTGCCGGCCCAGACCGACGATCCCCTGCCCGCGCTGCTCGCGCATGTCAGGGACAAGCGGATGCTGCTGATCCTCGACAATTGCGAGCATGTCATAGTCGCGGCGGCGCCGCTGGCCTCGGAGATCTTCCACGCTGCGCCGGATGTCCATATCCTCGCCACCAGCCGCGAAGCCCTGCGCGTGGAGGGCGAGCAGGTCTATCGACTGGCACCGCTCGCGGTTCCGCCCGACGGCTCCGGTCTGACGGTCGCCGCGGCACAGACCTACCCCGCTCTTCAGCTCTTCCTCGAACGTGCCACGGCCGGCGGCGCGCAGATCGCGCTCGACGATGCCA
>NZ_JAEMSD010000609.1 GCF_016462955.1 Bradyrhizobium sp. | reverse complement strand
GGATGCAAGGCCGCGGCTTCGGCCACAATGCGCTGGTGGTCGCGACCGCCTTCACCTTCGGCCCCTCGATCGCCTCCGCCATCCTCGCCTTCGGTCCATGGCCGTGGCTGTTCGCCGTCAACATCCCGTTCGGGCTTGTCGCGATCGGTATCGGCTTTGCCATGCTGCCGAAGACGCCGCGCGCCGATCACGGCTTCGACGTTCCCGGCGCGATCCTGGCGTCCGCCTGCCTCGGCCTGTTCATCACCGCCATCGGCAGCGCCGCGCACAATTTGTCGCCGCTCGTCGTCGGCATCGAGTTGATCTCGGCGCTCGCGCTCGGCTTCATCCTGATGCGCCGCCAGGCCGGTCATCCGGCGCCGATGCTGCCGATCGACCTGTTCGCGAGGCCGATGTTCGCGCTATCGGCCGCGACGGCGCTGTGCGCCTTCGCCGTGCAGGGCCTCGCCTTCGTCTCGCTGCCGTTCTATTTCGAGGGCGTGCTCGGGCGCTCGCAGGTCGAGACCGGCTTCTTCATGACGCCATGGCCGCTGGTAGTCGGCATCATGGCGCCGATCGCCGGGCGCTTGTCCGACCGCCACGCGGTCGGCCTGCTCGGCGGCATCGGGCTCGTGCTGCTCGGCCTCGGCATGGCGCTGCTGGCGACGCTCCCCGCCAATCCCGCCATCCCCGACATCATCTGGCGGATGGTGATCTGCGGCATGGGGTTCGGCTTCTTCCAGGCGCCGAACATGAAGGCGGTGATGTCGAGCGCGCCGGCGCACCGCAGCGGCAGCGCCTCCGGCATCGTCGCCACGGCGCGGCTGACGGGCCAGACGACGGGAGCCGCGCTCGCCGCGGCCTGCTTCGCGCTCGCAGGTCACGAGGGCGCGACCTTGGCGCTGGCGCTCGGCGCGGGCTTTGCCGCGCTCGGCAGCGTGATGAGCTTCTTGCGCCTGGCGGTGAAGTGAGCCTCAGGCCGCCGTCACGTCGACAGCGGGCGTGATGGTCTCGTTGTCCAGCGCGGTGAGGCGCTGATCGATGGCGGCGATGACCTTGCGCGAGTACGGTCCGAGATGCGCATAGGCCGCGATCATCTGCACCGCGATGCGTGCGGACGACGTGTCGCGCTTGGCGCAGTTCATGAAGGTCTGCCACAGCGGCCCACGCGCCTCGGGAAGGGCGGAGACCACCTTGTGCACCGTCTCCATGGCCCCGAGCTTGGAGCGGATGTCGCCTTCGGCGAGCTCGGAACGCTGCCTGGAGCGGTCGAGCAGCGTCATCAGGCGATCGACTCGTGCTGCATAGGCAGCCGGGCTGTAGACGTGCTCCAGCACCCGCTTGTAGTCCATCAGGATGTCGCGCAGCGGGCGGACCGGATCGAAGTTGATGCCGGCCGTGCACTGATCGGCGCCGATCGTCGGCGCCACGTCGTGGCCCTGATGCAGCCGGCCTTCGCGCTCCAGGCGGCGCGTGAGCTGCGTGTTCGGCAAGGCATAGAGCAGGCCGACCATGGCGACGGGAATGGCCGCCTCCTCGATGAAGTCGATCATCGCCTCCGCCATCGAGACCTTCTCGTTGTCGAAGCCGACGATGAAGCCCGCAGTGACCAGCATGCCGGCGGCGTAGATCTTGTGGATGCTCTCGGCGATGTTGCGCCGCGTGTTCTGCTTCTTGCGCATCGCGACCAGCGTCGCCGGATCCGGGCTTTCGATGCCGACGAAGATGCCGAAGAAATTGGCCGCGCCCATCAGCTCCAGCAGTTCCGGATCGTCGGCGAGGTTGACCGAGGCCTCCGTGGAGAATTCGAAGGGATAGTTGTGCGTGCGTTGCCATTCGGCGAGCTTGGGCAGGAACTGCCGCAGCGACTTCTTGTTGCCGATGAAATTGTCGTCGACGAAGTCGAGATGGCCGCGATAGCCCATCTGGTAGAGCGTCTCGAGCTCGACGAACATCTGGTCGATCGTCTTGGTCCGCGGCACGCGCCCATAGAGCTCGATGATGTCGCAGAACTCGCAGGTGAACGGACAGCCGCGCGAATACTGGACACCGAGATAAAGATAGTCCTCGAACTTGAGCAGGTCGAAGCGCGGCACTGGCGTCGTGGTGACGTCGGCCTGGAACTTCGGCGCCGTGAAGGTGCCCGAGCGGGCGCCGCTCTCCCAGGCCGCGATGAAGTCGTCGATGACGCTTTCGGCCTCGCCGAGCACCCGGAAGTCGGCCCGCTCGTAGAGGTGGGGGCTCGAGGTCGGATCCGGACCGCCGACCACGACCGGCTTGCCGGCGGCGCGGCACAGTTCGATCAGGCGCAGCGTGTCGGCCTGCTGCGGCATCATCCCGCCGGTGAAGACGACGTCCGCCCAGGCGAGATCCTCCTCGCCGAAGGGCGCCGTGTTGCAATCGATCAGCCGGACCGTCCAGCTCTTGGGCAACATTGCGGCTACGGTAATCAGGCCCAAGGGAGCGGCCGGGCGCTTGACGCCCATGACTTTGCAGGATTCGCCAAAGGTCCAGAAGGACTCCGCCGAGAACAGCGGGTAGAGCATCAGCACGTTGCAGGGACTCGGCACGTTCATGGAACTCCTCTTGCGTCGGCGCAGTGTACCAAAGCGCTGGCGTCTTGCATCCCGGCAAAACGGACAAACTGTCGCCGCCCCGCCAGCCGCGATGCGGTCGGGAACCGGCAGGCACGGCCGGACGTCGCCTCAGGCCGTGGGTTGGCGCCCATGCACGAGGCGCTAACCCGAATCGATAGCAAAGGCATGAGGCAAAACAACGGTCCAGTCCATCATTCTCGGGCCGACGGACCATCATCACGATGACCCGCGGACTGTTGATTTGAACACTTCCAGTTTGCCGGACAGATTGCGCCGCTGAGTTCAATCGGTGGATTGGGCCAATCAGGGGACTTGCGATGGCAGACCTAACAATCAACGGAAAAACCTTCACCCTCGACGTCGAGCCGGATACGCCGCTGCTCTGGGCGATCCGCGAGAATGCCGGCCTGACCGGCACCAAATACGGTTGCGGCATTGCACAATGCGGCGCCTGCACGGTCCACATGGACGGCGTGGCGATGCGCTCCTGCGGGATCTCGGTCAGCGAGGCCGAGGGCAAGAAGATCACGACGATCGAGGGGCTCGCGTCCGACGGTTCCCTGCACAAGGTCCAGGAAGCATGGATCGCCCAGGACGTGCCGCAATGCGGCTACTGCCAGAGCGGCATGATCATGGCGGTGGCGGCGCTGTTGAACGAGAAGCCGAAGCCGACCGACGCCGACATCGACGAGGCCATCACCAATATCTGCCGCTGCGGCACCTTCCAGCAGGTGCGCGAAGCGATCCACACGATCGCCAGCGCATAAGGAAATCCCCACATGAACAAGCATGTCTCGCCGCGGCTCAATCGCCGCGCCTTCGTCATCGGCACGGCCGCGGTTGGTGCCGGCCTCGCCGTCGGCCTCGACCTCCCGTTCGGGCCTACCGTGGTCCGCGCCGCCGACGGCTCGCCCGAGATCGGGGCCTGGGTCGTGGTCAGGCCCGACGACACCGTCGTGATCCGCATCGCCCGCTCCGAGA
>NZ_JAEMSD010000608.1 GCF_016462955.1 Bradyrhizobium sp. | reverse complement strand
CACATTAGGCGCAGGCCGCGAGGAGTTCATCTCGGGGCGACTACTGGACTCTATCGGAATTTGGCGGGCTTGCTTGCGTGGAAGGAGCGTTGCTACCGGCTAACCGGCGGTAGCGCGTCGCAGGAGAGAAGGCGCGGGGATGGGGCGATCGTCTTGATCGACAGACTCGATGCAATCCTGTACGCCCTGCGCCGCTTCGGGCGCTCTCGCGCTGGTCAGAACAGCAAGCACTGTCACCGTAATTCGGGAATCAATCGGCGACGGTGGGCCTCAGCCCAGGAGGTACTTTGATGGAAGGCCAGAGGCATCCCGGGCAAAGTTAAGTGCACTGTCACCGTATTTTTCAATCGCAGATCGCAGCGAGTGATGGGTTTCGCAAGAACTCAACCCATCCTATGTGCTAGACGCCTGCCATCTCGGGGAAGACCGCCTCGATCTTGGTTTTCAGCGTGGCGGCGTTGAACGGCTTGACGATATAATTGTTCACGCCCGCCTTCTTGGCGGCAATGACGTTCTCAGTCTTCGATTCCGCCGTGATCATGATGAACGGCGTGGTGGCGAGATTGGGGTCGGCGCGGACCTCCCGCAGCAAGTCGTAGCCGGTCATCGGCTCCATATTCCAGTCCGAGATGACCAGGCCGTATTTCTTGGCGCGCATCTTGTTGAGTGCGGCCGACCCATCGCTGGCGTCGTCGACATTCTCGAAACCGAGCTGCTTGAGGAGATTTCGGATGATACGGATCATGGTGCTGTAGTCGTCCACCACCAAGACAGGCATCGAAAGATCAACTGCCATCTTGCTCTCCTACGCAACGAAAACGCACATTTGGGACAGATTGTTGAGGCCCCCGTCAGTCCGCTCCGAGGACTAACATCGGCCCATAAACAGGGCGTTAACTGCTGGATCAGGTCTCTGCCAAGTGGTTAGGGCGCACCAGATGCGCGGCGCTCCTCAGAGACGAGAAGAACTTTCGCGGACGGGGCGGCCTTACCGCTAATTTAACGATCGCTTGCTTTGCTGGTCCAGGAACGTTGAAAGCGCGAAAATGCGTCCGCTCATTCGAAGCTTCCTTTCGAAGCCGCCATGGATTGCTGTGGCGCACGAAGGGCAAGTCGCCACCGTCGGGGATTTCTGATGATTACGTCGCAAGAAGAGACGGTGCTGAAAACGCATTTGGTCGAGATGTTCGGCCACATTAGCAGCATGCGGCGGGAATTCGCCGCTCTTCAAGGCAACAGCAAAGGCAGTTTCGCGACGATGGCAGACACCCTCGACGCGATCGTCGAGAATACGGAGGCAGCCGGGAACGCGATCCTCGAAAGCATGGAGGCGATCAGCGCCAGCGTCGCGAAGTTGCAGGGCGTCGACGAGCCGACTGTCGCAGCGATATGCGGCGAGATCGTCGATAGCACGAACAACGTGTTCGAGGCCTGCGCGTTTCAAGACCTCACAGGTCAGCGGATCACGCGGGTCGTCAAGTCGCTGCAGTTCATTGAAGAACACATCAACCGGCTGGTCCGGATGTGGGGAAAGGAGGAGCTGGCGCGGATGGCCGCCGAGCTTGCTGTTCCAAGTGCACCGGACTTGATGGAGGGGCCGAAGCGGCCGGGCGTGGCGATTTCCCAGGACGACATCGACAAGCTGTTCGCGTGAGCTGCAGCATCCTTCGAGCTGCGGCACTGTAACCCGGTCAATTCGTCTGTGAGACTTCTATCAAATCGCCGGCACGAATTTTCTGGCTAATCGGGGTCGCGTCCTAGTACGTCCCTTTGTTCATCTTCGCGTCGCGTCGAAGTGTGCGGCTCCACGATCAAAACGACGTAGCTCTCATTGTTGCGAGGGTTGAAGACCCGTTACGCTTACAGTGCACTTAACCTACGTCCTGAGCCTCATCACGTCGTCGCACTGCCACCGCAATATCCGTAATGTCTGCGGTTGGGCCGGCCGCGTCTCTCAGGAGATCTAGGCTGCTTCCTCCTCGAACGAGGTGTAGATCCGGCCGGCGGGATCAACGACCTGAACGTCCCAGCACCCGTCCTCGACCAGCTCCCTGGCTTTCTTGAGCGCCGCGGCGAGTGAAGGCCGCTTCAGGCTGACGATGCCCGCCGTGTCGAACCCCTTGATTTCAAACATGCCGCTCCTCCGCTTTTGGGAAAGCGTACACGTTTTCGACGGGATGTCAGCGGGTTTGTGGGGGCTCCTGGAGCGGCTAGGCACTGGCAGTGCGGGGCCATTGGACGCATGGGAACTTCAATCGTCGAACGTCACGGCCACCCCGGTTTCAGGTCAGCGGGATAGCGGCGACCCGCAGACAGGGGCGGCACTGATAGGCATGCTCCGCGGGAAGCGTGAAGATGGCCGGCAGCGTCGCCAGGAACGTCATCGGCCGCCTGCACTTTGAGCAGATCAGAACGGGCGGGCTGTCTTTCGCTGCGCAGAACATGGCCAAAATGCCGGAGGGGGAGGGCACACGTTAGGCGCATGAAGCGAGGAGTTCATCTCGGGGCGACTACTGGACTCTATCGGAATTTGGCGCGCGAGCTTGGGGGCGACGGTGCTACGTGCTAACCGGGACAGCGCATCGCAGGACGCGCTTACCCGAAGATAGGATTTCTGGTACCGGAGAGAGGGGGCTTGGGTAGGTTTGGTAATGGATATCGACCGCGACGTCGCGAGAATTGGCGGAATTTCCGCCGTTCCCACCATTCTGGAAGTCATCAACCTGACGACCGGCATGGGTTTTACCGCAGTCGCTCGGGTCACCGAAGACAGGTGGATCACATGCGCGTCCCGAGACGAGCTCTCGTTCGGCCTGAAGCCAGGGGATGAGCTCAAGGTCGAGACGACCATTTGTCATGAGATCAGGCAGACGAACGAAGCGGTGATCATCGACCACGTCAGCGACGACGTGGCGTACGCCTCTCATCACACCCCGGCGATGTATGGCTTCCAGAGCTACATCTCGGTTCCCATCATCCTGGCCGACGGCTCCTTCTTCGGTACGCTCTGCGCGATCGATCCCAAACCCCGCAAGCTGCGCACGCCCGAGATCATCGGGATGTTCAAGTTGTTCGCGGAGCTGATTGCGGCGCATCTCGATGCGGTGGGCCGGGTCGAGATTTCGGAAGCGAAGCTGCTGCTGGAGCAGCAGAAGGCGGAGCTGCGAGAACAGTTCATTGCCGTCATGGGTCACGATCTTCGCAATCCGCTGGCCTCGATCCAGGGCGGTCTGCGGCTGTTGAACAAGAAGGTTGATGCCGAAGGCCAGGGCTGGATCAAGATGCTGCAGGGCAGCGTCAATCGCATGGCCGGCCTGATCGACAACGTCATGGATCTCGCCCGTACGCGTCTCGGCGCTGGCATGCAGCTCAAGCTCAGGGAGGCGGAGCTGGAGCCGATCATCAACCAGGTCGTCTCGGAGTTCGCGAACGTCTATCCGGATTGGAAGATCTTGCGCGAGGTAAACGTGCCGGGGATGGTGAAGGTTGATGCCGGCCGGCTGGCGCAGTTGCTGTCCAACATCCTGGGGAATGCGACGTCCTATGGAGATCCCGCCCAGCCAA
>NZ_JAEMSD010000607.1 GCF_016462955.1 Bradyrhizobium sp. | reverse complement strand
ACATTGAACCCACGATCGGAGACGATGGTAAACAGCACATCCGATTGCTGGTATCCCCACAGGCTAAGGCCTCGCTCGGCCACAGGTGAGGCCCGACCTCGCCAACGAGGGTCTCAAGCTGCTGACGGGGACAGCCTGAGCTTTACGCTCTCCCATCGCGGCAAGACGCGGTTGAGGTAGGGGTCGGCAAAGTAGGCAAGGGGGACGAGCAGTATCGCCATTGCCAAAAGGCCTAGGATACTGTCCGTGAGGTTGGACTGGATCAGTAGCGGGTAGTGCAGGACATAAATCCCGTAGGAGATCGCCGAAACGGCTTTGGCCGGTTTTGACAGTTGCGATGCGAAGGATGCGACCAGCCTCCCGATCGGGCTGAAACCAACCAAAACAACGAGCAATGCAACGGTGAAGTGGCGAAACTCCAAGAACGGATGCACGCCGGGGCCGAAGAAGCCCTCGATCACAACGCCGAGCGCCGACGCACCCGTCAAGAGCGCCAAGGACGCCAGGGCAATAGGTATTCCGACAAAGCTTCTTGCGCCTTCCATGTAGGCCTCTGCAGCCATCGCGCCGCACCACCAGACGAGGAAATATGAGGCGATGAGGCTGAAATGGTTCGGGGAATACAGGAAACTGACATAGGCCAGAGTGCATACGATCCCAACTGCGGCGGTCACTGCTGTCCTTCCGCGCTTCCATGCAGTCAGGACCGAGGGGAACACCAGATAGAAGGCCATCTCGTAGGAGAGGGACCAAAGGGGGTCATTGCCAAGATAGGGATCAACCAATACGCCCGGCTTCAATGCAGAGATGTCTTGAAGATTCAGTAGAGTAAGGCCTAGGTCTCGCAGGCTGAAATTTTGGGCTAATGTGCCATTCGTCCAAAACACCGCCGTCGATATCAGCAAGGCGACGAGCAAAGGCGGGTATATGCGGCGGAAGCGGCGATAGTAGTATCCGAAGCCTGTGGTTGCCCGATCCTTCTCATTGGCGAATATAACGAAGCCGCTGATCAGGAAGAACAGGATGACGGCTTCTTGACCGAACCGGAACGGGATGCCGGTCAAGCCCGCGGCCCAGCCTCGCGCCGCGGCGACGTGATGAACTACGACGTATATTGCTGCAACGGCGCGAGCGCAGTCGAGTAAAGCGATAGCCCTGTCGCTCAATGCTACCTTTGCCACCTTTAAAGCCCCGAATTGATGCCAAGGACGCCAGCAAGTTTGGCCATTGGAGCAATATTACCTGGGAGTGAAGCTAATGCGACGCACAGACCAACTCTGACGCCCACCTCACCAACATCGTGAAGGGTCTCCAAGCTGGACCGGGCCAGCATCGACCGATCCCCTGCGGGCGCGAGGTTTCGAGTGCTGACGGCGCAGCTCTTGACGATCCGGCGCGAGAAGATCGTGCCCTTGATCAAGAGTGGGTTCGTCTCGGCGCACCGACAATTGCTCGGTGCTGATCCGCGCATGGGCGGGGTGGACGTGCGTTGGCAGACCGAGAGCGGCGACGTTCTCCAGATCGTCGCCAACTTCGCCGGCTACGAACTCCCGATGCCCGCGCTGGTCGATGGCGAAAGCCTGTGGCGATCGCGCCCTGATGTCGCCGGAGGACTTGCGTCCGGCGACATGATCGTGAGGCTTGGCCGCAACCGCTGATGCGGGCGAGGCCGCTGGTCAGCCGCCGGCGCGGCTCGCCACGGCCGGCGTGGGCGAGGTCGCGAACTTGCCGAGCCCGAGATAGACGAGGCCCGCCACGCCGATCCCGAACAGCCAGCTGAGGTCGGCGCCGCCGAGCAGATTGATCGAGATCGGTCCCTGCAACGCGCCGACGAGACCGTCCTGCACCAGCCATCCGGCAATGAGCCCGGCGAAGAACGCGATCATGCCGGCCCAGTTGATGTCGCCATAGGCGCTGCTCTCCGGCGAGCGATAGAGCTCGGCCACCTCGATCTTGCCCTTGCGCTTGATGAAGAAGTCGGCGAGCACCACGCCGGCCCACGGACTCATCCACAACAGCAGGCTGATCATCCAATGGTCGAACGCCTTCGCGAAGGACGGCGCGAAGATGAAGTAGAGGGTGACCAGATAGCCAGCGACGCCGACGATGACGGTGAGCCAGAATCGCGAGAACTTCAGCCCCGCGCTCAGCGCCGCCAGCGTCGCCGAATAGACGTTGAGGATGTTGGTCGCGATCGGGCCATGCAGCACCATCAGGAGCACGAGGATGCTGACGGGACCGCCGAACACCGCGCTGACCATCTTGGCGGGGTCGGTGTCCAGCGTCGTCGAGGCAATGGTCGCGCCGAGAATGCCGAGCCACACCGTCGGCACGAACATGCCGACATAGCTGTACCAGAACACGGCCTTCGACGACGTGGAACGCGGCACGAAGCGCGAATAGTCGGAGGCCCAGGTGACCCAGGAAATCCCCCAGCCGACGCCGATGGCGGTCATCAGCATCGTCAGCATCGCAAGATGCGCGCCGGGCGGCAGGGAAGTGGTCAGGCTCCAGTTGACGACGCCGGGCCGCGTCCAGGCCAGCACGCTCATCAGCACCATGATGGCGATGGTCGGCGGCACCGTGTATTTCTCGAAGGTGCGGATCGCGTAGAAGCCGTAGATCCCGATCAGCACCTGCACCGCCATCACCAGCGTGATGACGATCATCTCGACCAGCCAGGTGTCGGGAATGCCGAACTGGCTAAGGATGCCCATCGAGACCTTGACCGGGAAATAGGTGTTCACGCCGATCCAGCCCAGCGTCATCAGGAACATCAGGATGCTCGGCAGGTAGGCGCCGCGCACGCCAAAGGCGGACCGGCTCAGCACCATCTGATTGACGCCGGTCTTGTGTCCCATCACCGTGAAGGTCGCGAAGATCGCGCAGCCCACGATGTTGCCGAGCACGATGACCGCGATCGTCTCCATCAGGCCGAGCTTGAGGATGATGCCGAGCGCGCCGAGCGCCCAGTTCACCGGCGCGATATTGGCGCCCGCCCAGATCCACATCTGCTGTGGGCCGCTGGAGTCCCGGTCCGCATCGGGAATTGGCTCGATGCTGTGAAGATCAGCGCGAAGTTCGGAATCCGTCATGACATCCCCCAATACGAAGCACGCTTCGCATCATCGCAGCATAAATCGTGCCATGGGGTTGCGGAGCGGCCGGACGCGCGGGGTCGCTGCCGGAGGTTACGCGTGCCGTGCTAGATGCTGTTGCGTTTTCAAGCGCTGGCCGATCTTGCGCGTGCGTACGCGTGGGCATGCCTGCCGTGTCGGCGAGGGGCGGGGCGTGTTGCTCGGCCGGGCAGCGGTACGATGATAAATTGAGCAACCCAACTCAAAAGCGCAGCACTTGCCTCTAGTCGAATACGGCAGCGGCGCTGTCGCGACTGGGATTGCCGGCGACGATGCGCTGCATCATCTCGATGAAGAGCGCCTGTTCCCGCTGGCTCAGATCGCCGAGCGTCGCGCGATGCGCCCGTCGTGCCGCACCCTCGATCCTGATCAGCAACGCGGCTCCGGCCGATGTCAGTCGGCACAGCCGCGCCCGCCGATCGTCCTTGTTAAC
>NZ_JAEMSD010000606.1 GCF_016462955.1 Bradyrhizobium sp. | reverse complement strand
GTCCGCGGGTCGGATCGAGATTGGTGAGGCTCTTCACGTCGACGCCGCCGCCCTTGAGGTCGACCAGGAACAGTGAGATGTCACTCTCGCGCCCGCTCGATCCCGTGCGGGCGGCAACCACCGCGAAGTCGGCGATCGCACCATCGGCAACCGGCTTCTTGACGCCGTTGAGCACGCCGTTCGCAGCCGTCAGCTTGACGTTCTTCGGCGCCGGATTGCCCTTGCCCTCGAACAGCGCCAGTGTGCCGATCGCCTCCCCGGAAGCAATCGCAGGCAGCCATTTCTTCTTCTGCGCATCGCTGCCGGCGATCAGCAGCGCTTCGGCGGCGAGGTACACAGTCGAGGAGAAGGGCACCGGCGCGTTGGCGCGGCCCATCTCCTCCGCGATGACGCAGAGTTCGAGATGGCCGGCACCGGCGCCACCAAATTCTTCGGGAATCGCGACGCCGAGGAAACCCATCTCGGCGAGGCCTTTCCACAGCTCCTTGTCATAGGGCGCCTTGCCGTCGAGCACGACACGCACGGCCTTGGGCGAGCATTTCTCGGCGAGGAACTTGCGCGCCTGGTCGCGGAGCTGCTTCTGGTCGTCGGAGAAGTCGAAGTTCATGGCGGGCTACCTCTTTTTCAGTATCATTGAGACCGTCATTCCGGGGCGCGACGAAGTCGCGAGCCCGGAATCCATTCCACCGCGTTAATGCGGCCCGATGGTTTCCGGGTTCGCGCTGCGCGCGCCCCGGAATGACGAATGGAGGGAGTGTCGTCTTCATCGCAGCACGATCACATCTTCGTCCGGCTTCTCCGCATAGAGCCGCTCCACCAGCGCGGCGCGGCGTTCGAGGCCGGCGCGCTGGTTGATGTAGCCCTTGTCGGTGAGCTCGTTGCCGTCGATGGAGGGCGGCTCGACCATCAGCATGGCGCGGGCGATGATACGGCTGCTGGCGCCCTCGCACTCCCGGTTGTGGGCTTCGAGGCCACGACGGAAGCAGGCGATCACCTCGGGATGCTTCACCGCCTCGGCAAAGCTCAGATCAGGATTGCCGACGAGCTGCCGGCAGGCGTGCAGGTTCGGCCAGGCCAAGAGGCCGATGAAGGCGCGGTCCTGTCCCGCAACCAGTGCGTCGTGCACCACCGGCGTTGCGGCGGCGATCGCATCGGTGCGCAGCGAGCCGACATGCACGAAGGTGCCGGTGGTGAGCTTGAAGTCTTCGACGACGCGGCCCGCGAAGATGATGCCCTTGACCGGATCGGTATCGTCGACGAACACGCCGGCATCGCCGATGCAGTAAAAGCCCTCCTCGTCGAACATCTTCCTGGTCAGCTCCGGCTGACCGAAATAGCCCGGCGTGACGTTGACGCCGCGCAGGCGCAGCTCGTATTTCGAGCCGCACGGCACCATCTTCAACTCGACGCCGGGGAACGGCAGGCCGATCAGGCCGACCCGCTCGGTGTCCCAATAGGTGCCGGTCGAGGTCGGCGCGGTCTCGGTCGAACCCCAGCCGGTGTAGAACACGATGCGCTCGCCGGTGGTCTTCACGGCGAGGGCCTGCATGCGGTCGTAGAGATCGTCGGGCAATCGCGCGCCGCCATAGGCCATGATCGACAGGTTCTTGAAGAAGGAGCGGCAGAGCGCGTCGTCCTTCTCCATCGCGGCCGCGAGCGCGGCGTAGCCGGCCGGCACGTTGGCGTAATAGGTCGGCGAGATCTCGCGCAGGTTCCGCAGCGTCTCCTCGAACTGGCCCGGCATGGGCCTTCCATCGTCGATGTAGAGCGTGCCGCCATCGACCAGGATCGGGTGGAATGCCGCATTGCCACCCATGGTGTGATTCCAAGGCATCCAGTCCAGCATGGTCGCAACAGGACCATCAGGCGAACGCGGACGAACCTGCATCATCATCGCCGCATTGGCGCACATCATCTCCTGCGTGTTGATGACGGCTTTCGGCATGCCGGTCGAGCCTGACGTGAACAGCAGCTTGCCTACGGTCTGCGGCGTGATCTTTGCGATCGAGGCCTCGACATCAGCGGTGACAGGCGTTGCCGCGAGCCCAGCGAAGCTGACGCTCGCGATGCCGTCGCAGGGCCGCGCCACGTGAACCACGGTGACACCGGTGAGATCGATCGCACTAAGCGCCTTCTCGAAGGTCGGCCCGTCCTGCACCATCACCACGGCCGGCTTGATCAGGTCGAACAGGTACTTCAGCTTGACGTGATCGTGGCTCATCAGCGAATAGGCCGGCGACACCGGCGCCGCAGGAGAACGAGCCTGCATCGCGGCCTGCGTCATCAGCGCATGCTCGATCGAATTGCCGGAGAGGATCGTGACGGGCCGGCCGTCGAGCTTGAGATCGAGCAGGCCTTGCGTCAGCGCGTCCACGGTGCGTTTGGCTTCGCCATAAGACACCTTGCGCCATTCGCGGTTCGGACCGCCACGCTGCGCCAGCCAGATGCGCGCGGGCGCCTCCTTCGCCCATTTCGCCAGCGACGCCGGAATGTGCGTCTCGTAAGCCTGCAGCGGAATGCGCGACTTCAGCACCACCGTGCCGTCGGTACGACGCTCGACGTCGATGTCGCGCTTGAGCCACTCGACCTTGCGAAAGGCGGGCTTCGTCATCACCGCCGCCGCGCTTCCACTCATTTTGCGTCTCCCGGAATTTCTTGTCCTTGGCGGATCTTCGTCGTTCAGCGCTTGATATAGACAGGCTTTCGCTTCTCAAGGAAGGCCCTGATGCCTTCCGAAAACTCTTCCGAGCGGCTGCACAGGACCTGGTTGCGATCCTCCATCGCGATCGCCGCTTCCAGCGATCCGGCGTCGACGCTCATGTTGAGACATTCCTTGGAGAGCCGCAGGCCCACGGGCGAAGCCGTGATCATCGCCTCGATGTAAGGTTCGGCCGCGTCGTCGAGCTTGTCCTCGTCAACGACCTCGGAGACAAGGCCGACCGCGAGCGCGCGCTCCGCCCCGATGAAGCGCCCGGTGAGGATAAGCTCGGAAGCGATTGAGACGCCGACAAGGCGAGGAAGAAAATAGCTGGTGCCGATGTCGCAGCCGCCGAGCCCGAGCTTGATGAAGGCGCAGTTCATCCGTGCCGATCTCGTCGCAATGCGGATGTCGGACGCCAGCGCTAGCGCAAAGCCGCCACCCGCAGCCGCGCCCTGCACAAGCGTCAGGATCGGTTGCGGACAGCGCCGCATCAGCATCACGATATCTGCAATGCGCCGCTGCGAGTCCAGCGACTCCGTGACGCCCGGCGGCTCCTGCTGCCCGGCCCGGCGCGCCATTGCGGCTTTGAGATCGAGGCCCGCACAGAAATTCTTGCCGGCGCCTTTCAACACCACCACGCGGGTATCGCGGTTGCGTTGCAGGCCCTGGAAATAGTCGTTGAGCGCATCGATCAGCGCAGGATCGAGCGCGTTGAGATGGTCAGGACGATTGAGCGTCACCCGGTCGACGCCATCGTCGTGCTCGATCAGCAGCGGTTGGGACATGGGGCCTCGTGCATCGGTCGTGAGCCGGACTGCCACCCTCCCCTGGAGGGGGAGGGTCGGCTCACATTGAGCGCAGCGAAATGTG
>NZ_JAEMSD010000605.1 GCF_016462955.1 Bradyrhizobium sp. | reverse complement strand
GTGCGCGTAGTCGACGAAGATCGGCGCGCCGTTGCGCTCGCCGACGCGTTCGAGCCGGCCCTTGGCGCCTTCGAGATGCTCCAGGCTCGCGAACACATCGGCGGCATCGCTGCCGGTGCCGATCGCAAGTCCGGCCGACACCAGCGCATTCTCGATCTGGAATTCGCCGACCAGCGGCAGCCGGATCGCGTAAGTCCTGCCGCGATGCTCCAGCATCAGCCTTTGCGAGAAGCCTTCGACCACGGCCTCGCTGAGACGAATGCCTTCCCCTGCCCCATCGCCGTTGCGGCCCACCGCCATCACGCGAAGGTCACGCGATGTCGCCGCAGCGATCGCCTCCGCCGAGCAATCATGATCGGCCGAGATCACCGCGGCGCCACCAGGCGGCACCAGCTCCCGGAACAGGCGGAGCTTCGCCGCGAGATAATGCGCGACGGTCGGATGGTAATCCATGTGGTCGCGCGACAGGTTGGTGAAACCGCCTGCGGAGATGCGGACGCCGTCGAGACGGTACTGGTCGAGCCCATGCGAGGAGGCCTCGAAGGCGAGATGCGTGACGCCCTCGCGCGCGATCTCATCCAGCTGCCGGTGCAGCGCGATCGGGTCCGGCGTCGTCAGCGAGCCATAGACGGTGCGCTTTCGCGAGACGAGGCCGATGGTGCCGATGCTGGCGGAACTATGCCCGAGCCTTTCCCAGATCTGGCGCGTGAAGGCCGCGACCGAAGTCTTGCCGCTGGTGCCGGTCACTGCCGCAATCGTCGCGGGCTGCGCGGGGAAGCACCTTGCCGCGGCCAGCGCCAATGCGCGGCGTGGATTGGCGACAGCGATGAACGGCACCTTGCAGGCGGCCGGCGCATGGTCGCCGACGATGGCCACCGCGCCCGCGGCGACAGCCGCATCGACGAAGCGCGCGCCGTCCGTCTTGCTGCCCGCGAGGGCGAAGAAGAGATCGCCCGGCTTGACCACGCGGCTGTCGAGCGCAAGCCCGCTCACCTCGAGCGCCGCAATGGCGGGCTCGATTGCGGCATCATGGCCCAGAACATCCTGACCTAAGAGGTCGCGCAGCTTCATGGTCTTCCAGTCGACATGCCGGAAAGGCGGACCTTCGGAAAAGCCCGACTCACTGGCGTTGGCGGCCCACCCCGCTGATTACTGGGTTGTCCTGGATGCTGCAAGAATAAGGCGCTCCGCAGGCGGCAGGTCGAACCGCGGCTCGACGCCCAGGAGCGGCGCGATGCGCTCGATCACCTTGCCGCCGGTCGGCACCGCGTTCCATCCCGAGGTGATGAAACCATGGGTTTCGGGCAGGGCTTGCGGCTCGTCCAGCATGATCAGGACGTGATATTTGGGATCGTCGCAGGGCAGGATGGCGGTGAACGAGTTGAGCACGCGCTTCTTGGCGTAGCGGCCGTTGATGACCTTTTCGGACGTGCCGGTCTTGCCGCCGACGTAATAGCCCTTGACGTCCGCCTTTCTCGCCGAGCCGACTTCGGCATTGAGCCGCATCAGGAACCGCATCTTGTCGCTGGGGTCCTGCTTGATCACGCGCTTGGCCAGCGCCGCAGCTTCGGATTCGCTGCGCTTCATGAACGTCGGCGGAATCAGATACCCGCCGTTCACCAGCGCGTTGATGCCCATCACCGCCTGGAGCGGCGCCACCGACAGTCCCTGGCCGAATGCGGCGGTGACCGTGTTCAATTCGCTCCAGCGCCGCGGCAGCAGCGGCGCCGCGCTCTCCGGCAGTTCGGTGCGCAGCCGCGTCGTCTGGCCCAGCTTGGCGAGGAACGCCTTGTGCGCCTCGACGCCCTGGTTGAGCGCGATCCGCGCCGCGCCGATGTTGGAGGAGTAGGTGAACACTTCCTTGGTGTTGATGAAGCGCCCGAGCGGATGGCTGTCGTGGATGGTGAACTTGCCATAGTGCAAATTGCCGCGCGCGTCCCACATCGAGTTCAGATTGATCTTGCCGGAATCGAGCCCCATCGCCAGCGTGAACGCCTTGAACGTCGAGCCCATCTCGTAGACGCCGGTGGTCAGGCGGTTGATGCGGTCGGGGTCGTGCGCTTCCTTCGGATTGTTCGGGTCGAAGTCCGGCAGCGACACCATCGCGACGATCTCGCCAGTCTTGACGTTGGAAACGAGGCCGGAGGCGGCCTTGGCGTGGAACTTGTCCTTGGCCTTCAGCAGTTCGTCGCGCAGCGCGTGCTCGACGCGCAGATCGACCGAGAGCTCGATCGGCTTCTGCAAGCGGTCGGTGGCAAAGCCGGCGCGATGGAGATCGGCGAGCCCTTGATTGTCGAGCCACTTCTCGAGGCCGGCGATGCCCTGGTTGTCGATGTTGACGAGACCGATGAGGTGGGCGACCTCGTTGCCGGTCGGATAGACGCGCTTGTTCTCGCGCAGGAAGCCGATGCCGGGAAGACCGAGCTTGTGGATGGCCTGCTGCTGCGCCGGCGTGACCTCGCGCTTGAGCCAGACGAAGCCCTTGCGCGTCCTCAGGCGCTCGCGCACCTCGGCCTCGTCGAGGTCGGGAATGGTCGCGGTGAGAAGCTCGATCGCCTCGTCCTTGTCGATGATGCGGCGCGGCTCGCCGAACAGGCTCGACGCCTTGACGTCGGTCGCGAGGATCGCACCGTTGCGGTCGACGATGTCGGGCCGCGCGGTCGCGACCACCTCCTGTGCCGCGGCGCGGCGGGCACCGTGTGCGTCGGCACCGATCGCGAACATCACGAGGCGGCCGCCGATGAGGGCGTAGACCGAGGCGAAGGCGAGCATGGCAAGGCCGACGCGTGCGCGCGCCTTCGCGACGCGATCGACGTTGCGCCCGTAGAGCAGGCTGCGGATCAGCCGCCGCCGCCAAGGCTCCGTCGACTTCTCGGTTCGTGTTGCGGGCGCCGCCGGGCTCATTGCTTGTCCTCGGGCTGAGTTACGGAGCCCGTCACCGTGTCGGGGTCGCTCGCTGCTTCGATGGTCTTGAGCATGGCCCCGATCGGATCGGGCTCGCCCGGCCTGAACATCCGCGGCGGACGCTCCGGCAGGTTCTTCAGCGAATCATATTGCGTGCCGTTGACCGGCTTGAGGTGCAGATGCCGGTCGGACACGCCTTGCAGCCGCAGCGGCGCATCGAGCTTGGCCCATTCCGCCCGCAGCGCGGCGATCGCGTCGCGCTCCTCGCGAATCTCTGCGCGCAGCCGCAGCACCTTCTCGGTGCGCGCCGTGGAATCCATCTTGATCCGGTAGACATGGGCCGCCGCGAAGATCAGCGCGCCGATGACGAGGAGGTGGATGATGCGCATGCGCTAGCCGCCCCTCACCACGTCGGCGAGCCTCGGCCAGGAGGATGCCTCGTCGGCCGCGTGCGCCGGCGCAGAGGTGCGCTCGGCGGCGCGCAGCTTTGCGGAACGCGCGCGCGGGTTATGCGCGACCTCGTCCTCACCGGCGACGACCGCACGCCGCGTCAAGAGCTGGAAGCTCGGCGGAATTTGCGCGACCTCCGGCAGGTGCCGCGAGCCGCCACCGGTCCTGGAGCGCTCGGACAGGAAATTCTTGACGATGCGGTCTTCGAGCGAATGGAACGAGAC
>NZ_JAEMSD010000160.1:7035-13311 GCF_016462955.1 Bradyrhizobium sp. | reverse complement strand
CGCCCGAGGATGAAGCGCCGCCTGAACCTCCTCCCGAGCTTTGCGCCATGGAGAACGAAATGGTGCCCAGAAGGGCAGTCGCCGCCAATGCCAGAACTCTCATCGTCCACCCTCCATATGCCAGCGCTTGTGCCAGCGCTTGAATCGCTTCCTCGTTACGGTTCCTATCGGCGGCGAGCGATCCATGCTCCGGCCAGGAAAGCGACGAGCAAGGACCGTAGCGGCGCCTTCACTGTCAGCTCGCGCAACTGGTCGGCCCATCGCTTCGCCGGGTCCGGCGCCGGCGTGCGGGCTTGTGGAGCAAAAGCTTCTCCTTGCTCTGCGGAACCCGGCCGCAGGCCTGAGGTCCGCTCCATGCCGCCCGGCTCGTCCGTCAGCCCGGAGGCTTCCGTCATTGCCCCGGCTTCCTTCATGTCCATGCCCGAACTCCATCCGATGACGGTGCGGAACAACTCAACTCCTCTCGTAAACGTCCGACCGAGGTGACGGGCTCATTCGACCACCCGGGCGGCGGCTATGGCGTCGGCAGCGGTGCGAACTATATGTTCGTCAAAGATCCCACCGTACCGCTCCCTTGAAAAAGCCGTTGCTCATCTTTCTGTTCCTCGTCTTCGCACCGCTTGCCGCATCGGCGGCGAGATATCTCTGGCTGGGCGATGGCCGCCAGAACTGGCAAACGGCCGATCGCTGGCGCGGCATCTTCGCGATCCATACCTGGATCGTCGTCAAGGAGAAGGATGCGCCGACCTACACAAGGTACGACTACACGGCCTGGGGCGAGCCGATCCGCACCAACGGCTTCGCTCCGGACGGGCGCTGGTTCGGCGCTGTGCCTGATATCATCGTGGCCGTCGACGGCGAGCGCGCGGAAGCGCTGATCCCGAAGATCCGGGACGTCGTCGAAAACTACAGGTTTCGATCCTATGGCGACTACAGCGTCTGGCCCGGTCCGAATTCGAACACCTTCGTGCAGGCTGCACTCGACTCCGTCCCCGAGCTCCAGGTCGTGCTGCCGCCGACCGCGATCGGCAAGGACTTCCCCTCCACCGGCAAATGGTTCGGCGTCACGGCGTCCGGCACCGGGATCTATGCCTCGCTTGCCGGATACGTCGGCTTCTCGATCGGCTGGGTCGAAGGCTTGGAGATCAACTTTTTCGGCGCGGTTCTCGGCTTCGACATCCGGCGCCCGGCGCTCAAGCTCCCCGGTCTCGGCCGCTTTGGAGTGAGGCCGAGCCTGTAAGAGCCGCCTATTGAAGACTCCCGAAGGCACTTGATTGAAATCACCTTCTGGCTCCGAGCTGCCGAGCTTGAAGCTCGCTCGAACGTCGGCTGCCGAGTGTAGGCCGGAAACAACTTGCGGACGAGCAGACCGCCGCTGCCCCATTGAAAGATTGCCAAGCACTGCGTAGAGCCGTGCCATGCCTACTACTTTGCATCAACGCGAGGCTAACGAGACGCGGTAGGTCGCTTGGCGCTCCTGTTCATCGAACCGAGGGGCGCGCGATGGTTGCTTCCGCTAGGAGAAACAGCAAGGTCCTGTTTAGTCGCGAGCGCAGACTTGCCCACAGCGGAAGTGTGCTGGTGCCGCACGCTCTTATAGCGGTGACGTTGCCAACTTCTTTTGACTTGGTCTTCGCAGCACCGTTGAATCTTTCTAATTCTAAATGTTGGCGCGCGAGATCGGCCGGGTTAGGCCCAGTCGTAGCAATCACGCAACAGACATCTTAGAGAATCGCGTGTTTCGAGCGGTTCTAACCGCCCTAAACGGTACCCGACATATCCAGCATGGTAAGCCCGGCTTGGCTGTGGAATTAAGCTGTGCTTAGGGGTGTTTGGGATGTCGCGTCCGTGTTGGAGCAAGCTCTTTCGTTGTGCGTTCTTGTTGGGCGCGGCAAGCCATCTGGCCTTCGCGGGCGGATTTCTCGGATGTGCAACGTCGGCTCTTGCGCAATCGGCGCTACCGCCCGTCCATGTCGACGCGCCGAATCCCACCACGCCTCGCGCGCGCCCGGCTCAACGTGCTCAACGAGCAACGGCAACTACACGGCGCCGCGCTCCTCCGGCTGCATTTCGTCAGGTTGAGCCGGTGCCCTTTGTCGCGCCGGCCACCGGCGCGCTTGGTGCTCCGCCGGTTCCTTATGCTGGCGGTCAGGTCGCCACGGGCTCACAGCTCGGATTCCTTGGCAATCGCGGGGTGATGAATACGCCGTTCAACCAGGTCAGCTATACCGCGAAACTGATGCAGGACCAGCAGGCGCGCACCGTCGCCGATGTCCTGGCCAACGATCCATCGGTCCGAAGCAAGACACCTTCCGGCAACGGCGTCGACGGTCTCTACATCAGAGGCTTCTACTACGACGCCGGCGACTACGCGATGAACGGCCTCTACGGCATGGCGCCCGCGTATTCGACGTCGGCCAACTATCTCGAGCGCGTCGAGCTGCTGAAAGGCCCTGGCGTCATGCTCGGCGGCATGCCGCCCGCGGGCGCAGTCGGCGGCAGTGTCAACCTGGTAACGAAGCAGGCTCCTGACTTCGACATCACCCAACTTACCGGCCTGTATATTTCCAAATCCCAGTTCGGCGCCTTCATCGACGTGGCGCGTCGCTACGGCGAACACAAGGAATTCGGCATCCGCTTCAACGGTGGCGGGCGCGGCGGAAACACAACGATCGACCGACAGACCGACGAACTTGGAAACGCGGTCCTCAATATGGATTATCGCGGCCAGCGTGCACGAGTTTCCGTTGACGTCGGCTACCAAGCCGAAAACCTCACGCCGCCGCAGCGCTTCCTAACGTTTACATCGAGCCCGCCCTTCGCGTTCACCATTCCCGTGCCGGCCCCGCCTCGCCCTGGCACCAATTACATGCCGGACTGGGCGAGCTGGAAGACGAAGGATTCGTTTGCCATGGCGCGGGCCGAAGTCGACATGACCGACTGGCTCACCTTGTACGCCGCCGGCGGCTATCACCGGAGCGACGTCAATTTTCAGTACGTGTCGCCGCGCATCACCAACGTCGGCGGCCTCGGAAACTGGTCGAATCCCGCTTTGAAAGGATATGACATCTTCGAGAACTACGCGAGTGACATCGGCTTTCGCGCGAGCGGACACACGGGGCCTGTCAAGCATCTCTTCACCGTGAACTATTCGACGTTCGACCGGGACTACACGTCCTTCGGCAGGTCTGGCGGCATCATCAATTCGAATCTCTACAATCCCATTCCGAGCCCGCTGCCGAACTTCACCGCCATCGTGCAGGATCTGAAAACCCAGACAAACATGCGCAGCGTCGGCATTGCCGACACGATGTCGATGTTCGGCGACCGCCTGCAGCTCATCGTCGGCGCCCGTCGGCAATCGGTCGGCGCGGACAGCCAGACTTTCCTGACGCCGCCCACTTCCTCTCATATCGAAGGCTCGGTATGGAGTCCCGGCTACGCAATCATTGTGAAGCCCGTGGAGAATGTCTCGCTCTACGCGAACTACATCGAAGGCCTCAAGCTGCCGGAAGTAGTTTCTGGAACGACAACATACTCTAACGTCGGCGAAATTCTGCCGCCCGCTCAAACCAAGCAACTGGAAGCCGGCGCGAAGATCGACGTGGGTCGCATCACATTCACCACTTCTTATTTCGATATCACGGCTCCGAACGCATCGTCGGTTCCGGTGGCAGGGCAGCCACTGCCTGCACGAAGGCTCGTCGGCGAGCAGCGCAACCGTGGCATCGAGCTCTACACTTTCGGTGAATTGACGCCCTGGTTTCGGGTGCTTGGCGGCGTGACGATCATCAACGGCGAAGTGGTTTCCCAAAGCTACACGTTCCCGGGCGGCATCACATTCAATTACAACGGCAAGATCCCGGTCGGCATCTCGACGGTTAACCTCAATGTCGGCGCGGAATGGGATACTCCCTTCGTCGATGGCCTGACCCTAACGGGCAGGGTCATTTACACCGGCGAGAGTTTTGCCAATGATGCCAACACTCAGGTGCTGCCTGACTGGACGCGGGTCGATGTCGGGGCACGTTATACCTTTGCTTCGCCGTGGAACGGCAAGCCAATCGTTGTCCGCGCGAGCGTTGAGAACGTTTTCAACGTAGCCTACTACAACTCCTACCGCACGGTCAGCAGCGCGGTGTCGCTCGGCGCGCCGCGCACTTATCTGATGTCGACCACGTTCAATTTCTGAGGCGAGTGCACCGTTGGCGACGTCGGATTCAAGGGTGTGGGATCGCAGCCGCTGGCAGCCCTGGCTGCGGGCGCTACTCGCAGGGCCGTGCGCCTTCGCCCTCACCGCCCTGATCTTGGCCGTGATGCCCTTCTGGATCCCGAAGGGCTCTGGAGGCGTTGACCATATCGCGTTTCCGTTGTTCTTCATGCCTGCGATCTGGGGCGTCATATTCTTTTACGCCCTGTTAGATCGGAGCCTTGGCCGCGTCGCGATTACAATGACGGTCATCGCCGTCATTCACGCAATCGCATTGCGCGGTATGATCGCCGGCTAAATTCCGTGGAGGAGCCGTGATCAATCTGAAAGCGCGTGAAACCAAAACGCTGGTGGCGGTTCATGGCTGGGCCGGCGCCATGCTCGGGCTTTTGCTCTACGCCGTCATTGTGACGGGCACGGCCGCGGTGTTCTCGAACGAGATCAAACTCTGGTCGGGCGGGTTGCTCGGAATGAACGACCCGCTGAACCAACCGCTGGGCGCTGTGCTGGCGCGGCTCGAAGCGGAAACACCTGAGGAATTTCGTGGCGACCTCGGTCTTCGGGCCACGCCCGCCGGCCGCGTGCATGCGTTTTTCCATACTGATGAAACCGTGAACGGCGTCCGCCGCGAGCGCGGCATCCTCTACGTGATCGGACCGAACGGAAGCGTGATCTCGCGCCAGGAAGGACTTGGCAACGAACTTGCGGCCAATGATCCCCACACAGCGCTTGGACGCTTTTATGTCGATCTTCACGTCCGCCTGCACGTGCCTAACCCGTGGGGACTGATCCTTACCGGCATCCTAGGTCTTGCCATGCTGGTGGCGGCGGTCTCGGGTATCCTGATGCACCGGCATTTATTCCGGGATATCTTCGTGATGCGGGGACGCGCTCGGCTCGTCGGCCTGCGCGATCTCCACTCCGTCGCGGGAACATGGACTTTGCCGCACGCGTTCGTACTAGCCTTCACTGGCGCTTACCTCAGCTTTGCCATCGCGGTGGCGCTACCGATGTTGGCGAAAATCGCCTTCAAAGGCGACGTGCGCGAGATGGTCACGACGCTGAATGGGTTGAACGTCGTCGACGCCCGTCGGGCGGCAATTGCCGACATCGATCGCATACTATCTGATGCGCGTCAGCGTGCCGGCGCCCCCCTGATGAGTGCAGGATGGGAAAACCGCGGTCGCGCCGATTCCAGGATCACCGTCTTTCCGCTGCCGCGGAGCGGGGATTTGACGGCGATGCGATTGATCTACAACGGATCGACCGGAGAGTTGATCCGCGAGCGGCCGATCGTCGGCTTGAAGCCGTCGTGGGGGGCGTCGCTGCTTGGCCTTATCGGTCCCGTTCACTTCGGCAATTTTGCCGGCTGGTGGTCACGCGCAGTATGGTTTGCTCTGGGTGCTGCAAGTGCGTACGTCGCATGGAGCGGATTGAATTTGTGGGTTCGTCGTCGCTCCGATCAACCTGGCTGGCGCGGGCTTGGCCGCGCCTCGGCCTGGGTGGGTGGCGGATTGCCATTCGCGATGACGGCTGCGGCCGCGGCTTATTTCACCAGCCTGCCGTCGCTCGAGACCGCGTTCTGGACTCCTGCAGCTTTTCTGATAGCAGCCTTGCTTGCGCTGGTTCCGACGATAGTGATGCGCTCGGTCGAACGAGTGCCGCCGCTGCTGTTCGGTGCAACCGGCATATTGATGATGGTAATTCCATTTTTGCGCGCTGCCGCCGGCGGACCCAATTGGACTGCGGCGCTCGCGGCAGGCCAGAGTGCGATACCCGTAATGGATGGACTGGTCGCGCTAGGCGGGCTTGTGAGCGTGGTCTCGGCCGGGCTTGCTTTGCGCCGTCGCGAGCAAACGACATTCAGCGCCGGCGCCATCATGCAGTCGGCCGAATGATGCTGCTCGGCTGGCTCGGCATGGGTGCGGCTTTCTTCAGCGCCGTCTGCATCGCGCTTCTTGCAGAATTCGATCCGAAGCGTCGTAAGGATATCACCGCGCACCCGGGCATCCGGCGATTGCTTCTGTTGGCGGTGTTTCTGCCCGGATTTGTCCTCGCCTTTGCTG
>NZ_JAEMSD010000160.1:0-7025 GCF_016462955.1 Bradyrhizobium sp. | reverse complement strand
GATCTGGATCGGTGCTGCCGCGATCTTCGGTTGGGCAATTGCGGCACTAACGAACATGCGCCGGAATCGGGATCAATCACCCTAAGCTTGTCGCAATCGAATCTTTAGCCGACACCGCGCGTGCACAAGTCAACTTGTGCTACTGACCGAAGTCAGACATCCAGACGCCCGACTCGATACTCTTCCGAGCGCCGACGCGACGGAATGATCGGCGGGATTACGCCCTACGCATCAGCTTGAGCGAGGCCGCAAGGCGCAGGCTCCGCTTGCCGGCGAGCGCGATGCCTTCGAGCTCGCCGCTGTTTTCCGTGCAAGTTCCGGAGAAGCCGATCCCGACCTCGAGGCCACCGAACACCGGGTTCTCGCCCTTCGCCGGCGTGTGCTCCTGGTTGAGCATCTCGCCCTTCCAGCGGCCGTCCGCCGAGGAATAGGAGCCGAGATAGTAGAAGAACGCATCGCCGCCGAGGATGCGGCCGTCGATCAGGAGCATGACGCCGGACAGGCCGGCATCGACGCCATCGAGCGCACGCAGGCTCATCCCGTAGAATCCGTTGGCGATTCCGCCCTGCCCGATCGCGCCGCGCGGCGGCAGCGCGCCGTCATCGAGCCGCGTGAGATTGGCCCAGAAATGGGCGCCCGGCATGGTGTCCGCACCGCCCTCCAGGCGGATCTGGTTGCCGCGGAGCCGGCCGCGCGCCGTGATCGAGGCGACGTCCGCGCCCAGCAGCGGCTTGAAGCCGGGGTCCAGATTGTGCCGCTCCGTGATGACCTGGGCGATGATCTGGCCGTCACGCTCGACATAGCTGCCGAGATGCGCGAAGCCCGAATTGCCGCCCAGCATCTTGCCGTCATGCAGGCACATGATGCTGCAACCGAACCCGTCGTTGATGCCGTATTCAACCTTGTAGAGCCCGTCCAGCAACGTTGTGAACCCGCAAAATCGGAAAGCGACTGCCGGCTACCTAGCATCGCCGCCGCATTGAAGCCACCGGCTTTTCCGCGCAGCACCGGCCCCGGAACGCACGTCCACCACCATGCGATTATGCCCCTGTTTTGCCCGACAGGTCAAATCGACTTCGCAAAATCAGCAATCGTTTGATTTCAATGGCTTGGCTACTGTGCATGGGGTTGTTTTTCGAACTTTTGTTTTCGGCACGCAAAAAGATCGCGCATGAACCGGCCTTCGCCGAGGCGCGACCAAGCGGCATGGATACGACACCGCAATCAGCCGAGGAGGAGCTCAGCGCGATCATCGCCGGCGCCGCGACGCAGCCGCTGCTCGATGCGGCCTACGGGCTCTGGCGCCAGCGCTACCGCCTGGAGACGATCGCGGGCCGTCCGACCGCCGAAGAGATCCGCATCAACCGCACTCTCAGCCCCGAGCAGTTCGGCGCCAAGTACCGCCGGGAACGCGATCACGCGCATGAAGGGCCGATGTTCGGCTACGTCAAGCGTGCCCATCCGCACGCCGACGATCAGGCGATCCGGCAGGCCATCATCACCGCCGTCGAATTCGAAGACGAATACAACAAGCATTTCGACTGGAACGGCGATTTCTGGGATTGCGTGGTGCGCGCGGTGGCGCAGGCCGCGCGACGTTATCCCAACTATCGCGACACCACCTATCGCGACGCCCGGAGCGATCTCGCCTACTACATGAAGTGAACCGGCTAGACGCTTCTGCCCTGACCGGGCGGTGATCAGAAGCACAGCGTGGTGACGAGCTTGCCCTGCTTGTCCTTGATGGCATAGGGACAGCGAATGCGCTCCAGCGCCTTCTTGGCATCCTCGTCGCCGAGCGCGGCGGCGCGCTCGTAATAGGCTTTCGCCGCGTCCTTGTCCTTCGGTCCGCCGCGCCCCTCTTGCGCGAAGGCGCCCATCCGCTCCAGCGCGCCGGGATGGTTTTGCGTCGCCGCCTTCTCGAACAGCGCCCGCGCCGCGACGTCGTCCCTGGCGCCGCCCGAGCCTTCGGACAGCATCAGGCCGAGCTGGTACTGCGCCTCCGCATTGGTCTCGGCGGCCTTGCCGAGCAGCGCCCGCGCCTGGGCGGGATCGGCCGGCGCCGCGCCGCCCGCGCTGCCGAGCGCGGCAAGGTTGCTGACGCCGCGCGGATTGCCGGCCTGCGCGGCCTTCTCGAACAGCTTTCGCGCCTGCGCCTCGTCCCTCGCAAGGCCCGCGCCGGTGGCGTAGGCGACGCCGAGCTCGACCATCGCCGCACTCGATCCCTTGTCGGCTGCCTTGCGCCAGGCCGCCATCGCCTCGCCGGTCTGCCCGTTGGCGGCATAAGCGCGGCCAAGCGCGAACATCGCACGCCGCGAGGATGGCGCAGCCTGCTTGCAGAACTTGATGGCGGTGGCGACGTCGGACGCCGCAATCTCCGCGACGCCCTTCACCTCGGCCGGCTTGTCGGGATCGGTGGGGTCGGCAGCGACACGGTCGCACAAGACGAGATCGGCCGACTGCGCCTGCGCAGACACGGGCGCGGCGAGAGCGAAGAGCATGGCAACGAGGTAAGTCCGCATGATCGTCACGTTGCGTCTTCGCCCCGGCAAATTCAAGGCTGCTCAGGCGCGATGCATCAGCTTGAGGGCTGCGGTCAGGCGCAAGGATCGCTTGCCGGCCAGCGCCGTGGCCTCCAGCACGGCCTCTTCGCCGCCATAACTGCCGGAGAAGCCAATGCCGACTTCGTGGCCCCCGAAGATCGGATCGTCCTTGGCCGGCGTGTGCTCCTGGTTGAGGATCTGGCCCTTCCACCGCCCCTCCGCGGCAGTGTAGCTGCCGAGATAATAGAACGCGGCATCGCCGCCGAGGATGCGGCCCCGGTTGAGCAGCATCACCCCGGTGAGGCCGCGGTCGATGCCGTCGAGCATGCGAAGATGGATCGAATAGAGACCATCGGCGATGCCCCCTTCGCCGACGCCGCCGGCGATCGGCACTTCGTCTTCGGTGATCGGCGTCATCAGCGACTGGAACGGCACCCCGGGCAGCTCCTTCAGCTCGCCCCTGAAGCGATAGAGATCGCCGTCGGCCCAGCCCTTGGCGACCAGGGTCGCGTCATCGGTGCCGGCCATGGCGCGGTAGTTGGGATCGGGGTTGTGGCGGACGGTGTTGATCACGATGTCGACGCCGCTCTCGGTCTTGTCGTAGGTGCCGATATGGGCGAAGGCCGAATTGCCGCCGAGCAACATGCCGTTGGCGGCATGCATCACGCTCCGGCCGACGGCATCGCCGAGCTGAAATCTCACCTTGTAGAAGCCTTCAATCACCAGCCGTGTCCCCCGGCCCCCGCGCGCATCCTGGAGCACTCTATCCCGCTTCCGGCGGCAATTGGACAAGTTTCGCGGAGCCGGGTCGCGGGCACGGAAACGGCTGTCATCAAAAAGCAAAAAATCCGCCGGAGCCTTGCAGCTCCGGCGGATTGTGAGCCAACCCGGGCCAGCCCCCGAGCCCGGGCCGGGAGGATCTCAGGCCGCGGCCTGCTTGTCGGTCGGCACGGATGCGATCGTCTTCAGGATCTGCGAAGCGATCTGGTAGGGGTCGCCTTGCGAGTTCGGACGGCGGTCTTCCAGATAGCCCTTGTAGCCGTTGTTGACGAAGGAGTGCGGCACGCGGATCGACGCGCCACGATCGGCAACGCCGTAGCTGAACTTGTTCCACGGCGCCGTCTCGTGCTTGCCGGTCAGACGCTTGTCGTTGTCCGGTCCGTAGACTGCGATGTGGTCCATCAGGTTCTTGTCGAAGGCGGCCATCAGCGCCTCGAAGTACTCCTTGCCGCCGACCGTACGCATGTACTCGGTCGAGAAGTTGGCGTGCATGCCCGAGCCGTTCCAGTCGGTGTCGCCGAGAGGCTTGCAGTGGAATTCGATGTCGATGCCGTACTTCTCGGTCAGGCGCAGCATCAGGTAGCGGGCCATCCACATCTCGTCAGCGGCCTTCTTGGAGCCCTTGCCGAAGATCTGGAATTCCCACTGGCCCTTCGCGACTTCCGCGTTGATGCCTTCATGGTTGATGCCGGCAGCGAGGCAGAGGTCGAGATGCTCTTCGACGATCTTGCGGGCGACGTCGCCGACGTTCGAATAGCCGACGCCGGTGTAGTACGGGCCTTGCGGCGCCGGATAGCCGGCCTCGGGGAAGCCGAGCGGACGGCCGTTCTTGTAGAAGAAATATTCCTGCTCGAAGCCGAACCAGGCGCCTGCGTCGTCCAGGATGGTTGCGCGCTTGTTGGACGGATGCGGGGTCTTGCCGTCGGGCATCATGACTTCGCACATCACCAGCACGCCATTGGTGCGGGCGCCGTCCGGGAACACCGCGACCGGCTTCAGCACGCAATCGGAGCTATGGCCTTCGGCCTGCTGGGTGGAGGAGCCGTCGAAGCCCCAGAGCGGAAGCTGCTCGAGCGTCGGGAACGACGCGAATTCCTTGATCTGGGTTTTGCCGCGCAAATTCGGAGTCGGCGTATATCCGTCGAGCCAGATATACTCGAGCTTATACTTGGTCATTGAGCCTCTCTGTAGACGATGCGAAAGGTGGGGTTGAGAGCCCCGCACGTTTGTACCCGGCCATCATCGGCCGGCCCTCTACAAGCATTTTGCATGCCAAAAGGCCGCACTCCGGGCCGATTTCCACCGCAGTCCGGGTTGCCTGGCCGCGAGCACGCCGCCCGCGGCCACCTGCGTCACAGCCGCGCACCTTCGCATGGCGCTGCAGCGCAAAAACTGCGGAAAATCGCCCGATTCTGCAGCACGCGGTGCGTCGCTGACAGTTGCCGCTGAAACGCGCATCAACCGCCGGCAATTTTCGCAAACCCTCCCACCCCTGCGCAGCAACCTTTGGAATGGCCCAGGCGTTAGTCACCGACTGGGTGCCTTAGGGGATGCAGAGCATCGCCTGCCCACTAATTGGGCGGCAACTGATTTCCTTTTCGGCACTTTCCAATTCGGCCTGCGCGGCCGATATGGGGATTCCAGTAACCACTATCGAACGAGTCGGGCGCACCATGGAGGCAAAGGCGCTTCGACCAAGGAGAATCGCAATGATGAACAATGGTCTGAGTCACGGATCTGCAAAGATCTATCAATTCCCGGTTGGGGGCCGTGCGGCTCTCGCCGGACGCCGCTACGGGGAGACCCGCTTTCCTGCCGATCACGCTTCGCATTCCGCGAACGTCTCGATCTGCAGCGACAGCTGGTACCACCAGGATGCGGTCGATGAAGCCAAGCCCAAATGGGAACGCTGATGCCTGTACTTGGTTTTAGACCGCCGCACTCTCGCCTCCAGGCGGCGGCAGTTTGAAAAAGGACCGAAACAACGAAGTTTCGGTCCTTTTTGATTCCGAGGAGCACCACGCTGCTCAGATCACCGCGCAGGCCGTGACCGACCGCTTCAGATGCTTGACCGTGGTGGCCCCGGCCCTCCCGATGGTCAGCGTCACGCCGGCCCCCGAATAGCGGGCCCCCGAAACCGCCAGCCGCTTGCCGAGCGTGACTGGCTCGCCGTCGATCTGGAGGAAGGCGCGCTTGTCGCCGTCATAGAAGCCAACGATGAACTGCGTCCCATCCGCGCAGCGATAGGTCCGGAAAGTCTGCGCGTCCGCATGCCGCGTGAAGCAGATTCCGCCGAGCAGCATGCTGATCGCCAAAACAACGGCCTTGTCCCGGCCCATGATCTCCCCCTGTAATAGATTCGAGGACGCCCGCCAGGCGGGAACATAACCCAAGCTGATCCAATGACAGACTCCCCTGCCCGCCATCTCGCCTTGCAAGGCGCCAGCAATTTTCGCGATCTCGGCGGCTATCCCACCACCGATGGCCGTACCACGCGCTGGCGGCACATCTTCCGCTCCAATCATCTCGGCCAGCTCACCGCTGCCGACGTCGAGATCGTCCGCGCGCTGGGCGTCAGGAGCGCGTTCGATTTCCGTGGGCGCGAGGAGCGCACGGCCGGCATCTGCGCCCTCAACGAGGTCGCGGTGCATTCGCTGCCGATCGAACCGACCGTCGTGGCCGCGCTGCGCGCCGAGCTTGCAAGCGGTTCGCTGACTGCGGCGCTCGCGATCGAGCTCATGCGCGAATCCTACCGCAACTATGTCCGCCACAACACGCACAGCTTCCGCGCGTTGTTCGGCCATCTGCTGGAAGACCGCGCGCCGCTGGTGATCCATTGCACCGCCGGCAAAGACCGCACCGGCTTCGCCAGCGCGCTGATCCTGCATGCGCTCGGCGTCGCCGATGACGTCATTGCCGAGGACTACCTCCTGACCAACCGGCACTACAAGCTCGGCGCGTCGAGTGCCTCAGATCTTCCCGCCGATGTTCTCGACGCCATTGGCAGCGTCGAGGCCTCGTACCTCGCTGCGGCTTTCGACGCCGTCCGCAGCGAATATGGCGATCTCGAAACCTATTTGCGTGATGGCCTCAAGCTCGGCACGGCGGAGCGAACCGCGCTGAAGGCACGCTATCTCGAACCATAAGCCGGCTGCGGCGGGAGAACGATGATGCAAGGCAAGGCTTTGGTCGTGACGGGCGCACGCGGCGCACTTGGCAAGGTGGTCGTCGAGATCGCGCAGTCGCGCGGAGCGCGCCTCGCCTGCATCGATCACGCACCGTCGCAGATGGCCGCAAGTGCCGAGCGTATCGAGATCGGCGGCGTCGACCTGTCGGACGCGGCGCAGGCGAAGACGGCCGTCGATACGGCGGCACAGCATTTCGGCCGGCTCGATGTCCTGATCAACATCGCCGGCGGCTTCGCCTTCGAGACCGTCGGCGATGGCGATGTCTCGACCTGGCAGCGCATGTACGCGCTCAATGTCCTGACTGCGCTCAACACCTCACGCGCCGCGCTGCCGCATCTGGCCAGGTTCAACGCCGGCCGCATCGTCAACATCGGCGCCACGGGCGCGCTTCAGGCCGGCAGCGGGATGGGCCCCTATGCCGCGTCGAAAGCCGGCGTGCATCGCCTGACCGAGGCCCTCGCCAACGAGTGGAAGGGCAAGGTCACAGTCAATGCGGTGCTGCCATCGATCATCG
>NZ_JAEMSD010000159.1:6942-13315 GCF_016462955.1 Bradyrhizobium sp. | reverse complement strand
GCCGAGCAGCAACGAGATGCCGAAGCCGATGCGGTGGCCGAGCTCTGCGCGCGACTGATCGGCAGCCAACCTATCCTGGACCGGCGCAGCCGCACTGAACGAGCTTGCCAGCCCGGCGACATCGCCTTGTTGGCACCGACCGGTGCAGACCTGTGGCGCTATGAGGAGGCGCTTGAACGGCGAGGCATCCCCGTGGCGACACAGGCCGGGAAAGGCCTCTTCCGCCGGCAGGAGGTCCAAGACCTGATCGCGCTGACCCGTGTTCTCGCAGACCGGCGCGACACGCTTGCGCTCGGCGCGCTGCTGCGCGGTCCGCTGGTCGGGCTCACCGAAGAAGAACTGCTGGACATCGTCTGGGCGCTTCCGCGCTCCGAGGAAGAGCCAGACCGGATCCCCCGCCTCGACCTTGGCGTCGATCCGGCGGCCATCGGGCATCCGATGGCGCGCGACGCTCTCGAGAAGCTGCAGGCGCTCTACCGGCGAGGCAACAGCACGACGCCGCATGAACTGCTCTCGCATGCCGTCGACGCCTTGAGGATGCGGCCCCTCCTTTTTGAGCGACATTGTGGCCAGGCCGAGCGCGCGCTCGCCAACGTCGATCTCTATCTCAGCCTGTCGACGGGTTATGCCGTGCGCGGACTCCGCGCTTTCGCCGAAGCAATGACGGCGGCCTGGACCGATGAGGCGCGCGCCGTCGAAGGTCGGCCCGACGCGCAGGAGGAGGCCGTCGCGCTTTTCACCATGCATGCCGCCAAGGGCCTTGAGTGGCCGATCGTCATCCCCATCAACACCATGACCGGCGTCATGACGCCCGACAGCGCGGTGATCGATCGTCATACTGATACGTTCCACTGCCCGGTCCTGGGTGTTGCGCCCAATGGCTATGACGCCGCGCGCCAGGCGGAGAAGGACGAACTGGATCGCGAACGGATCCGACTCTGGTATGTCGCCGCAACGCGCGCCCGTGAACTTCTTGTCCTTCCCCGGCTCGATACAACGCCCTCGAAATCGGCTTGGATCGGTCTCGTCGATCTGTCGCTCGCCGATCTTCCGGCCTTGGATGTCTCGCATCTCCCGCTCGACGCTGCTACCGCAGCCGCGGGCGCGGGCAATGCCCAGACCCGCGACGGCTTCGCAGCCGAGGCGACCACTATCGCTGATCGCCAAACGCGCCTGATCTGGCTCGCGCCCAGCCGTGACGAGAATGCCGGCGGCTCCCTGCTGCGGGAGGAAGAAGCCGACATCTGGACCGGCTCAGCCGATGACCAGCCGCCTGAACTTGAGACGAACATTGTCGTCCAAGGTGGTCGGGAGCGCGGGCTGATCCTTCACAAGCTGATGGAAGAGGTGCTGACCGGCGAAACCGCGGAAGTATCGGCAACACTCACCGAGCGCGCAGCCAATCTCATCCGTGCGCTCGGCAAGACCCCGGTCGCCGATCCGGCGGTGGGTCTGTCCGCCGAGGAGCTGGCGGTATGCGTTACGCGAACTCTAGCTTTGCCTGTGATCGCGTTCTTGCGGCCGGGGCTCCTGGCCGAGTTTCCCGTCTATGCCGTCCAAGCCGAGAAGGGTGAAGAGATCGCGACCGCCGGCATCGCGGACGCGCTGACGGTCAGCCCGGATGGCCGCCCAGTCGTTGTCGTCGACTGGAAGAGCGACGTCAGTCCCGCCCCCCAGACTCTGGATCATTATCGATCGCAGGTTCGCGCCTATCTCGACATGACCGGCGCCAAGCAGGGCCTGATCGTCCTGATGACCACCGGCACGGTGATCACAGTCTTGCCCTCTCCGCAGACCATGGCGGCCTGAGGGAGACGTCCAGATGTCTTCCCGCAAGCGTCCCGCCAGTTCTACCCAGAACGACCTCTTCGACGCGGAGGTCAGCCTGCTGCTTCCGCCGCGCTTTGCCGTCGACGGCAAGGTGCTCGGAAGCCCTGTGCGGCAACTGGCCTGCCCGGCGCTACGCGCAAGCTGCCGTTTGCGGACCTTTTCCATCCGCCGGGTGAATGGATACGAGACCACCCTGAAATCCGGGGAGACGCTGAAGATCATCAGCACCAAGAGCGCCACTCAGCTTAAGGCCGATCTGGTGCTCCTCGTCCCCGGTGCGACGGAGCCAGCGAAGATCGCCGAGGCGCTCGAACTGGGCGAAGGCCGGTGGGTGAACATCGTGCCGGCCAATATCGGCTTGCTGGACACCACAGCGCGCACGGAGCGGCTGGCGGCCGTCTCCGCCTCCTGGCAGGAGGCGCTTCACCTGCGCGAAGGCCGCTCTGCCGAAAATGGCGTATCCGCGAAGCCCGGGTTCCGCCGTCCGCAGATTGGCGCGCTTCATGCCGCGCTTGCGCATGCGACACGCTCGACCCAGCCGGCGACCATCGTCATGCCGACGGGCACCGGCAAGACCGAGACCATGCTCGCGCTCAACGCCCATCGGCGATTCGAGCGGCTGCTGGTGGTGGTTCCCACGGACGCGTTGCGCGAGCAGATCGCAGGCAAGTTCGAGACCTTCGGCGTTCTCAAGCAACAACAGTGTCTCGACGCCTCGGCGGATTTCCCGCTGGTCATGCGGCTTTCCCATATCCCGACGACGCCCGCGGAAGTCGATCAGATCTTCGACAGCGCCAACGTCGTGGTCACGACCATGCAGATCGCCGGCCGCGCCGAGGCGCAGGTTCAGGAGAAGATGGCGGCTCGCGCATCTGCCCTCTTCATCGACGAAGCCCATCATATTGGCGCGCCGACCTGGGCGCGATTCCGTGGCTTGTTCGTCGAACGTGATCCGCCTCTGCCCATCGTCCAGTTCACGGCGACGCCGTTCCGCGAGGACGGCCGCCGGGTCGACGGGGAGTTCATCTACACCTATCCGCTGAAGAAGGCGCAGACCGAGGGCTATTTCAAACCGATCCGGTTCGAGGCCGTCTTTGGTCTCGACCAGGGGGACGCCGACCTCGCGATCGCCGAGAAGCTCGGCGAGGTTCTACAGGCCGATCTGGACGCCGGCCTCAATCATCTCGCCATGGCACGCTGCTCGACAATCGACCGCGCCAGGGACCTCCATCAACTCTACAGCGCGATGTATCCGGAGTTCCGGCCTGTCATCGTCCACAGCCAGCAGCCACTGCGCGATCGCCGAGCAAGCCTCGCGGCTCTTCGGCGCTTCGAAAGCCGGATCATCGTCTGCGTCGATATGCTGGGCGAAGGTTTCGATCTCCCGGAGTTGAAGATCGCGGGCCTGCATGACCCTCACAAGAGCATCGCCGTAACCATCCAGTTCGTCGGCCGCTTCACACGGCAAGATCCCCGGCTCGGCGACGCCACGGTGATCGCCAACACAGGCGTGGACGACATCGACCGATCGCTGGCCAAGCTCTATGCCGAAGATGCCGACTGGAATGCTCTGGTCGAGGCGCTGAGCACGGCCAAGATCGATCGGCAGGTCCGGCGCGCCGAGATGTTCAAAGGCTTTGTCGGCGAGATCACCGATATTCCCTTGCAGACCCTCGAACCGAAAATGAATGCGGTCGTCTACCGCACCTCCTGCGACGCTTGGGAGCCGTTCCGTGCCGAGGATCTCTACAATGCCGGTGTTTATCTCGGCATGAAGGTCAACCCGCACCAGCGCGTGGCCATCTTCGTCACCCGTTCCGAGGAACAAGCCGGATGGACGACGGCCCAACATGCGACCAACGTCATCTGGGATCTGCATATGATGCACTGGGATCCTAGCAAAGGTCTCCTCTACATTAGCAGTTCGGCGAAAGGCCCCTATGACCGGCTGGCCAAAGCCGTTTGCGGCGACACCGCGCGCCGTGTCGAGGGAGAGGAAGTGTTCCGCAGCCTGCACGGCTTCAACCGCCTGATCCTGCGTAATCTTGGCCTCACCCATCACCAGGGACGTGGCGTGCGCTATTCCATGTATATGGGTGTCGATGTCGCCGACGGTCTGGATACCGCCAAATCCCAGTCCCGGATCAAGAACAACGTCTTCGCGACTGGCTTCCTCGATGGCGTCCCGGCCTCGCGCGGCTGCTCGGCCAAGGGCAAGTTCTGGTCGATCTCTCCTGTCCGCGATCTCACCGACTGGGTCGAATGGTGCGGCGACATCGGCCAGGCGGTGAACGATCCGGGCATCACCACCGACGGCGTCTTCAAAAGTGCGATGCGGCCGCGCCAGATCAGTGAACGGCCAGCCGTTCCACCGGTCGCGATCCATTGGCCGGAATCGCTGCTGACGCAGATCGAGGACCGCGTCGAAATCAGTTTTGGCGACGAGTCAGTGCTGTTCACCGAATGCGACATCGAGCTCCTCGACCACGAGCGGACGGGGCCGCTGCGGTTCGCGGTTCGCAGTGATGCGCATGTTGCAGAGTTCGAGATCGTGTTCTCCGAAGGCGGCGCACGCTATCCGCAGCGGTCAGGTCCCAAGACTGCCATCAAGGTCGCCGGCAAGGTGAAGAGCTTGTCCGAATCCTTCGGAGACGACTCGCCGCAGATCGATTTCGGAGACGGCTCGCTCCTGATCTACAGCCATCTCTACGCCTTGTCGGAAGGCGTTTCCGTCGAACCCTATCCCGCTGACCGGATCGAGGCCTGGGATTGGTCGAAGACCAACATCCGGGCCGAAGCGCAAGGTCCAGAAAAGCGCGCGGATTCCGTTCAGCGGCGTGTGATCGACATGCTGCTTGCCGATGGTGAAGCCTACGATCTCGTCTTCGACGATGACGGTGCCGGAGAAATCGCTGATGTCGTTTCGCTTCGCGTGACCGAGGGCCTTGTACAGGTCACGCTCTATCACTGCAAATATTCGAGCGCAGAGACGCCGGGCGCCCGCGTCAAGGATCTCTATGAGGTTTGCGGACAAGCGCAGAAATCTGCCCGCTGGCGCGATCGTCCCAATCGGATGTTCACGCATATGCTGAAGCGCGAGAAGCTGCGTCTCGACAAAGGGCAAAGCTCTCGCTTCGAGCAAGGCACTGCGGCCTTTCTAAAGAAGTTGAAAGCGAGCTGGCAGGATTACCGCTACGAATACGACGTTCGCATCATCCAACCTGGCCTTTCGCGTGCGGCAATCACGGAAGAAGGCCTGCACTTGCTGGCCGGAGCCGAGACCTACCTGCTGGAGACCCGCGCAATGAAATTGCGGATCATCGCAAGCGCATGACATCCCTCCTGAGATGAGGCGACGGACGATAGCCGGCAGAAGCGATCAACACGAGCGAGGGGTAGCGCAGGAATGAGCGAGCAATGGCTATCGGAAAGAGCACCGGGCTTCAAGGATCTCCCTCCCCAGGACCGCAGCGCGATCTTTGACTTCGCGTTCCTGTGGAGCCTGTTCGAAGCTCAGGTGATGAACAATTTCGCTCGTGCCGATCGCATCCGCGAGAGGGTGGATGAATGGACGGCTGCCGGCACGCTTGGAGCTGACCTCTATGATGGTGAGCTGGCCCATTTCCGCAACCGCTACTTCGCCGACGGCGCGTTGACCTACCATTTCCCCTATCTCGGCCTTCGCCCCGCGGATCATCCCGACCTGGTGCGTGCGGTGATTGAGGGAGTGAACACCGATCCGCGCGACCGCATTCTGGCGCTCCTGATGATCGTCTGGCGTCTGCGCAACAACCTCTTCCATGGCGCGAAATGGGCATACGAGCTTCGCGGGCAGCTCGACAATTTTACCCACGCGAACAGCGTCCTCATGCGCCTGCTGGAACGGCACGGACAGGTCGCATAGTCCGGCCGTAAGCCTGAAAATCGGCGGTCCTGAATTCCGCATTGTCGTTTCCACGGATTAAAGGGGAAAGCCTTCCCCTGCGCCCAAGCCCTCTGGTCTCGGCCGACCCCTTCTGCGGGGCCGGCTGCCCCGCAACGCCCCCCGAGAGTAAGAGTGCGGACGGGTTTGCCGTGACGGGTTGAGGACTGGGAGAGAGGCTCCCGGCGCCCGTCGCGGAGACCCGCGATGACCAAGCACCACCGCCAGGCCGCCCCCGAACGGGCGAGCCTCTACGACGACATCACCAACAAGATCATCGCCGAACTGGAGGACGGCCGGCTGCCCTGGGTTCAGCCCTGGGGGACGGCGGCGGCAAAGGCGCCGCTGGCCATGCCCAGGAACGCCTCGACGAGGCGCGGCTATTCCGGGATCAACGTCCTGATCCTCTGGGGCGCTGTCATCGAGCATGGCTTTCCCGGGCAGAGCTGGCTGACCTTTCGCCAGGCGCTCTCGCTCGGCGGCAATGTGCGCAAGGGCGAGCGTGGCACGACCGTCGTCTACGCCGACCGCTTCATTCCGGACACCGAGAAGAAGCGCGCCCGCGAGACCGGCGAAGACGCCCAGGCCGTCCCGTTCCTGAAGCGCTTCACCGTCTTCAAC